>JAEZAF010000224.1 GCA_023430545.1 Chloroflexota bacterium
TTCCCGACCTAGCCCCTAACGTTTCGCCTTCAACCGAAGCAGCACCACCAGCAGCGAATACGGCATCATCAGCGACAGCAGACTGAAAATTCGGCGGGCAGTACTGGCTTCAAGTCGGTTGGCTTCGAGAAAAGCTTGTCGAGCCTTCCCGCGCTGGCCTGCTTCCCATGCGCGTTCGCCAACGACATGCCAGCGGCTCGCCAGCAGACGCTGATAGGCCGCATCATCCAGGCACTGTTCACGCCCCGGCAGATCCCGTGCCTGCTGGACCGTTTGCAGCCGGCCTTCCGCCATCCGAAGTCGATTCGTATGCAGGCCATCCGGCAGACGGTGATAGTACACCAGCGCTTCATCCAGCGCGGCAAAGGGATAATGCGCCGCCAGCCGCAGCCACAGATCCCAGTCCTCCGCCACCCACTGATCTTCACGGAATCCGCCAGTCCGTGCCAGCGCATCGCGGCGTACCATAAAGCTGGATGTGACGCCATACGTCCCGCCGCTCATGGTGCCCGTCAGCCATTCGCACAGCACCCACCCGGACGGCAGTGGTGGCAAAGCCATCGCGATCTCGGTCACGCCGTCCGGCTCCAGCGGAATCCCATGCCCATAGACGACCGCCGTTTCCGGGTCACGCTGGAAAAGCGCCATACTGCGTTCAACTTTGGTCGGATGCAGGAATTCGTCAGCGTCGAGGAAGTGGATATAGTCGCCTCGTGCCTCACGGATGCCATGATTGCGGGCGGCACTCGGCCCGGCGTTGGCCTGTTGAATCAGCCGCACCCGTGCATCAGATGCATAGTGCTGGCGAAGCACCGACCACGTCTCATCCGTCGAGCCGTCATCCACCACGATGACCTCAACGGCTGGATAAGTCTGTGACAGGGCGCTGTCTACTGCCCGCCGGATATAACGGGCCACGTTATACGCCGGGACGACAAAACTCACCACCGGACTCGGTCCGGCCGGACGTGCGCCCTGTAGATTGTACGGACTGCTCATTGTGATCGATCAGGTACGGTTTTTACGCGGATGATTTTTGACAATCCCGAAGCGTGCCAGATGCGGCCTCAGTCCGGTACGGTCGATCACCTGTCGCGGGATATAGCGTACGGCGGTTTCTACTGTCGCCCGACGCTGTGCCCGACGTTTGGCCCGCGCATACTCGACTGCACGCTGCGCCGCACCCACCCCCCACAGACGGTCTTCAATCTCGTGGGAAATCGGTAGCAGGAACAGTTCCCAGACCTGCCGCATCACAGCGGGTTCAACCGGAACCAGCACATCGTTATCATTCTGCATCAGCCGGATGATATTCTCTTCCGCTGTCTGTATCGGGTTGCCAGTATCGCTGATATTGCCACCATGCAGCCAGAAGTAACCCGCCACGCGGTCAATCGGGCAGAACTCCGCCGCATGGGTGGCACGCACGCACCATTCCCAGTCCCCGGTGATTTTAAAACGTTCGTCAAACGGCCCGACGCGCTCGTACAGCGATTTGGTGAAGAGGAAGAACGGCCCACACTTCATCCGGCGGCGGTGATAGGCGGCATCATACGGGATCGCCTCATACGTCCGGTAATGCGGACGCCGCTGCCAGCGCTCACCCATCCGGACGACAGTATGCGCAAAATAGACCAGTTCACATCCTGCCTCAATCGCGTCCAGACCATCGCACAACGGCTCCGCGAACCGCACATCATCGACATTCCAGAAGCCGATGACATCACTCTGCGCGGCACGCACACCCCGGTTCCACGAGGCATAGATCCCTTCACGCACGACTTCAATCACGCGCACACGAGGATATTCCTGCTGAAATTCCCGCAGTGACTGCTGTTCCTGAAGCGTGGGATCGTTGGCGATGACCACAAATTCCACCGTAATCCCCTGCGTCTCGAGCTGCAAACCGACTTCCAGCGCATGGCGGATATACTTGGGCAGAAATGCTTCAGCACGATAGGTTGAGGTAATCAGAGAAATCATCTTGGTTGTCGTCATATTCGTTCAGCCTTCTTGCAGGGCTTGGGGTATACAGCTTACTGCGCTTACTCTGGAATTGAGATCTCGTAGGCGTCGTTTCCGTCTTGTGTGAGAACACGTTCTCCACTGCGCGGGTCAAACCAGCCGAGGCGAAGACGCAATGCGGGGTCCAGTGGAAGCGTCAGTGGAATTGCATCAACAATGATTTCATTCTGTGCCCAACCGGGAATCGGTCGGCTGTTTCCTGATGGAACCCCCGCAAACTGATCGAGGATACGGCCCTCAGTATCCACCAGATGCACGAATTCGTTCAGGCTCTGATACTGCGGGCTTTCCGTCTGCCAGTAAAGGCGCAGGCCGTCATCACTGACATCATACCCCAGAAGTTGGATTCCATTCCGCCAGCCGATATCGACTGGATACATCATCTCCGGCATAGTGAAGTTCCGCACCGGCGCGGTGACCGTCATCTCTCCGATGGGAAGCGTATCCCCTTCGAAGACCAGCAGAACATCATACACCCCACTCTCCAGATCCCCCGGCACGTACAGGGTATGACGACCACGCAGGGTTTCGCCTTCGCGCCACTTCTCCACCTTATCGATCAGCCGATAGCTGGCCGACACCGCCTTGATATCCTCGTCCTGTGCCCATGCAATCTGTGCCTCAGCCGTCATCGTCTGCGCCTGAAGCGACTGCCACACCCACACCAGCGACAAACTCTGCCCGACCGAGGCATCCGCCGGTAAACGGTTCATGCCAATCAGCCGCATCGACTGCGACAGATCAACATTCAGCGTAATATCACTGCTGACTTCATCCGCACCAGCCGGTGTACCAGAGAGTGTAACATCAACATCGCGAAGTGCGACATTCTGTGCCACCGGATTGCCTTCAGCGTTAATCACTTCAAGGCTGGTCGCAGTCTGCGGATCATACAGGCCGGTTTCCAGTGTATAACGCGACGGCGGCGTCCCTGGCGGGATACGCAGCGCAATCTGTTGGACGACATAATAGCCCGGCATCCAGTGGCTGGTGGACAGTCCACCCGGCTGCCAGTCCGTAAACTGTGTGTAGATTTCACCGTCGGCATCGCGCAGGGTGATCACCGAAGTGTAATCGACCGCCACCGCGTCCCCCACCAGCCGCCAGTAGAGTGTCAGCGGCAGCACATCACCGGAAGCAGCAGTCTCTGGCGGTTGGCTGCTGCCGATCAGATAAAGCTGTTGATCGAAATTAGCCTGAATCGGCACAGGGACACCAGCCTGCTCACCGGCGCGGAAGCGTTCACGTTTGATAAACGTCTGACCGGGATCGATCACAACCAGTTTTGTACCAGTTACGACCAGCGCGGCAATCAGCACCGTGAAAACATAGGCGTAATGTGGATAGCGCAGCGGGCGGGCAAATTCGCCGCTTTTGCCGTTGCGCCGTGTCAGCGGACGCACTGCGATCAGTTCTTCGAGATACGGTTCCTGATCAGCTACAACGGGCGGGACCCGCAGCCGCACTCCGCCGATCACGAGCGCCACCAGTCCCAGCGCACTCAGCACCCACGCCGCACGCTGTATATCAGTTGGATACAGCGCGACTTCCAGCACATGCCGCCCCGCAGGGATCACAACCTCGATCAGCCCTTCACGCAGGGTTGGCTGAAAATCAACCGGCTGACCATCAAGTTTCACTTCCCATCCGGGGAAGAAGAACCATTCGAGCGTAATGCGTGTCCGGGCTTCCGCTTCCAGTTCCAGCCGTGCGGATGTACTGCCCCACCGCTGCGAAAACACCTCGATCCCTGCCGCAGGGCGCAGTCGCTGGATAATATCCTGCTGTTCGAAACGGCGGATCAGCGCATTTTCGTCCGGCATCTGCTCATTCCACACCGGCAGATATTCGCCAAACGATGAGGTCGTCACGAAGCCGCTTTCACGCTCAAACGCCTGTACTTCCGAGATCGTTTGCGGATTGACCTCTGGTAGATAGATCGGGTACAGGTACGGGAAGCCGTACAGCACCAGCGCGATAATCATCCCGGCCAGCGCCACCAGTTGCAGCCCTGCATACCGGTAGCGGATGCGCTCCACGATTAGCACCGCACCAATCCCGGCCAGCAGTGCCAGCAGCAGGCTCGCCAGTCCAAGCAGACGCCACGGAAACTGGCTGTAGCGGATCAAAGGCAGCGAACGCCAGATCGCAGCGGAAAGCGGCGTGTTCATCAGCACCAGCACAGCGGTCGCCAGCAGTCCGAAAACCAGCAACCAGATCATGCGCGGCTCCGCGTGCAGCAATGCGGATCGTTTGCGCCAGCCCAGCGCGATCACCATTCCCGCGATGCTCAACCCCAGTGCGATCCAGCTCAGCGAGATCGAGAGCGGCGGCTGAAGCTGTGTCGGATCAGCCGTCCTCGGCAGTGCCAGCACATTACCGAGCGGTGTCAGGTTGCCAACCACATCGATCACCGGCAGCGTCGCCGTGATCGCATCCAGTTTGACATACCGCGTTTCGATGATCGCGGGCATCCAGAAGAAGGCGGCCAGCATCAATCCCACGACCAGCGCACTTCCCCATCGCAGCAGCCTCTGCCACAGATGCGGCTGCGGCGGGCGGTAAATCAGCCACACCACCAGTCCATAAACCCCCAGCAGCACCGAGCCATGCAGTGTGATGACATTGTGCATCGGGATAAAAATCGCGTAGAGAATGGCCGTCAGCAGCCAGAAACGCACCATCCGCGTCTGAATCAGACGTGTCAGCGCCCAGAAGACCAGCGGCAGCACCGCCAGTGACGCATACTCGGCGGTCGTCCCGCGCCACAGCATATCAAACAGCGTATACGGGGCATAAATATAGGCCGCCGCCGCCACCAGGCCGGCAATCGCCCCGCCCCACGCCGCCGCAAACAGATACGCCCCTGCCGCCGCGACAAAGGTGTACAGCACCATCCCCGCCAGCCACGCATTGAGGAATGTCATCCCCAACTGATTCAGCATCATGCTGGGATACAGTGAAAGTGGCGAGTAATAATTGAACAGCGGCGCGCCGTAGCCATACGTCAGGCCGGGGACATAGCGCATCCACAGGCTGCCCGGTTGAAAGGCATTCCCCAGCAGCGCGTGATCCAGTGCCACCAGTCGGTAAAGGTGCAGCGTACCATCCGCCGTCAGTGGAAGCTCCCCACGCAGAAGCGGCTGAACTGCAGGAAAGATCAGGGCGAGCAGCGCCGCGATAACCAGTCCGATCTGGACGATTCGCGGCGGATGTCTTAATACCAGAGTCAACAAAACATCCTTAGGGGGTGGTCATTGCCCGATACACAGTCCCACCTTATCACCCGTCACCAGATTAGCAGACAACCCCGTACTTGAAAACTCGAAAGTCTGGGCAAAAGCGCCGAGAACAATTAAGATCACGGCTGGATTGTGGTGCGTTTTACATGATCCTGTTGTACAATCGAAGTAATTATCTTGCGAATTCATCTGGTGAACTCATCTGGTTCCTTTCTCGCATCCAGCGGTTACCTGCTGTGACCCGGAAGCGGCGCAAGTCCTTACTTTGTAACTGCATTCATAACAGCACGACAGGAGTAAATACCCTTGTCTAAGTCTCGCACTGAACAATTATTGGCACGTCTGCGTGATTTACAGGCCAGCTCTGGAGAGATCGAGGGTGCAGCCATCGTCAGCGTGGACGGTCTGAGTATGGCTTCATCGCTGGCAGGTGGGATCGAAGAAGACCGTGTCAGCGCCATGTCCGCAGCCATGCTCTCGCTGGGTGAACGTATTTCGTCAGAACTTGGACGCGGTGAACTGGAACAGGTTCAGGTCAAAGGCGAAAGCGGCTACGTCATCCTGACCGCCGTCGGGGAAGAAGCCGTGCTCACCGTTCTGGCCCGTAAGGAAGCGAAACTCGGCCTCATCCTGCTGGATGTCTCGCGCACGGTACAGGCACTGGCCTCGATTGTCTGAGTCCTTTTAACGAATGCTGGCAATTGGCGATCTGCTCGTTACCAGTGATACATCCACTATCCTTGCGTCATCAGCACTGAGAGAATGCGGCTTCGTTGGTCACTCCAAGCGGCCTTTACTACCCTAATCGAATAGCGCACCTCTTCATGGATGCCATCGAGGAAGTGATGGGACAGAGCAGCCTGAATGCCGTCCTGAGCCTTGCCGGTCTGGATCAGTACATCCAGAGCGGCGTTGAGGATAATCTCAAAAAGGAATTCGATTTCAGCGGGCTGGCGGGGATCTGTCAGGCATTGGAAGAAGTCTACGGCACTCGGGGCGGGCGGGGCATGGCACTGCGCATCGGGCGGGCAGCGTTTGCACGCGGCATCAAGAACTTCGGCGCGATGGCTGGCATCCGTGATCCGGCCTTTGCTGCGCTGCCGCTTGAACAGCGTACCGAACTTGGCCTGAAGGCACTGGCGGCGATCTTCACCAATTTCAGCGATCAGGCATCGACCGTCAGCGAACAGGGCGATCATTATCTGTTCGAGACGGCCTACAGCCCGATGGCATGGGGACGCCATGCCGACCGCCCCATCTGCCATGCACTGGTCGGGATCATTCAGGAAAGCCTGCGTTGGGCATCCGACGGGTATGAATTCCATGTGCAGGAAATCGAGTGTCGGGCAGCAGGACAATCATCCTGTGTCTTCCAGATCAACAAGCAGCCAATCGGACGTTCGTAAGTCAATCACCCAATAGGATGGTTGCGGGATCGTCTACAGCTACTATACTTAGCATAGATCAGTTATCAGAATGTATTTTGTAATCCTTAGGTGGCAGTCCTTTCATAGCATGCGTTGACAGTATGCATCGATGCCACACGGCGTGAACGTCCTCTTTGATAAAATGCTTGGCAGGGTAGGTATCTGTGAGTAAAAATCAGATTTTGATTGTTGAGGATGACGCGGGTGTTTCCGATATGCTCAGCACCTTCTTCCGCACCCAGCAGTATCAGGTGCTGACGGCGGCATGGGGACAGGAAGCACTGCGCATCAGCCAGGAACAACAGGTGGATCTGGTCGTACTGGACATCCGCTTACCCGATATCGACGGGTTTGAGGTGTGTCGCAGTTTGCGCCTTCAGCGCCGCACCCAGAATGTGCCCATCATCTTCCTGACCGAAAAGCGTGACCGTGTGGATAAACTGCAGGGTCTCGAAATGGGCGTGGTCGATTACATCACCAAGCCGTTCGATATTCAGGAACTGAAACTGCGCGTCCGCAATGCGATCACCCGTGCGTCCCGCCAGAACCTGACGAATCCGGTGACCGATCTGCCAGAGCGTCCCATGCTGGATGAGCACCTCGGACGCCTGACGCTAAGCGATCAGAAATGGGCGATTCTGCTGCTGTCGATCAGCGATCTCTCGCAGTTCCGTGAGTTGTATGGCTTCGTCGCCGCCGATGACGTGCTGCGCGCCGTCACGCTGATGGTGAAGAACGCCGTCCGGGAATTCGGCAATACGTCGGACTATATCGGCCACATCACCGAAGACAGCTTCGTCGTCATCACCGATATGGATCACGTACAGCGGATTCGCGAACGCCTTGCCGTCCGTGTCCAGCAGTCACGGGAATACTTCTACCCGCTGCGTGATCCTGAAAAAGCGCACAAGGCGATGGAAGAAAATCAGTTGATGCTCTTAAGCGATGTGCTGGACGCCAGCGCGGGGCCATTCAGCACGCTGGAAGCCCTGCAATCCGCCCTCGAACACCGCCTGAAGGCCCTCGGCTGATCGACCGTGATCCACCGTATTTCATGACCACCGTTTTAAACGCAAAAGGGGCCGCAAAGCCCCTTTTTTGTTACAACCTGTCTGCCGGACGTGCATAAAATGTACAATCTTGGAGGCCCTGTCCCTACATGGCCTGCCCTGTCCGCGTAAACACCTGAATCCTCCCCATGCAACGCGTTGCCTGACGGGTGAGGACTTTATCTCTTCCGCGACCTGTCTTTCTCCCTTTCCCTCGGAATGCAAATCGAAGATTTGCCGAGTGGGGGAAAGGGTCGGGGATAGGGGGTTCCGGCGTAAGTCCCTTGATTTAATGCGTATGCGATCCACCGTATCTCATGACCACGTTTTAAATGCAAAAGGGGCCGCAAAGCCCCTTTTTTGTTACAACCTGTCTGCCGGACGTGCATAAAATGTACAATCTTGGAAGCCATCTAGGGACAGGGCCTGCCCTGTCCGTGATCAGACCGTCAACCCGATCAGCCGCCCTGAAGCATACGGCGCGACGCGATCCGGCGCAGCCCCTGATACTGGGGATTGCCCTGAACTTCTGCCCAGCGTGCCTGCCCGCCATCCGTATGAAATTCGACCACATACAGGCCATCCGGGTCGCCGTATTCCAGCGCCGGCGGCAGATTGAACAACATCTGGCGGACAACACCGATCAGGTCCTTGCGCTTCTCACCGGAGCGCAGGATGAAGTACTGTCCCGGCGTCCATTCGAAGATCACCGGCATCCCGTTCCAGTTGCCTTCCATGCGAATCGGCGCAGTTGCCTGTGTGCAGCTCATAAACAGCCCCTGCAGGCGGTTCTTCCAGAGGGTGGTATTCACACGCTCTTCAATGTAGTAAGGGCGCGGCTCAGGGGTGGAATAAAACCAGGTGCGGGAGTCAGTAGCCATTGAACGATAAACCTCCAGTCGGGTACATGTTGTGCATCATATCACAAGTGTACACGATGATGCCCTGCCAATGCCATAGAAGCTGTTAAAAAATGGTACTTCTGACCGATACAGCGGCGAAGTCTGCCCCGATGTGTGGTAACCTAATGAGGTTCTTTGACGACACAGCATGATCATAGCAGTAACGCCAACCAAGGAGTGATTTTATGCGGATAGTGAGATCCGGCCTCGCAACATTGAGCTTCATGGCCCTCATTGCGGTAGGCTGTGCGACTGGCGCACCAGCAGCGACCGAAACCAGCAGCGCCCCTGCCTCTAACGTCGGTGACAACAGCGGCTTCTCGACCAGCGTTGTGGCCGTCACATCCAGCGCCGTCGATAGTATCCCGACCTTACAGCCCATGACCTCTGACTCCGACGGTACGATGGTTGCGCAGGTCGTCGATAATATCCCCTCAGAGCTGACCTTCTCGGATCAGAGCCTGCTGTCGCAGCCGGGGGACCTCAACCAGCTTCAGCCGACACCCACTCTGCCGCCGCCCAGCCCGACTCCCGCAGTCACCGCCGCTGTTGAATTTGGCTCGACAACCGGTGTCGATACCAGCACCGGCGCGGTCGAGGTCAGCTTCACCCTTTCGACAGCCCGCATGGTCAACATCTTCGCCCGTGATGTCGATGGCAGCGCCGATCCGCGCATTATCCTCTTCAACGACCGCCAGCGCGTCCTGACCTTCTCCGATGACCATTTCTCGTCGCGTGACGATCTCGGCCCGCTGGACTCGGCAGTTGAAGATGCCCTGCTGCTTCCCGGCACCTACAGCGTCCGTGTGGAAACCGCAGCCCCGGGACGCGTCAATCTCGCTATCGAAGAAGGCACTGGCGGCGCACTCGGCACCGGACAGATCACCCTCATCCCAGGTTCACTGCCCGGCGAACAGCGCTTCTTGCAGCGCCTTCAGTTGAACGCCAATGAACTGATCACCATCACAGCATTGGGGCAGACCACCGACCTCGATACCCGTCTGCGCCTTCAGACTCCGGCAGGTGATACACTGGCACGCAATGACGACATCGAGGGCTTCGACATTCTGCCCGATGTAGTCGATGCGCAGATCGCCAACTTCATCGTACCTGCCGATGGCGAATACGTGATTGAAGTCCGCGCCTTCTCTGCCAACCAGATCGGCGAGTTCACCCTGATGATCCAGCGCTTCGGCACGCTCGAACCCGTTTCCGAAGAACCGCAGCAGGTGCTGACGGGTGAAATCCTTTCGCGCCAGCGCGTCAGTTTCCCGCTCACCCTTCAGGCCGGTGAACTGTTGACTGTGACCGGACGCGCCGCAGGCAGTCAGGTGGACCCGCAGATCGCGCTCATCGACCCGAACAACATCATCGTGATCTCAAACGACGATCACGGGACGAGCGACGACACCCTGCCCCAGTTCGATTCGCGCTTCAGCAATTTCGTCGTTCAGGCCGCTGGTGAATATACGCTGGAACTGGAAAGCGTTTCAGGCCGTGGAGCCTACGAGATCACCGTCACCCGCGCTGGCCGCATCAACACAGAACTGATTGGCAGCCCGGTTGATCCGCAGGCCAACGAACTGGTGGCCCTGCCCAGTGAACAGCCCGAAACCATCCAGCCGGAATCCAGCGCCGAAGTCACACCCGCGTCGTAGCGACCCTATCCGAATAATGCGCTCCCATGCAGGACACCACCCTGCACGCTGCGTTGGGGCGGACTGTATGTCCCCTGCCAGAGGTTTTCTGCACCATATGGGGCGGGATTCTTCCCGCCCAACATCATACGCCCTGCGTAGGGGCGGACCTGCGTGTCCGCCCGAACACCCCAGAGGGTATTTGAAAATTCAGAAAACCTGCCTGAGTCTTATGGAAGCGCCGGACAACGACATGCAAGTATGTTTAGGCGTTGTCCCTACAAAATACGTACCGCGCATTTATGCGCCATGTAGGGATAGGGCCGCATTGCTCGCAATGGCGCCCTGTCCGCTGTAAATATCTGACCCAAAATCAAATACCTACCCTTAAAAGTGGGGACAGGGTATGCTTTTTCACCTCAACACGCGTTAACTTGGTGCATATGACGCGGGGTAAAATCTGGTCCGGTTCGTTTGAAAATTCGAACCGCGCATTCCGAACATTCGTGCTACACTATAAGGTTCCTGCACCTTAACATCGACGCAAAATCCGCATGATACCACTGCTGCAGCCTTCTGCATCTTGCGGCACATTTGTTGCACTTTGCAGCAGAATGCTGCAACAAAACCCATATTTGCAGCAGCACATCCGTCATTTTGAGGGAAGAATCCAGTTGCTGCCGCACAAAAATTTTGTGCAGCAGCAGCAGCAACAAGATGCCACAAGCAGTGCCTTTTGCGGCGCATTGCGGCGTAAATGCGCTGCAAAAACGCCGCAATGATGTCATCGCCGCCCATTTTGAGGGGAGAAATAGTTGTAGCGGCGTAAAATTTTTGTGCCGCCGCCACCGCCACAAGCTGCACATGGGGCCGGATGCTTCCAGCCCATCAGTCCGCAACCTGATTCACAATCCATGAGAGGATCTGTAACGACCCTATGCCCGTATATGAAATCGAAATCAAGAGCCTGTTGGGTGACAAAACCGCAGCCGATGCCTTCAGGCAGCAGTTGATGTCCATGCAGCCCGACCTGACAGAAACCAGCAGCCAGCTTAATCACTACTTCACCGGCGGCTCGCTGGATCAGCTTTATGATGAAGTTGCCGAAATCCTGCCGGAAGCAGACCGACAGCGCCTCGATGACCTTCGCATGCAGGCCGCGAGTTATTCCGTGCGCACCCGCCAGCTCAACGATACCGTGCTGCTGATCGTCAAGGCAGCGATTGATGATACCACCAGTGCCAACGGCATCGCCCGTATGGAGTTCGAGGCGATAACACCCGGCCTCAGCCTTGAGTCGCTGGATCAGAAGGTGCTCAATGCAGGCTTCGAATACGAGGCCAAATGGTCACGCGACCGCGAACAGTATCAGCTTGAGGATGTCACGATCTGTCTGGATAAAAACGCCGGTTACGGCTATCTGGTCGAATTCGAGCTGATGATCAATGACCCGAACCAGACATCGAATGCACGGGCGCGTATCGACCAGTTGATGACCAGACTGAACGCGAAGGAACTGTCGCAGGAACGGCTGGCACGCATGTTCGATTACTACAATCATCACTGGCAGGAATACTACGGCACCGAAAAAACCTTCACGGTAGAATAAACACCAGCCCCACACGATATGGCACTGTAGGGGCCGGATTCTTCCGGCCCGTCACGATTGAATTCACCTTACTGCGACGACTGCTGGAACTTCTCAGTGTAGCTTTGTAACACATCGTAGGGGAGGGCCTGCGTGCCCTCCCGCTCGGTAGCCCTTTGCATTACCGAAAATGAACGCAATATTCGTCAGGGCCGGATTCTTCCGGCCCTATATCAACGACTTTACTGCGACTGTTTCTGCTGGAACTTCTCGCGATCAGCTTCGTTGAACCCCCCAACCACCGTGATCTCACCCTTGATCGGCGGGTGCGGATCGTACCCCACCAGCTCGAAGTCCTCATAGCGGATCTTGTCAATATCGGTCAGATCAGGGTTGATGCGCAGTGTCGGGAACGGTCTCGGCTCACGGGTGATCTGTTCGCGCACCTGATCGTAATGGTTGCTGTAGATATGCGCATCGCCAAACGTGTGGATGAACTCACCCGGTTCGTAGCCGGTCACCTGTGCGATGATCATCGTCAGTGCGGCATAGCTGGCGATATTGAACGGCACACCGAGGAACAGGTCTCCGCTGCGCTGGAACAACTGACACGACAGTTTGCCGTCCATCACATTGAACTGAAACAGCGTGTGACACGGCGGGATCGCCATCGACGTCCCCGGCGCGGCCATCTCATAGATATATTCCGGGTTCCATGCCGAGATCACCACATGCTTGCGATCCGGGTACTTCTTCAGCTTCTCGATGGCCCACGTTAGCTGGTCAATCTCGCGACCGTCAGCCGCCGGCCACTTGCGCCACTGACGCCCATAAACCGGGCCAAGCTCGCCCCACTGTGCAGCAAAGCCATCATCAGTGCGGATCTGTTCCGCGAAGTCATCCATCGACAGTTCAGGGACTTCCCCACGCTTGGCCGCCTTGGAATATTCCTTGTAGGCCCAGTCATCCCAGATATGCACGTTGTGGTCAACCAGATATTTGATATTGGTCTCGCCGCGCAGGAACCACACCAGCTCATGCAGGATGCCCTTGAAGAACACCTTTTTGGTCGTCAGCAGTGGGAAGCCCTGCGACAGATCAAAACGCATCATCCGGCCAAAGACACTGGTGAGCGCGATACCGCTGTTGAACTCATGCTTCTCACTGCCGTTTTCCAGCACATCGGCCAGCAGATCGAGATACTGATATTCCGGGTGGCGTGTATTCTCAGCCATGAAATCGCCTTT
This sequence comes from Chloroflexota bacterium, assembly GCA_023430545.1. Taxonomy (GTDB): domain Bacteria; phylum Chloroflexota; class Anaerolineae; order Aggregatilineales; family Phototrophicaceae; genus JAEZAF01. The sequence continues at coordinate 13,118 of JAEZAF010000224.1, forward strand.
CAGAAACAAATAACAAAACAGGGATGGTCAGTTTACGGTGACGGATGATTGATGATTAAGCATAGCACGCCCGTTCGCATTCGGCAGTTTGGAAATTTTCAAACGCAGCATGCTGGTATGCCCGATAATGATTTATTCGCGCTTGCGGTCGTCCGCGATGCGACTGCCCACTGCGGACTGCTGATTCTTGTACTTGGCCTGCGCCTTCTGCCAGTACGGGACATCCACCGGCGACGACAGCGGTTCGAAGGTCATTGAGCAGACGCGCATCCCGGGATACAGCGCGACCGGCATCTGCCCATGATTAGCCAGTTCCAGCACGATGCGCCCCTGCCAGCCGGGGTCAATCACGCTGGCGGTGGCATGGACGATAATCCCCAGACGCCCCAGACTGCTGCGTCCTTCCAGCCTTCCAACGATATCATCCGGCAGATCGACCTTTTCCAGCGTCACCGCCAGCACAAAACTGCCCGGATGCAGAACAAACGGCTGACCTTCGTCAACGACCAGCGTCTTCATGATGTCCCGCGACTGTTCAGGGTCGCGGATGTCGATATACGGGTAGCGGTTATACTCAAAGACGCTGAACTCGCTGCTCAGGCGCAGGTCAAGCGAGCACGATCCGAGCTGTGTCGTCAGGTCAGGGGATGGATCAATTCGGATACGCCCTTCAGCAAGCAGGCGTTTGATGTCACGGTCAGAGTAGATCATCTTGTTCTCACACATCATGATAAAACACGGATTATAGGTTCACCCGTCAGGCAGTGCAATTGCCGTCACGGACTTTTGCCTGCTACACTCATCAGAAAAAGTAGGCACATCCCTTGAGCACCAGATCGAAACGCAGTTTAAATGATCGACTTTTTCAGCGACGCCGGGCCGAACGCGACCGCGTCGATCTTGCGCTGCCCGCCATCAGCCTCATGACACCCAATACGGACGCTCGTGGTGAAGTCTCGGCACCGACTCCGTTCGCCCAGTGGCAGTCCGATCTCAATATCGGCGCACTGGCGGACACGATGGCGCAGGATCGGCGTTATGCTCCCTTCATCCGCGACACGCTCTCCACCCTGCTGACCGATACCGCCGTGATCGACTGGCGTCAGCAGGTCCTTCAGGATTTGCTCGATAATCCGGCGTTGAGTGACATCATCCGCCAGCTTCTCCCGGATTTTGCCAGCCTGCGTTACGGCGGCGTACAGCTTGGGTCGCGCCAGCGCACTTTACTGATTGAAACGTCAGACCGGCTGGCAGAGCTTGAACTGTATCTCGATCTGGTGGAGGCACTGCACACCGCCCTCAGTGCCGCGATGCTCAAGTCCGAAGCGCTCAAACGCCTGCTTGCAGGTCTGGATGGCCTGACGCAGACGCCGGGTTTCGCGGAACTCAAAGCCGAGCTGCCGGAACTCCGCGCCCCGCTGCAAGCCGTCCGCAGCCTGACGATTGGCATCAACCTTGACACCGACCTGCGCCCGGAGGCCGCCGTGCTGCTGAGTGTCAACGACCAGCCTTATGGTGAATCGCTGTCCCTGCTCGACCGTCTGCTGGGCGCACGCACCGAACTGCACGACGACACCGGCGTTGCATCACTGCATCAGTTCGTCGCCAACCGCGAACTGCGCGTGATGGACCCACTGTTTCAGGATGTCGATAAACTGATGGCATCGGCAGCGCAGCCGATTGCCAAAGCCCTGACGCGCTACACTCGCGTCAGCAGCCGGTCGCTGATCGCACTCGAAAACGAGTTCGCCTTTTTCTCCGCCGCCTCTGACATGATCCGCAGCCTGAGCAGACGCGGCATTCCCTTCTGCAAACCAAACCTGATCGCACCGGATGCACGCATCACCGAAATCAGCGGGCTGGTCAATGTTATGCTGGCGCTGAAGACTGACGCCCCACCGGTCCCGAATGAAGCGGAATTCAACGAGGGCGGGCGCGTCGCGATTCTCACCGGGCCGAACAGCGGCGGCAAGACCACCTGGCTGCGGGCGGTCGGGCTGGCGCACGTCCTCTGTCAGACCGGATTACTCGTCCCGGCAGAGCGTGCCACTATCAGCCCGGTGGACAGCATCTTCACCCACTTTCCGGCGCTGGAAACGCAGCAGGGACGGCTGGAGGAAGAAGCGCAGCGCATCCGCGAGATGTTCTCGCAGGTGACTCCGCGCAGCCTGATCCTGCTCAACGAGACCTTTTCCAGCACGTCTGCCGGGGAAGCCCTCTATCTTGCGCATGATGTCCTCAGCGCGTGCTGCGCCATCGGCACACGGACGATCTTCGCCACGCATCTGATGACACTGGCGGCTGACCTCGACAGCATCGAACAGGCGGCAACGGAAACCGGCGCATGTCGCAGCCGCCCCTTCAGCCTGACAGCAGGCGTCCGGCAGACGGAAAATGGCACAGCATCACCCACTTATAAAGTCACACGAGGGCATCCACCTGGGCGCAGCTACGCGCAGGAAATCGCCCAGCGCTACGGCATCGAGCGCGATCAACTGATCGCAAGCGCTGGCCTGCACAAGCACACGTCAACGTCAACTGACACAACATACGATGCCACACAAATTTCGTCCGACGAGCCGGTTACGTAATTGCGCTGACCACCTTTTAAACCATAATCACAGAACTTCATTTAACCATTGGAGCCATGCCATGCGCCATCCGTTCCGTTCGAAGTCCGCAAAGGCCACCGGGATATTGATAACCGCCCTGCTTGCAGGGATCGCGATATTCGCCACCGCATGGACAGCAGCACAGCGCCCCATCTCAGTACAGACAGCAGCCTCCACACAGGTCGGCGGGCCTGAGGTACCGCCAGACGTCCTCGCAGCGATAAGCCTGCCGCGCTCAACATGGGACGACTACGATCTCATGGATGAGGCGGAACTAGGGTGTGTCCGCAAACTCAGTTAAAATAGAGACATGATCAAACGACACGAATTAACAGACGCACAATGGGAGAAAATCAAGCCGCTGCTGCCGCCTGAAAAACCGAAAACGGGACGTCCGAA
>JAEZAF010000227.1 GCA_023430545.1 Chloroflexota bacterium
AGCTTTTATGGCGATGACTTCACCGGCTCGACGGATGCGATGGAAGCACTGGTCTTAGGCGGTGTGCCGACGGTGCTTTTCCTTCAGCCGCCAACCGCCTCATTTGTCGCGAAGCATTATCCACAGATCCGGGCAGTGGGCGTGGCTGGCATCAGCCGGTCGATGACCCCGGCGCAGATGGAACATGAACTGCCATCTGCATTCGAGGCGCTGGCTTCGCTCAATGCGCCGCTGTTTCATTACAAAATCTGCTCGACGTTCGACTCGTCGCCGCAGATCGGCAGCATCGGGCGTGCGACCGATATCGGCTGGCGTATTTTTCAGCCGCGCTTCGTCCCGCTGATGGTGGGTGCGCCGGCGCTGAAGCGCTATGTGGCCTTCGGCAATCTGTTCGCGACAGTTGGGGACTCGACTTACCGGCTGGATCGTCATCCGACGATGAGCCGCCACCCCTCGACACCGATGGATGAGAGTGACCTGCGCCTGCATCTGGGGAAACAGACCGATCATCCCATCGGACTGGTCGATCTGCGGCATCTGGCCGAGGCGGATGAGGCGCTTTATCAGCGAGTGGTGGCGATGATCGAGGCTGGGAGCGAGATTATCCTGTTTGATACGATCGATCAGGCGCACGTGCTGAAAATCGGCCAGCTTGTCTGGACGATACAGCAGCAGGAGCCTCAGCGTTCCCTGTTTATCGTTTCGTCGTCAGGGATCGAGTACGCCCTCACCGCTTACTGGCAGCACGCGGGGCTGATCCAGCCGCCGCAGTCCATTGAGTCGCCCGGGCCGGTGACGCAGACCGCCGTGATCACGGGCAGCGCTGCGCCCCAGACCGCCGCACAGATCGAATGGGCCATACAGCACGGCTTTCATGGCATCCGGCTGGATGCACCCGCGCTGATCGATCGCGATACTGCCGCCGACGCACGTCTGACCGCGCTGAGTGAGGCGAGTCAGGCGCTGGCCGATGGCCGCAGCGTGATCCTGTTCTCCACGGTCGGGCCGGATGACCCGGCGATCAGTGCGACCCGCACCCGTATGGAGCAGCTTGGCATCGAGCGACATGAAGTCGGGGGACTGCTCGGTGCTCAACAGGGAATGCTGCTGCGTGAACTGCTGGAACACACCCATCTGCGTCGGGTTTGTGTGGCGGGTGGGGATACCTGTGGTCATGCCGCCCGTCAGTTGGATATTTATGCGCTGGAGTATCTGATGCCGATTGCACCGGGATCGCCCCTGTGCCGTGCGCGGTCGCATATGCCGCAGTTCGATGGGCTGGAAATCTCACTCAAAGCGGGGCAGGTGGGCAAGCCGGATTACTTTGGCAGCATCCTCAGTGGGATGGCGTGATCCGCAGATGGCCCTGCCTCGTTTGCTTTACAGGGATAGGTATGCAAGTCGCGGTCTAAACCTCATCCCCCGCCCCCTTCTCCACAATGAGAACGGGAGATAAATCCCTCTCAACGTAGATATTTAACTCTCAGTTTAGGTGTTTATACCGGATAGGGCAGGCCCCATATGCAGCAACTTAAGCCATTTTACATGTTGAAGCAGGTGTAAATCAGGCCACTGATGCCCCCATCCCTGACGAACAAGTTCGTCTTTCCCTTCCCCCACTCGCTGCCGACGGGAAGCGCATCCGTCGTTCGCTCCGAGGGAAGGGGAAACAACCCACTTACACACAAAAAAGTCCTTCCCTCGGAAAGCAAATCGAAGATTTGCCGAGTGGGGGAAGGATTTAGGATGGGGGGCTTTTTTCGCCTCAAATCTCTAAAGTTGCAGTACATGATACCGGATAGGGCCTGCCCTCTCCGTACGGGATGCCTGTAGAGGGACCGACAGGGTCGCCCGTACTTAAAGAGCAATCTGTGTTTATTCGCTCCATGAGTGCAACCGTCATTCACCTGACCACCAGTTTCTTGACAACTTGCATATTGTATGCAATATTCGTTTTAGCTGATTGCTGACTGTCGTTAGCTGAATAGATAAATAATATTTTGGTTTGTTGAATGAGCTTTTCCCAGATAAAGCCTGTTAACCTTCATGAGGAAGTTGTCGGTCAGATTCGCACTGCGATCATCGAAGGCCGCCTCAAGCCCAATGACCATATCGTCGAATCGGCCCTGACGCAGCAGTTGGGTGTCAGCCGGACGCCGGTGCGCGAAGCCCTGATCATGCTGGAGCAGGATGGGCTGGTCGTTTCCTATCCCCACCGGGGCAGCTTTGTCCGAAACTTCACGGTGAACGATGTCCGCGAGATTTTCTCGATGCGTACCACGCTTGAGAATTTCGCCGGAGAGCTGATCATCGAGACGCTGACCGAAGAAGACTACAAACACCTTAATGCACTGATTGAGCGCCAGCAGTCCGCTATCAGCGCGGCAGACTTCCGCACCGTGCGCTCGCTGGATATGAATTTTCACCAGTACATCGTCACTAAAAGCGACCACCGCCTGCTGATCCGCAACTGGGAACAGATCGTGGCACAGATTGCGGCGGTGCTGTACATCCGTGCCGAGGCGATCCCGGATTATGATGAGTTCCTCGCCATTCGCGATCATAAGCTGATTTATGAAGCCTACCGACAGCGTGATTTGAACGCGCTGTTTTCTGTCAACCGCCGGATCAACCAGCGTGTTGCGGGTGAGTGTGAGTTCGCCCTGAACCATCGCGAACAGAAATCTGATACACCATCTGAAGCGAAAACAGGCAAGATGGATGCCGAAGCATGAGCGTCTGGCGATATCTGTCCGCGATCTTTGTATCATCGGTACCACCTGAGCTGCTGTAACTTTCGGTTGTATACAATATACATTTCTGGATGTCACATGGCATGAACCCTCATGTTGTGATGTACTTCACTGACTGTCAGGCTGAACGAGAGGAGAAGTCCACCGCTGAATCAGACACTGCTGAATAATTTTTGCCCTGAAGAAAATAATGAGGAGATTTTGCTGTGAACAAAAAATTCGTAGGCCTTTTGACTGTTTTAACACTGGTTCTTGGGATGGCCTTCAGCGCGGTTCGTGCACAGGAAGGCTCGACGATCTGCTTCGGTTTCCAGGATCTTGAGACGGAGTTCTGGGTGGCGGGGCACCGTGCCATCACCGACACGCTGCGCGAACAGGGCGTCGAAGTGCTGGAATACAACGCCAACGAAGACCCGAATCGCCAGCTTGAACAGGTGCGCGAGTGCATTGTTCAGGGTGTGGACGGCATTATCATCATCCCGCAGGACGGGGACAGCGCCGTGACGATTGTGCGTGAAGCGCAGGATGCCGACATCCCGATTGCGGTTTTCAACCGTCCGCCGAATGATACTACCGCCGGTATCGTCGTGGTGGCCGATAACGTCAGCGCGACCGAGCAGGCTGTCGAGTTCATGGCGCAGCAGGCGCTGGTCAAGTGGCAGGTGACAGGCGAGACCATCCAGCCGCTGATCCTGGTGGGTGCGCTTCAGGATACCAACGCCATTGGCCGCCGTGACGGGTTCTTCAACGTCATCACCCGCTACAGCGAAAAATATCCGGGCCTGTTTGCCGAGCCGATTGAAGTCGCGACCGAGTGGGATGCCGCGACCGCGAATGAGAACCTCGAAGCGGCCATCACCGCCAATCCTGATGTGGACTTCATCTTCACCTCGTCGGACTTCCTGTTCCCGACGATTCAGTCCGTGCTGGAGCCGCGTGGCAAGTGGGTGCCGCGTGGAGATGCCAATCACGTCATCATGGGCGGGCTGGATGGTGACGCCACTGCCTGCAAGCTGATTGACGAAGGCTATGTCGATGCCACCGGCGTGCAGGACCTGTTCCTCGAAGCTGACCTGACACTGGAGCGGATTCTTCAGGCCGTATCCGAGGGTGAAACCCAGCCGAACGAAGTCATGCTGGACCCCGGCTTTGCCCTGACCGCCGCCAACATTCAGTTTAACCGTTCCGATATGTGGGGCTGCGTGCTGTTCGACGAAGGCTTCCTCGATCAGTAAGCGGTAAACGGGAAGCGCGTCATCTGTTCCAGCAGATCTGTCACCTGTCATACAGGGCGTCGGGGAAGGGTCACTGGCTCTTCCCCGACGACAGACAGCACAAAGGGTGACATCAGCGGTGATGCCAGCAGTCAGCGCAGCGCTGGTGCATCCAGGTCAGGAAACCGGGAAAAAAGAATGAGTGTATCAACTTCCAGTCCGCCAGAGTCCGGCTCCGGTGGGGCATTGAACGCGAAGGCACTACAGCGGGTCGGCGTGGGTCGGGCTGCGGGCATGCGTGCGTCGTTTGGGGCCAGAGTCCGGCGGCTGCTTCTTTCAGAATATTTTGTACTGTATCTTACGATTGTCTTTTTTGTGGGGGCGGCGCTGCTGTTTCCGCGCATCGGGCTGGCGAGCACACTCGGCCTGCCTGCCAATATCGCCAACCAGTTTCTGAATATGTGGCCGCTGCTGGCGGTTGCGGTTGGTCAGACCTTTGTGCTGATCATCGGCGGGATTGACCTCTCGCAGGGGTCGATCATGGCGCTGACCAGCGTGGTCGGTGCGACCCTGATGACGACGGTACTTGACCCGGCCATTATGGACAAAAGCCCGATGTGGGGCAGCATCATCGGCCCGGAAGGGGGACCGCTGAGCGGCAGTGCGTGGGCAGTGCCGGTGGGTGTGGCGGCCATGCTGCTGACCGGAGCCGGTATTGGCTTCCTGAATGGACTTGCCATTACCCGCTTTCGCATCGCGCCGTTTATGGCGACGCTCGTCAGCATGATCTTCTTCAGCGCATTTGCCCTATGGCTGACCCAGTCGCGCAATATCTCCGGCCTGCCGGAGTCGTTTATCCAGCTTGGCTCCGGTGACATTATCTCGGTTTACATCGGCCCGAAGCTCGAACCGCAGATCGCACGCCGTGACCTGCTTCCCGCCATCGCCTATCCGACGGTGATTGCCCTCGGTCTGTCGCTGCTGGCGCAGATCCTGCTGAAGCGGACGGCCTTCGGTCGGCAGATGTTCGCCATCGGTACCAACCGCCGTACTGCCATCATCTCCGGTGTGCCGACCGAGCGCGTCGTCATTCTGGTGTATATGTTCAGCGGACTCTGCGCGGCGGTCAGTGCTATTCTGTATTCCGCCCGTCTGGAGATCGGTCAGCCGTCACTGGGAAATAACCTGCTGCTCGACATTATCGGCGCAACGGTGATCGGTGGGACCAGTCTGTTCGGGGGAAAAGGGTCGATCAAGGGTACGATCTTCGGCGTGGCGTTCTTTGTGCTGCTGCTGAATGTGCTCAACGCGGCGCGGTTGTCCCCGTTTGTGATCGACGCCGTCAAGGGCGTTGTCATCCTGCTGGCGGCCTTTCTGGATGTCGCCCGTACACGCCTTGCCAGCCGGGAGAATTAGCCATGACGCCGATCCTCGAAATCCAGAATATCTCGAAAGCCTTTTTCGGTATCCCGGCGGTGCGCGATGTCAGCCTGACGGTGGAGCCGGGGCAGATCCTCGGCCTGATCGGGCAGAATGGCGCTGGCAAAAGTACGCTGATGAACCTGATCGGCGGCGTCGTCCAGCCAGACAGCGGCACGATGCTGTTTCAGGGCAGGCCGTATCACCCGCATGATCCCGCCGACGCCTATCACGCCGGGATCGCGTTCATCCATCAGGAACTCAACCTGTTTACGAACCTGACGATTGCCGAGAACCTGTTTATCGAACAGTTCCCGACGCGGCGATTCGGCCCGCTTCAGTTTGTGGACCGTGCCGCTGTCCGCGCACGGACCCGTGAGATGCTGGCGAAAGTCGGGCTGAATATCGCGCCGACGCTGACAATTGACCGTATCTCACCGGGGGAACGTCAGCTTGTGGAGATTGCCAAGGCGCTGCATCTCGATGCGCCGCTGATCATCCTCGATGAACCCACCACCTCGCTGACCAGCCGTGAGACTGAACGCCTTTTCGCGCTGATGCGCCAGCTCCGCGAACAGGGTAAGGCGATGATCTATATCTCGCACATCCTCGGCGATGTCATGGCGCTGGCGGACACTGTGGCCGTGATGCGTGACGGCCAGCTTGTGACGCAGGAGCCAACCACGCAGTTCGATGTCCGCCGGATGATCTCGCTGATGGTCGGTCGCAATCTTGACCAGCTTTACCCGGAGCGCACGGCTGTCCCGCAGCCGGAGCCGCTGCTTCAGGTCGAGGGCGTCAGTGCGAAAGGTGTGGTTGAGGACATCCATCTGACCGTCCATCGGGGCGAAGTCGTCGGCCTTTTTGGTCTGATGGGATCAGGACGGACGGAGCTGGCACGTATCCTGTTCGGGATGGACAGCTTCGACCGGGGGCAGGTGATCGTCGGGGGCAAGCGCGTCACGCATTTCACCCCTCGCGAGAGCATCCGCCAGCATATGGCCTTCGTGACCGAGAACCGGCGCGAAGAAGGCCTGCTGATGAACATCAGCATTGCGGATAACGTGGCGCTGGTGGCCCTGCCGGAGTTCTCGCAGTCGCTGATGCAGCTGGTCGATCAGGATCAGATGCAGGACGCGGTCAACCGTGCTGTGAACACACTTCAATTGAAAAGCGGAGACATCAGCCGCCAGCCCGCCCGCAGCCTGAGTGGTGGCAATCAGCAGAAGGTTGTGATCGCCAAGTGGCTGCTTTCCAGCCCCCGAGTCTTCATCATGGATGAGCCGACACGCGGCATTGATGTCGGTGCGAAGTTTGAGATTTATACGATTATCGATCAGTTGGCGGCAGGGGGCAGCGGCGTGCTGTTTATCTCTTCCGAACTGGAAGAGCTGATCGGCATCTGTGACCGCATTCTGGTGATGAGTCAGGGCGAGATCTTCGGCGAATTCCACCGCGATCAGTTTGACCCTGAAGTGATCCTGCATGCTGCGTTTCGCGACGCCGCGTTTCGTGATCCCGCCCTGCGCGAACGAGGAGAACCCACATGACGACCATGACCGCGCCGCGCCGCTTTCGTCCGGTGCGCTTTCTGCTGAATAACTCGACACTGGTCCTGTTTGTCATTGTGTTTATCGCTTTCGGCCTCTCATCGCCGCGATTTTTCACCTCCGAGAACGTGATCAACTTCATCAAACAGGCGTCGTACACTGGCATCACAGCGGTGGGAATCACCTTCGTGCTGCTGACAGCAGGCATCGATCTCTCGGTCGGCTCCAATATGTATCTGTCGGCAGTCGTCAGCGGCCTGCTGATGCGCTCCGCCGGGTTGGATGTGGTACCCGCGCTGCTGGTCGCGCTGGCGGTGGGGACACTGTTCGGTGCGGTGAACGCCTTCTGCATCGTCTATCTGCGTATTATCCCGTTTATGGTGACGCTCAGCACGCTGGTGATTGGGCGCGGTATTGGCACTGCGCTCACACAGTCACAGCAGATCGATCTGCCAGCACGGATGGCGGCCTTTGGTCAGGCGCAGTTGATCGGCATCCCGATTCCGATTATCGCCTTTCTGATCATCGTGCTGCTGGCTTATGTCATCCTGATGCGGATGCCCATCGGACGGCAGATCTACGCCGTCGGCAATGACCCTGAAGCCGCCGAGAAAGCCGGGATCAAGACCCGCCGTGTGATTTTCACCGTGTATGTCGTGTCGGGTTTCTGCGCGGCGCTGGCCGGATTCATCCTCGCATCGCAGGTCATCCGTGTGGACCGCAGCTTCGCTGAAGGGCGCGAGTTTGATGCGATTGCGGCGTCAGTGCTCGGTGGGACCAGTCTGTTCGGCGGTGTGGGCAATGTCTTTGGGGTGATGGTCGGCGCGGTGCTGATCCAGATGGTGCAGACCGGGCTTCAGTTCAATCAGGTCAACCTGTATTTACAGCCGATGGTGCGTGCGCTGATTATCCTCGTTACCGTCTTCTTCGACAGCCTGCGCGAAGCCAATGCCGAGAAGCTGAAGCGGCGCTTTATCCGTGCCGTCGATCAGCCACCAGACCCCGCCGAAGGTCCGCCGCTGATCTCGCGGGACAGCGTCACCAGTGAACCGGCGTCGGGATAACCAGCGAGTAGTTTTATCGTTTGAAATAGCGAACCCTTTGTTAACGAACTGCGTTTTAGCAAAGCTCTGGAGGAAGAACTGTCATGATTAACATTGCCCTGATGGGTGCTGGCGGCAAGATGGGTGGCCGCATCACCGACAACCTGATGAAGATGCCGGAAAAGTACACGATGTATTACGTGGAAGTCAGCGAAGCCGGTATCGCCAATCTGGCAAAGCGCGGCCTGACACCCACGCCGGAAGCGGAGGCTATCGCCGCGGCTGATGTGGTGATCCTCGCCCTGCCGGATAAACTCATCGGACGGATTACCAAAGACCTGATCCCAAAACTGAAGCCGGGGACGATGGTCATCGGGCTGGACCCGGCGGCGGCCTATGCGGAAGTGCTGCCCATCCGCGATGACCTGACTTATTTTGTCTCGCATCCATGTCATCCGCCGCTGTTCAATGACGAGACGACGGACGAAGCACGCAATGACTGGTTCGGCGGTGTCCATGCCAAGCATCATATCGTGTCCGCGCTGCATCGTGGTCCGGAAGAAGACTATGCCAAAGGCGATATGATTGCCCGTGATATGTATGCACCGGTGATGAATAACTTCCGCATCACGGTGGAGCAGATGGCGATCCTTGAGCCTGCGCTGGCCGAGACCTTTGCCGCGACCTGCGTGACCGCCATCAAACAGGCATATGATCGCGCTGTCGAGATGGGTGTCCCACCGGAGGCGGCGTGGGAATTCCTGTCCGGTCACATCCGCATCGAGTTCGCCATCATCTTTGGCCTCTCTGGATTCCCGTTCTCGGACGGGGCAAAACTGGCGATCAAACAGGCGTATGACAAGATCTTCAAACCGGACTGGCTGGACAACATCATGGATCTGGACGCGCTGAAGCACAGCGTCGCCGAAATCACGGACAGTCTGGCTTAACGATTGAGCATTTGGCGGGATGGCACGCAGGCCGTCCTCTATGAAACGAAAATCGGTTAATTATCTATCAGTCGGGACGGCACGCAGGCCGTCCCCTACAGAACGAAACGGTCAATTACCCATCAAGGCGGGATGGCACACAGGCCATCCCCTACGAAATGTTGAGGTGAGGCGGTTTTCTCGGACAGGGTAGGTTGCCCGCTGTGGAATCGTTTCAAACGCTATTTTCAGATGGAGGTGCAGCACTGATACGTCTGGGTTTGGGAAGTTACGGTGTGGCGTGGGGGATCGGTGTCACAGGCTATGAGGCACCGCCGCACCCGATGGACGCGCATGGTCTGCTGCATTTCGCCTACGGACTCGGCCTGCGGGTGGTACAGATCGCGGACAATCTGCCGCTGCATATGCTGTCGGATGGCGAACGCGCTGCGCTGCGCTCCGACGCCGACCAGCTTGGGATGGCCGTTGAGGTGGGCACACGCGGCATCCGCGCCGAGAATCTCGAACGTTATCTGGCGATTGCACGGCAGTTTCACTCCCCGATCCTGCGCGTGGTCGTCGATACGGCTGACCATCATCCCACACCTGACGAGGTGGTGACGCTGATCCGTCCACATCTGACTGCATTCGCACAGCACAGCATCACACTGGCAATCGAGAATCACGACCGCTTCAAAGCGCAGACCCTGGCAGACATCATCACCGCGCTGGATCATCCTAACGTCGGCATCTGTCTTGATACCGTCAACTCGTTCGGCGCACTGGAAGGCCCGGCGCATGTGGTGAAGGTGCTTGGCCCTTATGTCGTCAACCTGCATGTCAAGGAATTTGTCATCCGGCGTGTGCCGCATAACATGGGCTTTATCGTGACGGGTGCGCCTGCCGGTCAGGGGATGCTGGATATCCCGTGGCTGTTAGGCGAGCTTCACCGTCATGGGCGCCGCTTTAATGCCATTATCGAGACCTGGCTTTCTCCTGAAGAGACGATGACTGCGACGGTGGCACGTGAAGCGGAGTACGTCCGCGAGAGTGTCGGCTATCTGCGCGGGCTGATCCCGGATTAAAGCATCTTTACAGGATAAACGATGGAAAAACTGAAATTTGCGCTGTTTGGCGCGGGCTTCTGGTCACGTTATCAGCTTGCAGGCTGGATTGAGACCGGTCTGGTGGAATGTATCGCTATCTGCGACCCGATCCGCGAGAAAGCTGAAGCGCTGGCCGGTGATTTTGGTGTAGCGGCAGTCTATGATGACCCGCAGACACTGTTCGAGCGGGAAAAGCCCGACTTTGTGGACATCTGCACCAGCGTCGAGACGCATAGCCCGCTGGCGATGATGGCCCTGGAACACGGTCTGCCGGTGGTCTGTCAGAAGCCGATGGCCCCGACACTGGAAGCAGCACGACAGCTTGTGGAGCGCTTTCAGCAGGCTGGTGTGCCGCTTTACGTCAACGAGAACTGGCGCTGGCAGCATCCGCTGCGGGAACTCAAGGCGCGGCTGGACAGCGGACGGATTGGCCGCGTGTTCCGCGCACGCATCGACTATCGCAACAGCTTTCCGGTCTTCGACAATCAGCCGTTTCTGAAGCAGCTCGATCAGTTCATCCTGACCGACATCGGCACGCATATCCTCGACGTAGCACGTTTTCTGTTCGGGGAAGCCTCGATGCTCTATGCGTTGACCGCCCGTGTGCACCCTGATATTCGCGGGGAAGATGTCGCCAGTGTGATGATGAAGATGCACAGCCCGACGAACGATGTGACGACGGTCGTCTGTGATATGAGCTATGCGTCCCCGCGTGAGCATGACCGCTTCCCCGAAACCTTTGTCGAGATTGAGGGCGAGAACGGCTTTCTGGAACTCGGCCCGGATTACTGGGTGCGCGAGACACTCAAAGCGCAGGGGACGAACGCGGCGCGTTATGTCCCGCCCCGGTTCGAGTGGGCGAACCCGGCCTATGACCTGATCCATTCCAGTATCTATCCGTGCCAGTTGAACATCGCCCGTGCCCTGCATGGTCTGGAACCCGGCGAGACGACCGGGGCGGATAATCTGAAAACACTGGCGCTGGTCTTCGCCGCGTATGCCTCCGCTGCGGGTGGGGAGTCGGTGCGGCTGTGATGGTGTCAAAATCGAACAGGTGGTGGGTGGACGTGCCGTCGCATGTCCCTGCGATCTGTTATGTAGTTGGCCAGGTGTGGGACAGTAGGGGCCGGGGGGTTGTCCGGCCCATTGGTTTCCGCGTGATGCGCACATCAGATAAGGGCTAATCGCTGGCTTCTGTCTCTTCAGTGGCTTCTGTTTCGGTTTCCGCCCCGACACCTGCGGTGACAGGTACAGGTTGATCCTCACGCGTGGGACCGACGACCGACGGCACACCGTCTTCCCAGATGACACGATCCAGCCAGACCTCGCGGTTTGATGTGATGCTGCCGGAGCGGGTGACTTCCCAGACGTGATAGTAAATCCAGGTCTCTCCGGCTTCGTCCATGACGAGCGTCTGATGGCCGGGGCCGACCACCAGCGGCTGTTCGTCCATGTCACTGGACAGAATCGGATTCTCTTCTGCATCTTCACATGGGCCGAGTGGGGTCTCACATACGGCATAGCCGACCGCGTACTTCTCAGTCGAGTACATGTTGCCGGAATAGAACAGGTAATACCTGTCATCATGCTGCCACATCGACGGCGCTTCGACGACGGTTCCTTCCCACAGCGTATCATTACGGACAAGCTGCACCGGCTCATCGACCAGCGTCAGTCCATCATCGGACAGCGGCTGTCCGTAGAGCCATGTTGCCATCATGCAGCAGTTGCCGTCATTCTTCCAGTACAGGTACAGACTGCCGTCCGCATCGCGGAAGGGGCTGGCATCAATCGAGCCGCCTTCGCGCACCTGACAGATCAGCGCCTGATCGCTGCTATCGCGGAAGGGGCCGCCGGGGGCTTCACTGACGGCCACACCGATACACTGACGACCGCTGGCCTTGTCGCGTGCGGTGTAATAGAGCAGAAACTGGTCATCGACCTGAAGCACTTCGGGTGCCCACACATCAGGGCCGCTGAAATTGACCCATTTCGCCAGCGCAGGCATGACATCGCGGCCAATTTTCCAGTTCACGAGATCGGTCGAAGTGGCGACTGGCACATTGCGGCTGCTGGAATTGGTCGAGTAGGCATAGTAGGTATCCTCGACCTTCAACATGAAGGGATCGGGGAAGTTCATGTCGATCACCGGATTGTCGAAGGTCGGGCCGGTGTCGTCTGTGGTCTGGGCCAGCACCGGGAGGGTGAAGATCAGTATTGATCCGATCAGCAGCAGGGCTGCCAGCAGCGTAAGTCTGAAACTGGTACTGAAACGGTGAAGATCAATGGGTGTCACGGTTTTAGCCTTTCAGCCCGGTGGTCTGAACACTCTCGACAATATAGCGCTGGAGCAGGATGTACAGCAGCAGCACCGGAATCGAGGTGATGACCGCGCCTGCCATCATCTGACCGTACTCCGAGGTATACGCCCCCTGAAGCTGACGCAGCCCGGGCGGGAGGGTCAGCAGTTCGCTCTGTCTGAGGATCAGCAGCGGCCACAGGAAGTCATTCCACGAGGCGAGGAAGGTGATGATCCCCAGTGTCGCCAGTGCCGGTTTCGCCAGCGGCAGCGCGATCAGCAGAAAGGTCTGCACGCGGGTTGCGCCGTCGATGAAGGCCGCTTCTTCCAGCTCTCTTGGCAGCGACTGGAAGAACTGGCGCATGAAGAACACCCCGAACACCCCGGCCAGACCGGGCATGATCACCCCGGCGTAATTGTTGAGCAGGTTCAGGTTGGAGATCGTCAGGAAGTTGGGGACGAGGAACATCATCCCAGGCAGGAACAGCGTTGCCAGCAGAATGCCGAATAACACTCGCTTGCCGCGAAACTCCATGCGGGCATAGGCATAAGCCGCCAGCGAGTCGATGGTCAGGATCAGGACGGTCGAAAGCGATGACACCATCAGGCTGTTGAGAAACCATGTGCCGATGGGCAGAGAGCGGTTATTCAGGATCTTTTCGTAGTTATCCAGCGTGAAGGTGCGCGGTATCCAGTAGATCTGCGGCAGGAACCATTCCGATTTAGGCTTAAAGGATGTGGACAGCATCCACAGCAGCGGCAGGATGATGATCAGGGCGAAGATGATGAGCACGGTATAGTGCAGCAGATTCAGGAGCGATTGTTTCTGTTGGGTCGTCATCCCCTCGCGCTGCGGCCTGTCTTTTTCAAGTGTATAACTCGCCATTACGAACCCACCTCAGTCGTTTTCTTTTCGATTGAAAATGCGGAAATTCAGGTACGAGATGACAATCATGATCGACGCCACGACAAAGGACATGGCGGCCGCCGTGCCCATGCGATTGCGCGTAAAGGCTTCGATATAAATGCGCTGCATGATTGGCTCGGTCCCACCACCACCGCCGGATTGAGCGGGTCCGCCGTTGGTCATAAACAGCGGCTGGGCGAACAGGTTGAATGAGGCGATGATCGTGGTAATGATGATAAAGACCAGAATAGGGCGCAGCAGCGGAAGCGTGATATACCAGAAGCGCTGCCAGCGGGTCGCGCCGTCAATCGAGGCTGCTTCATACAGTGAGGCAGGGATATCCTGCAAGGCGGCCAGTAGAATGATCATGTTGAAGCCGCTGGTCCACCAGACGGTGACCATCAGAATGGCGATCCATGCCGCTGGCATTGTCGAGAGCCAGCGGGGGGCATCCATCCCCAGTGCTTTCAGATAATAGTTCAGCAGACCGCCCTGACTCTGAAAGATCCAGAAGCCGAGCAGCCCGACCACCGCCGAAGACAGCACCCACGGGGCGAAATAAATGGCGCGAAAGAAATTCTTCCCTTTTAGATTGGTGTTCAGCAGAATCGCCAGAAACAGCGGGATGACGACCAGCAGCGGCACGCTCATCAGCACGAATTCAAGCGTGTTGATCAGCGAATTCCAGAAGACGGGATACTCGACTGTGCCGGGGGTAAACAGCGCCCGATAATTGTCCAGCCCGACATAGGTGGTTGCCTCTGGCCGGTTAATATCGTACTGGAACAGGCTGATGATCAGCCCTGAGAAAAAAGGAAACGCGGCGAACCCGATAAAGAAAATAAGATGGGGCAGTATAAATAGATAAGGTGTCAGATTGGAAAAAAAGCGACGCTCTTTTGCAGGGATGGCCTTATCCAGTTCCTTGACCTGCGCTGTCATAATGGCTCCCTCAAGCCTTGAAATGCTGATGGGTGATGATGAATTCTGTTTCGGGCGAAAAAGCAGCGGTTGAGCCATCTTCAGCTCAACCGCTGCCGGTTTAACGCGGATAACGCTTAGGGTGCTTCTTCAGTTGCAGCTTCTTCGGTCATGGCCGATTCATCGGTCGCAGCATCGTCACCGCCAGTGCCGAAGATCTCGCGATTCTGTTCGAGGATCTGGTTCGCACGCTGTGCGGCGTTATCCAGTTCGGCCTGAACATCGGTGGCGTTGCCCGACATCAGTGCGCCGATCGCTTCATCCAGCGGGGCGTAAGCGTCACCGATACCGGGGACTGCTGGCGGGAAGAAGACATAGTCGGCAGAACCAGCAGCAATCGAGGCCTGCGGTTCAATCGCGAGGAACTCCTCGCTGGCGCGGACGACATTGTTGGCCGGAAGCTGACCGGCGCTGGCCCATGTCACGGAGTTATCCAGCAGGTAGCGGATGAAGATACCGGCGGCAGCATCGCGGCAGGGGTCTTCATCTGGCTGGGTCGGCAGTGTCAACTGATGTGAACCAGCCCACACGGCCATCTCCGGGCCAAGCTGCGGGACAGCGGTCGCCTGACCGTTGAAGAACACGCCTTCGCCAGTCACGTTGGTGGTCTGCCAGATCCCGTTCCAGATCATGCCGACGGTGCCGCCCTTGAAGGCGTTGAGTTCAGCATCGACTTCCAGATTAGGCTGTGAGTACTGGGCCTGAGCGTCCAGCAGCCACTGCGCAGCCTGTACACCGGCTTCGCTGTTCCATGTGGCTTCGGTGCCGTCTTCGCTGAAGGACGTACCGCCGTGTTGGTACAGCAGCATTTCGAAAATCTGGCGGACCGGGAAACCTGCGGTGATCATGAAGCCGTTGTTCTCACCGTCCGTGAGGGCGGCGGCGACAGCGGCGAATTCGTCAGCCGTGGTCGGCGGGTTTTCAAAACCGGCGGCGGCCAGCAGATCGGCATTGTAGAACATGGTCATCGGGTGGATGTCCAGCGGGATGGCGTAACGTGAGCCGTTGACTTCGCCCGCTGCCCACACAGTTTCAGGGAAGTCCTCTGCCAGAATACCGGCATCGGTGACGATGTCATCGATGGGACGCAGGATATTGCGATAGACCTGCGTGGCGATCTGGTCCGCATGGACAATGGCGACATCCGGCAGTGAGTTGGAAGCTGCCGAGGTGCTGAGCTGGGTATAGTACTCCGCCTGAGTCGTCATCGTGACATCAATGTTTTCCTGAGAATCATTGAAGGCGTTGACGATTTCACCCATGAAGGGGCCGTCTGGTCCGGTGAACGGGTTCCAGTATTCAAGGCTGACGGCGCTGCACTCCGCGGGAAGTTCGGGCGCTGCGCCATCCTGGGCCATGATGGGGAAAGCGCTGAGGGCAAAGAGGGCGATGAGGAGAAGTCGTACTGTAAAACGATGCAGAGAGGTCTTCATATTCCGCTCCTTAAATATAACTATCAGGTTGCAAAGGGGTATTGGGCGTGATTTCACTGGGATTGTGAAATGAGGGTTTGGATCGTATGCTCTCTCCTTCACTTAAGGAATCCAGAGATTCTCAGCAAACGGCGCATAACGCAGCATTGTAAGACTGCGTAGCACAATACTAATCCATCGAGGATTGCGGGGCAATCAAAATTGCAATCTCCAACCATGCTCTAATGCTTTGTTGGCAGCCCCAAATCCCCCATCCCCTGGCCTTTTAATGGTATTTTATTTTGGGTTCAGGTGTTTTACAGCGGACAGGGCGCCATTGCGAGCAATGCGGAAAAGCACCCCCTATCCCCGACCCTTTCCCTCGAAGTGGACGACGGATGCACTTCCCGTCGGACGCGCACTGGGGGAAAGGGTGAAAAACAGGTCACTGTAGTAGTCAATTCCCTTCCCTGGGAGTGCAGCGAGTGGGGGAAGGGAAAGCATGTGCAGCATGCCGGGATGGGGGGCAGCCGCGGCCTGATTTACACCTGCTTCAACATGTAAAATGGCTTAACTTGGTACGCATGGGACAACGCAGGCGTTGTCCGTGAGAGTTAATGGACTACCCCTTGCCCCCACTCGGCAAACCGGCGTTTGCTCCGCAACCGGCGTTTGCATTCCGAGGGAAGGGGAATCGACTACCATCGTGATCTGTCCGATGCAGACATCTGAAGCGGGAATTAAATACCTATCCCTGAAGGAAGCGAACCGCTATTTGCTGGTCATCAGGCGGGTGACCAGTTCACTGATCTGCGTATAGCGCACCGGTTTGATGAGCAGCAGATCAGCCTTTTCTTCCAGATCCGCGCTCAGGAGAGGATTTGCCGTGACCGCCACGACTTTGGTGTTCGTCAGATGCGGCGCAGACCGGACATAGTCGAGAATCTCCACGCCAGAGACATTTGGCAGGTGCATGTCCAGCAGGATCAGATCGGGTGTGTCAGCGCCGAGACGCTGCATGGCGACGGCTCCATCTCCGATGATCTCGACGGTCATGCCGTTCATTTCCAGAATTTCCGCAAAAATGTTTGCGAGTTCAATTGCATCCTCAATGACAAAGATCGAGGGCTGTTTCTGCATGTTCGTTTCCTTTTTCAGGCTGCTGGACTGGCGTTGTGACCGGCAGTATCACTGTAAACGTGCTGCCAGCGCCCATAATACTTTGAACGGTGGTGGTCCCCCCCATGAGGGTCACCATCTGATAGACAATCGAGAGGCCAAGCCCCACACCAGAGTTGGCGGAACGAGTTTTGGAGCCGTCAATCTGCCAGAAGGAGGTAAAGATCTGCTGCCGATATTCCTCAGGGATACCCGGCCCGGTATCGGTCACTTCGAGGACCCAGTGATCACAGTCCTCAGGGAGACAGTCCTCACGGCTATCGGAAAGTCTGACGCCGGAAATCTTCACCCTGACCGAACCGCTGTCCGTAAACTTGATGGCGTTGGTGACAAGATTGGTCAGCACGCGCTCGAGGCGTTTTTCGTCCCCGTAGAACACCTCAGGCAGATTATCCTTCAGTTCGGTTTCGAGACGCAGGTGCTTGCGTGCCGCCAGGGGTTCCAGTGTCGTCCTGATCGTTTCCAGCAGGCGATGCGGGACCACTTCGCCGATGTCCAGCCTTAACTGGCCGCTTTCGATCTGTGCGCCTTCCAGCATGTTGTTGACGAAGTTCAGAAGCTGCTGCGAGCTGGTGGTGATGTTCTGCAACACCTCGGTCTGCTTGCTGGTCAGCGGGCCGTAGATGCCGTTCAGCAGCATCTCGGAGCGCATGAGGATGACGGTCAGTGGTGTGCGGGCATCATGACTGACGTTGGCGAGGATCTCCGCCTTAAGCTGCGCCGCTTTGATGGCATTATCCCGCGCCAGCTTCATCTTCTCCTGTGTCTGGAGTGAATCAAGCATTTCGTTGATCTTATGCGAGAGATTGGTCAGTTCGTCGTTTTCGTCCAGTTCCACACGGGAGGTGATGTCTCCGGTCTGCTGGATGCTGCTGACGAGGCTGCTAAGATAGGCGAGACGTGAAAGCACCCGCTTTTCCAGCACGATGGTAAAAACAGTGACGGCTGATGTCCCGATGACGCTCATGGCAAGGACGAAGAAGCCGATATTGGCCTGCCCCTGCTGATAGATCGTGCGATCGATCTCTGCTCTGATCGCCAGCGCAGGATTGCCCTGAAGATCGTTCAGGATCGAATGTCCGGCAAGCGTCGCTTCGCTAACGTATTCAAGCACCATCTCTGAATCGGGCTGAGACCTAAGCTGGCTGATGATCTCCGGCGGCAGATTTTGATCTGTCGTTTCTGTTGTCTCCAGCGGATGCAGACTGGCCTTTACCACCGTCTGTTGAGAGATGGTCTCGCTAATGGCGGCGGTGATGTAGCGTCCCCAGATCAATCCCCCGGCTGACGTACCCTCTTCGATTGAGGGCAGGATGGGGACCGATGCCAGCATGACGCTGGACGTTCGTCCGTCACCGGCTGTGACCGATATGATGCCTGCCACACCGTCGGTGAGCAGCTCGCCGTGTTCATTGGCAGGGCGGGTCAGCCAGTCATTCTGAGTCACGGATGCCAGCAGCGCGGGGGATACATCGATCCGTTCGCTGGTATCGAGATCGTATCCCTGACTGTAGACCACTTCGCCTGCAGTATCGACAAACACCATGAATTCGAGGGTGTAGTCTTCAAAGACACTGTCGAGGATATTGCTTTCTATATAGCCTTCGTTCCGATCCTGAACGAACACATAGGTATCGTCCCAGTGTGCCCAGTCGATGCCAGTCGTGCGCAGATGTTCAAACTGACTGCTGATGGCGAGATGCACACGCCTCAGATTACGGTTGACGTGGTCAAGCTCAAGCAGTTCATAGCCCTCCATGAGGATGACACGTGAAAGCCCGTACAGGACGACCAGCGTGAGGCCGACACTGATTACCAGAATTGAGAGTGTTTTGGTCCTTAACGACATTGAGTCTCCATGAACGCTCATGTCGTTCATGTTGAAATAATTCGTAATATATCTTTATTGTATCGCCTGTTTGATCAATAAAACGTGAAAAAGACGTCTGTCATGCAATAATCGTAACAAATTTACCGAGCAAATGTGTTTCGGGGAAAAGCTGACTTTACAGCCACCAGTTTGAAACGGTTTTCAAACCTGAGAGCGAGAATCCCGCGTGTGCGTTATACGCAGTGAGGGTAAGCGTAAAAA
>JAEZAF010000231.1 GCA_023430545.1 Chloroflexota bacterium
GATTCGGACGTCCCGTTTTTGGTTTTTCAGGCGGCAGCAGCGGCTTGATTTTCTCCCATTGTGCGTCTGTTAATTCGTGTCGTTTGATCATGTCTCTATTTTAACTGAGTTTGCGGACACACCCTAATACTGACGATTTTCTCGTTTGCCATCATCAACCCGACGAGCGGACAGGAGCAGGAGCCGATCCACCTTGAGGAGGTGGCATGGAGTCCTGATGGATCGCTGATTGCGGTGGCAGGGGGGAATACCGCTGGCTGTAATCTTACGCCTGATCCTTCGGCGACGATTTTTCTGCTGGATGCTATAACCGGTGAGGTGCGCCAGACATTAGTCGGAAGCCTGTGTGATGTGCGTTCTCTGGGCTGGAACGCGGATGGTTCACGTCTTGTATCTGCTGACTTCGACTCGACTTTCCGTATCTGGGATCCCTTGACTGGTCAGCAGGTAGCGGAGTCAGAGCCGAATCGATCAAGAACGG
Organism: Chloroflexota bacterium; assembly: GCA_023430545.1. Taxonomy (GTDB): domain Bacteria; phylum Chloroflexota; class Anaerolineae; order Aggregatilineales; family Phototrophicaceae; genus JAEZAF01. The sequence goes on from JAEZAF010000231.1 coordinate 482, forward strand.
ATGTGGTCTGGAGTCCGGATAACACGAAGATTGCCAATATTTGGGGGGACCACTTTATAGTCGAGTTATTAGATGCCAATACAGTTGCCTCTCTAAAAATCCTTGGTCTGGATCCGCGTTTTGCAAGGTATAAGATTTTATCTGTCGATTGGAGTCCTGGCAGCACACAGCTCGTAAGTGTTGGCAGAAAATCCTTACAGTCCCCGGATAGTTTCCTGCATGTCTGGGATGTGGAAACCGGGGAATTACTCATTGAAGAGGACTTGCAGGGTATTGCAACGCACATTGACTGGAATGCAGAGGGTTCGCAGATTATCGTGGGCGCACGCGATGGAACTATCTCGGTTTTCAATACAGCGTCCTATGATCTGGCAAACCGCTTTTCAGTCGATGAAAGTCTGACCTATGTCAAATGGCACCCATTCCTGAGTGTGGTGGCTATCGGCTCAACCAGCGAGACTTCATCGCTGACGATCTGGGAAATTGAAGACGGGACTCCACGCCAGATTGATGCTGTCGAAGGAACGAGAGGGATCGGGGACTGGAGTCCATTTGGAGGCCGCTTCGTCTTCGTTCCATCTCCGTTTGAGGTTCCGACTGATAACGACGCCGAGCCGTTTTCTACCCTTGTTCCGCTGGCCTCACTCGACTTGCTCGAAGGCATCATGCAGCGGTGTGAGAAAGTGGCAGCGACGGACAGCGATCTGACGGTGCCATCTACTGAAGCCCTGCTGCCCGATTTTATAGACGCTGTCTCAGCCTCTGAAGAACTCACACCCGCCTGCGCTGCCGATCTGACTGCCGTCGCTGTTAAATTGCAAGGACAATAAAATCTATTCCGTCGACCGCTTTTCCGGATACAGCGCCAGAATGCTGTCTGCGTTCGCCGCACAGATCCCGCGCTCGGTGATCAGTCCCGTAACCAGCCGCGCCGGGGTGACATCGAACCCGTAATTGGCGACCGGGCTGTCGGGTGTCAGGATGCGCACTTCGGTCACGTCACCGGCAGCAGTCAAACCTTCGACCGTGTGGACTTCCTCGCCCCCGCGCTCTTCAATTGGGATCTGATGCACGCCGTCGGTCATCGTCCAGTCGAAGGTTGAGGAGGGCAGCGCAGCATAGAACGGCACGCCGTTGTCATAGGCCGCCAGTGCCTTGAGGTATGTGCCGACCTTGTTGGCGACATCACCGGTAAAGGTTGTGCGGTCGCTGCCAACGATGCACAGATCGACCATCCCGTGCTGCATCAGGTGTCCACCGACGTTATCCGCGATCACATGATGCGGGACACCGTGCTGCGCCAGTTCCCATGCCGTCAGCCGTGCGCCCTGATTACGTGGGCGCGTCTCGTCCACCCACACATGCACCGGGATTCCCCGGTCATGCGCGGCGTAAATCGGGGCCGTCGCCGAGCCGTAATCGACGAAGGCCAGCCAGCCAGCGTTGCAGTGCGTCAGGATGTTGACCGCCTCACCCGGCTTTTTGCGGGATGCGATTTCCTCGATCAGTTCGACGCCGTGTTCACCAATCCGGCGACAGTACTCAGCGTCTTCGTCGGCAATTGCCTGCGCCGTGATCTCTGCGGCCTGCACCGCCGTTTCGATGCTGTCGGCTGCCCCGATCGCCGCAAGCTGACGGTCCACCGCCCACGCCAGATTGACAGCCGTCGGTCGCGCCGCCTTCAGCAGATCGCCGTCCGCCGTCACCTGCTGTAAAAAGGCCTCACGCGAGTCTTTTGGCGCACGCAGGGCCGAGAGCATCATGCCGTAACCGGCGGTCGCGCCGATCAGTCCCGCACCGCGCACCGTCATATCGCGGATTGCCACGGCTGCGTCCGCCGCCGTGGTCAGATCGACGATCTCGAAGCGGAAGGGCAGTTTGCGCTGGTCGATAATCTGCACGATCTCCGGCTGCTGTGGGTGTCGCCAGATGGTACGGTAATGCTGTCCGTTGATGTTCATGTGTTACACGCTCTATCTGTTTGTGGATACTGAATTTAAAAATTATCAGCGCTGTGCGGGCTGTCTCGGTGGATAGCCCTGACAGGCATTCGGCGGGAGATCCCCCAGATCATAGGTCTTCGTCAGCCACGAGAAGCCGTGTGCATTGGCGGTCGGGCAATAGTCCTCTCGCGCCAGCCCTTCCTCGGTGTACTCCACACCGAAGACCGCTTTACCGGCGTCGATGAAGGGCAGAAGGAGGTCGCATTCGTCATACTGAAAGCACTGTTCGTTGAGCGCCCAGTCGAAGTCATTGACAAGCTGCGTAACCTGATCGAGATCGTTCTTCAGCCCAATTGAAAGCCCCAGCCCGTGCGCGCTGGCCGCTAACCAGCGATTATACGCAAGCTGGTGTTCACCCGTCAGGCTGAATCCGGTGTTGTTGATGTAGCCGTCGATGTTATCCGGCTCGACGCCGTCGCAGTCCTTGTCCGCCGCCAGTTGGAGGCGTGCCTGCATCAGTGGGGCCAGCAGATCCATCCGCCGGATGTCCAGCCAGCGTTCACCCGGCCAGCCGTCGAGGTCATTTCCCAGGACCACATCCGGGAAAGACGCCGCATCCGGACGCCATTCTTCATAGCTGCCCGCGCTGAAGTAGCAGATCACGATCCGGCCATCCGCGTGAAGCTGGTCGATCACGCTTTGTGGGGTTTCAAACAGGTCGATGTCATACATCTGGACATCATAGCTGGTGTTGATCGTGTCCGTAAGCTGCCACTGCCAGGTCGTCCCCGGCGCAGGCTGCCAGATGTCGTCGGGCACATCCTGTGCATCCACCCGCAGGCTGACATCATCAATGCGGAATGAACCACTGTTCCCCGCATAGGTCAGTTCGACTTTAACGCTGGTGATGACCGCGCCTGTGGGGATGTCGAGCCGCTTGCTGTCGGTCAGGAGGATATAACCCGCGCGTGCGCCATCAGCCGGAATGGTCAGTGACAGCTTCAGCTTACTGCCATCGCTGAATTTGACTTTAACCTTCGCGACCGTGGTTCCCGCAGATGCACTGCGAGGATCGACAAACGTGCTCAGCACCATCAGTTTGTTGTCGGTCAGCGCTGTCAGGTCGTCCAGCGTCTGCATGAGCTTGCTGCGTGCTCCATCCGCATTACCTTTGAACTGAAAGGCGCAGTTACCGCTGTTCGCGACCGACTTATTGGGTTTATTGCATTTGATACGGTCGGCCTTCGCGAGATCGAGGCGTTTGCCGGTCCATCCATCGGGGATGTTGTCGCCGTTGCCGTCGATTTCGAACCCGCCGTTCGTCAGCAGGTCGTTTGTCTGCAAGTCAACGGTCAGGCGATGGATGTCGGCGCGG
>JAEZAF010000240.1 GCA_023430545.1 Chloroflexota bacterium
GACACTGCCGCCGCTGCCATTCGATAATTCCGCCCTGCCGACACCCACAGTCGATACCAGCGGAAGTTAAACCGGCTGACAGTACCCACGCGTTAAATTCGTCTCAAATCACCGGAAGAAGGGCTGATTATCCGCCCTTCTTTTGTTTTCGATCCGCTTTACAACCCAATGTGTGGGGGAACCTTTAGTATTGGGCGATCGTCATGCCTTATATCAGGTTATAATGTGAACAAATTAGCCGCTTATTGAGAGGAAATCATGTTCCGTAAAATCCTATCTGCAATCCTGCTAAGCGCACTGGTGATGATCGGCCTTGCCCGGACACCTGCGCCAGCAATGGCTCAGAGCGATGGCCCCTGTGCCATGCTGATCGATCTTGCCGAGGATGACCTCGCCCTTCCGTCCGATGCCACGTCCGATGAACTGGCCGCCCATCTCTCCAATCAGATTGGCCTCGATCTGTATGCCAGCGGCAATTACGAACGCGCTCTTGAGATGTTCGACCTGGCGGTCGCATCGGCTGAAGATTTCGCCGACACCTACCTGTATCGCGGCTGTGCGCTGCTGGCCCTTGAGGAAACCCGCGATGCAGAACGGGACTTCGAGGATTTCATCGATCTCAGCGACGATGAAGAACTGATCGATCAGGTTGTCGCCTTCCTCGATGGCGAACAGCCGGACGAAGGCAGTTCGACCGGTCGCACAGGTGGGCCAAAGATCCAGCCAAGTACGCCGAACTCCACCAACACCACCGGAGAGCGCTGCGTCAGCGGCACGACTTACACCTTCATCGACGAGGCGCAGGAAGTGATCGACGAGATCAGTGAGACTGACGAAGACGACCTCGAAGCTGTTGACTTCAATGACCGTGGGCTGGCGTATCTGTGCCTGGGTGAAACAGACGCAGCCCTGGATGATTTCTCCACAGCGCTGGATATGGACAAGACCGACGCCGCCTTCTACAACAACCGTGCGCTGGTCTACATCGACCTGCAGGAATACGACCGCGCCATCAGCGACCTTGAGCGCTCGATCAGCCTCGATGACAGCGACCCGGTCGTCTACAACAATCTGGGTGTGGCCTACGCGGGTCTGGATAACTTCGTCAAAGCGCTGGACAACTACAATCAGGCCATCCGTCTGGATGACGAGTACGCCCGCGCCTATGACAATCGCGGCTACCTCTACGAGCAGAACGAGCAGTACAACCGCGCCATGAGCGACTACGAAGCCGCCATTGATTTCGCGCCGGATGTGGCCCTGTATCACAATGACCGTGGCAACCTCAATATCACGCTGGGCAACTACGAAGAAGCGCTGACCGACTTCGAGAACGCGATCGATCTCGAACCCGACAACGCGACCTACTGGCTGAATCGCGGTTATACCTACCGCATGATCGGCGATTTTGAACCGGCGATTGAAGATTACACCGAAGCGCTGGAACTGCGTCCCGACTATGTCAACGCGTACATCAACCGCGCTGTGGCTTACTGGCGTATCGGCGAGCCGGAACTCTGCATCGACGATTACAACGCCGCCGAAGAACTCGACGATCAGAATGCCGTGATCTTCAACAACCGCGCCCTGTGCTTTGAAGCGCTCGACGATCTCGACTCTGCCATTGAGGACTATGACCGCTCACTGGAACTGGTGCCGGATGACCCCATCACGCTCGGTAATCGCGGTGCAGCTCATCGCCTCAACGGGGACTATGAGCTGGCGCTCGATGATCTGAACGATGCGCTGGCACTCGACCCCAGTGACCCGTACTACTGGAACGAGCGCGGCAATGTCTACTACGCGCTTGAGGATTATGATCGTGCGGTGGATGATTACACTGATGCGATCAGCGCAGACCCTGAATACGCTATCGCCTACTCCAATCGCGGTTATGCCTATATGGAACTCGGGGAGGATCGCCGTGCCGTGCGCGACTTCGAAGCCTATCTCGAAATCCGCCCGGATGCCGCCGACGCCGCCGAAATCGAAGACCTGATCGAAGAACTGAGCTAGCGCCGATCTCTGAAAATGCATCACTATCGGGGCGGGAAGAAAATCCCGCCCCATGCGTAGCAGCTTTAGAGACCGTTTGAATATTCAGAAAACCTGCTCTGAATCTTATTGAAACGGCGGACAACGCTGAACATGCTTGCATGTCGTTGTCCCTACAAAATACGTATACGTAGGGACAGGGCCTGCCCTGTCCGCTGTAAACACCTGAACCCCTATCCCCGGCCCTTTCCCCCATTCCGCATCCGACGAGAAGCGCATTCGTCGGACGCTTAGAGGGAAAGGGAGAAAAACACCTCATAACGCAAAATATTCCCCTTCCCTCGGAGTGAGCTTGCGAGCGAGTGGGTAGCATTGCTTGCAATGCCGGGATGGATTTAGGATGGGGGGAGGTTTTTTCGCCTCAAATCTCTAAACTTGCTGCATATGGGACTGGACAAGTCCGGTTCACAGGGGCAGCCCCGCTTTTGGTCCACTTCGTTTGAAAATTCGAACCGCATAACCCGAACATTCGTGCTACACTATGAGGTTCCTGCACCTTAACATCACCCACCCTGACTCTGCAAAATCACGGAAACAGTAAGGACGGCATTCAACGCCGCCCACTTGTCTCGTTGTTGCAGTAGTTGCAGTAGTTGCAGCGTTGCAGCAGTTGCAGCAGCATTTTCTTTGTGCGGCAGCAGCAGCAGCAGCAACAAACTGCTACAGGCAGCGCACTTCTGCATCTTGCGGCGCATTTACGCCGCAATTCTGCCATCACCACTCATTCTGAGGGAAAAATTTTGTGGCGGCGTATTTTTTTGCGCTACCGCCACTGCCGCCACAACAGGGGCTTTTTCTCACCCTCTGCTACGACCGACGGAAAAACCCATACACCGCCGACAGCCCGCAGAAACCATATCCAATCAGCCCAAGTGTAGGCTCTCCACTGGTATACAGCATGGTTGACGCGATCAGGACACTGCCGAAGATCACCGCACGCGTGGTTCGCTGCCCCTGCACTTCCAGCCGCTGAAGCTGCGCCTGATGTTCCCGGCTTGGCGTCGCCACCACACGGACATCCCCGCGCCGAAGCTGCGCCAGTACATCGTTGGCCGGTGTCAGCGGATTGATGCGCCGCAGCACTTCCTGCTGGACAAGCTGAAGCGCCTGCCCGCCCTTGCCTTCCAGCAGGCTTTGGATAATCTCACCCAGACCGAGCGTGCCGTCTGCACCAAGTGAGACATCCAGCCCAAAGCCCTGCGCAGCCAGACGCTGTGCATACGGTTCCAGTTCCTGCCACGGGTTGAAACTCGGATCAAGGCTGGTCGCCATCCCGCTGAGGATACCAAGCGTGCGCCCCAGATAGATAAAATCCTGCGGGATATAGAACGGCATCGACTTGATCAGGTCATTGAACTGGTTGGCGATGTTGGCCGCGCGATCGAAATCAATATCAGCGATCTCGCTCATCGTCAGGCCCCAGACCTCGTTGAAGGTCGCTTCGGTCGCCTCGATGATGCGCTCAACATCTGCCCCAGGCAGCAGCAGTCCGAGCTTCTGATAGGATTCGACCAGTCGGCGCGGGTCACGGGCGATCACCGCCTGAAGTGTATTCACCATGCCATCCGCTAACTGACGGGTGAGTGAACCGGTCATGCCGAAGTCCACGAAGATCAGATAAAACGGACGCCCGCCGTTCTGCGCATACTTCGACGGGTCATCCACCGGCAGCGGATACACGAACAGGTTGCCCGGATGCGGGTCCGCATGGAAGAAGAACAGCTCGAAGACCTGCCGCAGATAGGTCTCCATCAGCCGCTGCGCCACCTGTTTACGGCTGATACCGGCGGCCTCGATTGCGGCGAAATCGCTGATCTTGATCGAACTGACATCTTCCAGTGTCAGCACACGGTCGGTCGTATGATCGACATGAATTGTGGGGATATATACACCCAGATCCTCGCGGAAGAAATCAGCGAAGACCAGCGCGTTACGGGCTTCGTGCAGGTAACTCAGCTCTTCCAGCAGCACCCGACCGAATTCTTCGGTCAGTGCTATCGCATCAGCCCGGCGTGAGATGAACTGAAAGCGCATCGCCACCCACGCGACAACCTTGAGCGCCGCCAGATCGGTATAGCACGTCCGGCGGATACGGGGCCGCTGCACCTTGACGACGACTTTCTCACCGTTCAGAAGCTGCGCCTTGTGCACCTGTCCAAGCGAGGCGGCGGCAATCGGCGTTTCGTTGATGGATTGGTAGTGCTGGCTCAGATCACCGAGATCCTGTTCCAGTGTCCGGCGGATCTCTCTGAAGGGGATGGTCGGTACTTCGTCCTGAAGGCTTTCGAGTTCCCGCACCACTTCTTCCGGCAGCGCATCGACACGGGTAGAGACGAACTGGCCGAGCTTGATGAACACCCCACCAAGCTGCACGGCGAAGTCACGGAATTCGCGGGCATAACGCGGAAAGCGTGCCGCGTTGGTGCGGTCCACGTAACTCCGGAAGTAGCGGCGGACGTACACCTGCCAGAAGATCACCCGCACAAACAGCCATCCGGCGAAGATCAGCACGCGCAGATAGCGCCACTGCATGGCAAGTGACCGGTTACGGGGCAGTCCGCTCAGCGTCTTCGGGACTTCACTGCCTGCCAGCCGCGCCGAAAGGTCGAAATCCGCGCCGGGGGCCTGTGCCTGCATAACTGGCGTCTGCGTCATCGGAGCTTGGGCAGCCGTCTCAGGGACAGCCTCAGCAGGCGCGGCATCCGCCTGACGGTTCGCGGTCAGGGTATCCGCCGCGCCATAGATTCCCATCGGCATCTGTGCTTCAGCAGCGGGTGTTCTATCAGGCGGCTTTGTCCCATTGGTCGATGTCTTCACCTGTGCCATACCATTAAAACCTCACCCATAAACGCCAGATACAAACATCCCCGCGACTGACAAATGACAATCGCGGGGCAGAATTCTTACTGATTTCCGAATCACCGGAGAGGGTGATCAGGCTGAGTCGGTGGACTCCACCGGCGTCGTGATCGGCTTCGCACCCGGCTGACCACTGAAGCGCAGGACCAGCGTCGCTTTATCGAACTTGGCCTCGACCAGTTCCAGTTCCCACAGTGCATACGGCAGCACGATATTGCGACGGTACGGCCCCACTCTCAGCGTGATCTCGTCACGCGAACGGTACAGATCCATATCGTTCTTATCGGCAAACGGCAGCGGGACGCGCAGGTCGAAACCGCCTGTCTGTTCGTTCTTCTCGATGGTATGGGTCATCCCCTCACCCATCTGATCCGCCGGATTGCGGTCACCGTAAAGCTGATGGCCGAGCTTCCGCAGACCTTCCAGCCCGCTGACTTCCCCACCGAACAGCGGGGCCTTCAGCAGCGGCAGACCACCAAACGCCTCACCGATGAACTCGATGTTGTCACGCTGGTTCGCCTTCCACATCGTGAAGTACGGGTCGGTCACTTCGTCCGGGATGATACGGTTGCAGATGATCGCATCGGTCGCATAGCCGTACAGGTTCAGATACGTATAGGTGCGCTGCGTTTCCTTGATGACCATCTTCTCCGGATTCACCACCAGCCGGATACTGGCGACTTCCGAGTTCGCCAGCAGGTCGCGCACCTTGTCCAGTGTGTCGAACAACTGCTTGACCTGATCCCATGCCTCATCATCCGGGATACTCTCGTTGTTGCGGCCAAGCATGCGGCCAATCGGACGGGCGATCTTGCCAAAGCCCTGAAACAGCCCCATGACTTTTTCCAGCCACCAGCGCGTTACATCCGGCAGACTGAGCAGGCGCAGCGTCTCGGCGGTCGGCGCGGCATCGACGATCAGCACATCGAATTCACCATCATTGAAATACTTGTTGATCCACAGCAGATGAGCGCCTTCTTCCAGACCGGGCAGGATGGTCACCTCTTCGGCCACGATGTCATCGACACCATTCCGGCTGAACAGGGCCACCATATACTTCTGGAAGCGCCCCCAGTATTTGTCCATCGAATAGCGGGCATCGACTTCCTGTGCCCACAGGTTCGGGTAAATCTCGACCGGCTCCGGGCCGATTTTTTTGTCCAGTGAGTCGGCAAGGCTGTGTGCGGTATCGGTGCTGATGACGATCGTCTTCAGCCCCATTTCGGCACAGCGCAGCGCGGTCGCGGCGGAGATGCTGGTCTTGCCGACGCCACCCTTACCGGTATGTACGATCACGCGCATGGATTGTTACTCCGTTCACAAATTCAAACTCATTATACAGGGTTCATAAAGCGCAGGGATGTCTCAACAGCAGAGACTCGCCTATCTTTAATATCATCCTGTACGCAACAGGGGACGGGCAGGTTCTAATCATCGGGGATTTCTGATGAAAGATTGATACAACGAAAACCGGACATCCATCCGACTTTACTGCAATCGCTTAGGGTGTGACTGATTCATCCGTTGCTGTGATTGCTAACGGCTCAAGAAAATATTCAGTCGTGCCTGCTTCGGCTGCATAACCGGTCGTGCCGTCATCCAGTTGGATCTGCCACCAGCGATAGCCATC
>JAEZAF010000296.1 GCA_023430545.1 Chloroflexota bacterium
CGAGATGCGGGTCATTTGCCAGCAGCGGCTTGCCGCTCTCGGTCAGATCCCCGCTGACGACCCAGTTATTGCTGCCGAGTCCCTCGCCCTGCCCGAAGGCGAAGCGCATCCCGGCGGTCAGGTTACCAGCAAAGGTCAGATCAGCATCCGCGAAACCGGCGACTGATTCTGTCTGCCCACTGCTGGCGAGGCTGGCTTCGGTCGGCTCGGCGTTATCAGGATGGACGATGGTCGGATTGCGGTCAAAGGGATACGGCGGCTCGATGCCTTCATACAGGTCTTCGCCGAGTTCGTCGATCAGCCCGGCGCGGTTGATATCATACATGCTGTTGCTGAGGTCCCACGCCATGACCTTCTGCCAGACGACAGTGTCGCCCATCGTCCACGGGCGGACGGGGATGGTCACGCCATTGACACCCAACAGGCTGTAATCCAGCGCGAGATCTCCGCCCGCCTTGCCGTTGATGTAGGCATTCACGCCATCGGTGAAGGCCTGCAGGCGTTCCTTGTCTTCATCCGTGAAGACTTCGGCGATGTCGCGTTCAGCGGCCTGACGCCAGCCGATGGTACGGATAAAGGCATCGTTGCCCATCAGGTCATCGTTGCGTCCGGTGAGTTCCTGCAGGCGGCCATCACCGGTCGCGCGGAAGAACTCCATCTGCCACCAGCGGTCCTGTGCCTGCACATAGCCCTGCGCGAACAGCAGATCGTGCATGCTGCTGGCGTAGATGTGCGGCACGCCCCACTCATCGCGCCGGACGGTGACCACGTCTTCCAGACCGGGGACGCGCACTTCGCCATCGATCTTCGGCAGCGGGCCGCGTGTCAGGTCGTTGAAGAGCACGAAGCCTGCGATCAGCACGATGACGATCAACAGCAGCAGCGCCAATAAAATATTTCTCAAAACACGCATAAAAATCATCCTTGCATCTGTATAGGGCGCAAAAATCTATTTCCGTCCCCAATGATAGCGTGAATTTGTTGGTAAGGTAGGTCCTGTACACTTGCCGCAAACACTGGCCTGATGGTAGAGCGTTGCACGGGATGATGCAGCCGTGCCGTGCAGCCAATGTAATCCACTGACAAGCCTGCGAAAGTCTCTACTATTCCCCCAACCCTTTACACTCGAAAGAGGACGACGATAAAGAGCGAAGGGACAACAACACGATGGAAAAGGTCATCCCGCTGCTGTACTGCAAATCACTGGATGCGATGCTGGAGTTTTATCAGGTGCTGGGGTTCGAGGTCACCTACCGGCAGGACTGGCCGTATGTCTATGCGGCGGTGAGCCGAGGTGACGTCATGCTGCACTTCGCACGACGTGCCAAACCGGCGGCCTGTCTGGTCTTCGTGCCGGATGTGCATCCACTGTACCGGACGTTTGCCGATGCGCTGCGCAGCCACTACGGGCAGATCCCGACTGCCGGACAGCCGCGCATCACCCGACTGCGCCCGGAGCAGACGCGCTTCAGCCTGTTCGATCCGTCGGGCAGCAGCCTGCTGTACATCAATCAGGATGAGCCAGACCCGGATTACAGCGAGTCATCCGGCGAACAGTCACCGCTGATGCAGGCACTGGAAAATGCGATCTTTCTGCGGGACACCTATACCGATGACAAGAGAGCAGCACGGGTGCTGGATCTGGCGCTGAAGCGGAATCCCTCAGCAGATGGGATTGAACGGGCCAGAGTGCTGGCGGCACAGGCAGAACTGGCGGTCGCGATGGACGATGTGGCGCTGGCGGAGACGCTTCAGACGGAACTGCGGCGGATGGATCTGTCCGCCGCAGAGCAGACACGTTACACCGATGAACTGGACGCGGCGGCACGTCTGGCAGCGTGGAAAGGGCTGGCGGGATCTGGGAGTGCCGACGACTAGGAAGCCCCCTATCCCCGGCCCTTTCCCCCAGTACGCGACGACGGAAAAAGCACCCGTCATCTGCTGCGAGGGAAAGGGAGAAAAACAGGTCATCGTAGATCAATTCCCTTCCCTCGGAATGCAAAACGAAGTTTTGCCGACTGGGTAGCATTGCTTGCAATGCCGGGAAGGGAAAGCATGCGTAGCATGCCGGGGATAGGGGGATGCTACTGCCCCAGCGCCTCAGCGAAGACCTCGCAGCCTGCACCGGTGGTCAGTGCGTTGAGTTCGAGCTGCTGGTGTGCGCCGCTGACGCCGAGCCAATCTACCCAGGTCTCCAGCGGAAGATTACGATACAGTACCGACAGCACCAGCGGTTCACCGTCGATGGGCTGCACGTACCACGCCGAGGTCAGAATGCCGATGTAAGAGCCGCCTTTGGTGCCAAGCGCACTGTAGACGTCGCGGTTATCCGGGTTGGCATCCATCAGCCAGTTCAGATGCTGCTGCATGATGCGTCGGGCCGGTTCGGTCAGGCGGCTGGTTGGCTCATGGTAGGCATTGGTGATGGCCGACGCCATATCGTGGGCGCTCCCCCGATTGCCGAAGCGCTGGAAGAAGGCTGCCTGTGCGTCGATCATGGCCTGCGTCTCTTCAGCGGACAGATTCGCACTGCTGGCGGCGCGTTCCTGCTTGTACTCGATCTCGTCGGCGTACCATCCCTCATCATTCAGGAAGAGGTTCACGACGCGGTTATAGGCTTCGTTAAAGGCCGCGTCATCCATCGCCGCGATCTGTTCGACGGTCAGCGCCCCGTCTTCGTGATTGTCCAGCACCAGAAACAGGCCGGACAGCAGCAGCGGCTGATTGGTTTGCGTCAGGTTCAGTTGAATATACAGTTCGGGATAGGTGTGCATTGAAGTGCGCATCAGCAGATAATCCGCGGCGGCGTTGTCGCTGAACTGAATCATGGCCTGTACGATCTGCGAGAGCGTGACGCGGGTTGTGCCTTCCGGCAGAGTTGCCAGAAACGCCTCATGTGCGCCGCCGTCGGTCCCCGGCAGATAGTAATGATCAACGCGGCCCAGCCCGATAAGCTGGTCAGGATTGAGCACACCTTCATCCACCTGCTGCGCGTACTCGGCGAGGATAATGATCTTAAAGGTCGAGGCCAGTGCGAAGGGTTCGTCGGCCTGATGGTAGACACCGGCGTCCGGATCATTCGGGTTATAGCAGACGACGGCCACATCCTCCGGGTTTGCGCTGATGAACTCGGCTGCGGACGGTGCGGCATCAGCATTGGCTGAACCAGCGGTGGCTTCAGGCGTGGTCTCGGCCCCTGCGTCGTCGGTCGCCTCTGCGGTCGCTTCCGTGGTGGCATCGGCGGTGACTTCTGTTGTCGCCTCCTGTGTGGCTTCATCCGTCACCTCAGAGGTCGGTTCTTCAGTGGGTTCAGCCGTTGGCTCGGCAGTCGGTTCCATCGTCGGTTCAACCGTGACTTCAGAAGTGGGTTCGGGTGATGTTTCGGTGATGGTGGCATCGGGTGTGACTTCGGGCGTCTCATCCTGTGCGTGCAGTGTCGCAGGCATCATCACCAGCAGGATGGTGAACATCGTGAACATCAGAATCATAATCAGATGGGCGGGGGCAGGAATGGCATTGCGTTTCATAGGGCGTCTCTCCAATCCAGAACCTGTACTAAGACTATACAAGCGGACAGCCGCAGGTCTGTCAAGCAGTCACGAAGAACTCTCAGAGGAAGCTCATCCAGGGTGATACGCCGCAGATGTGGTATGCTTGGTCGCTTTTACCCATAGTTCGGAGAAGCTGATATGAAGCAATGGTTGACCGTTATTCTGATCCTTTTCGCTGGAATGCTGACATCCTCAGTGCTGTCGATGCCCGTGTTCCTGATGCCAGCGGAGGTTCAGACGAACGATTGCACGTCGCTGCTTAAACAGGCGGCGGACTTTGTCAATCCAGACGACCCGGATGCCTTTGAGCAGTTCGGCTATATTACGGCGGGCAGCGCGAACCGTATTCGCTCTCAGCCGAGCGTGAGCGGTAACGTGCTTGGACAGGTGCCGGGTCTCAGGTTCGTTGAGGTCTTAGGTGAGGCAGAATGTGCGGATGGCTATCTGTGGCGCGAGATCGCCTATCACGGCGTTGTCGGCTGGACAGTCGAAACTGACGGGAAAGAACGGTTTCTGGTGCCTTACTTCCGACCGCAGCCGGAGATCGTCGGGGAGCATGACGAAGAACGCGGCGTGATCGTGGTCGATACCGAGAGCGCGGCCTTCGAGATCCCATACGCATTCTTCGAAAATCCTGAAAATGCAGAGGTGACAATGGTGTTTCATCCGGGCCGGATGCAGCCGGATACCATGGTATCGCATCCTGCTTTTGTGCGATACATCATTCAGGAGATCACTGAGAACCCCGACGACCCGTTAGCGCCGTGGCCAACGTTACTCTCGGTGTATCGGATGGAAGATCAGTGCACGATGAAACCGTGCATCCCGATTGTCAGTGATGGCGTCGTCGAAGTGGATGAAGATCGGCTTCCGTTTGGTGCAGCCGGGGCCAGACGCGGACTGACCGCACAGGCCGCGCCCATCGATTTTATCAACGGCTACGGCACGCGCTCGATTGCTGTTTTCTACAATGGGGATCTCTATCTTGGCGCATCCTCGACTTTTGAGTACCTCTACGA
>JAEZAF010000003.1 GCA_023430545.1 Chloroflexota bacterium
ACCGGCGCTTCACGCACGCGCACCTCACGGGTGCCGCCCTGAAGTCCCGCCTTTGATGCCGGCGAATTGGGCGCGACAGTTTCGATCAGCACGCCTTCATTGACTGGCAGATTCAGCGTCTCGGCCAGCGCCGCCACACCATATCCGACCGACGGCGACTGCGCGTCAATGCCAAGCCATGCATACTCGACATAACCACTCTCGATCAGTTCTGGCACGACGCGCTTCACTGTATTCACCGGCACTGAAAAACCGACGCCTTCGAAGCCGCCGCTGCTGCTGCGGATGGCGGTATTGACGCCAATCACCTCGCCATGCGAGTTAAACAGCGGCCCGCCGGAGTTCCCCGGATTGATCTGGGTATCCGTCTGGATAATGGCCGGATTCTGGAAGCCGGGGATCGAGTTTTCCGCGTCGATCAGTTCTGCCGACCGCAGTACACGCCCCACACCACTGACGATGCCGACCGTCATCGAGCTTGCAAGGCCAAAGGGATTGCCAATCGCAATTGCACGCTCACCGACGCGCACGCCGCTCGAATCACCCAGCGGAAGCGGCAGCAGCCGCGCCGGTTCGACATCCACCTGAATGACGGCCAGATCGCTGTAGGTGTCGATGCCCTTCAGCGATGCGGTCGCGAGATAACCATCATTGAATGTCACGCGGATTTCCTCGGCCCCTTTGACCACATGCGCATTGGTCACGATATGCCCACTGCGGTCGAAGATAAAGCCGGACCCGCCGGAAATATCGAGCAGACTCATCTCATTGCTGTTGCGGGATACCACTTCGATATTGACGACCGAGGGCGAGGTACGCTCGTAGATATTGGTCAGCAGCAGATATTCGGCATCGGCGGCGTCGATGATCTCCTGCGCGATGGCCGTGGGGATCGTCGTCTGCTGCTGGCTGTTGATACTCACGGGCAGCGAGTCAACCGGCGTGCTGACGATGACATCCGTCGGCAGCATCCCCGCCGGGTTGGTATCGCAGCCGGTCAGAAGCAGGGTCAGGGTCAGCCACAGAATGGCAACAAACGATATTTTTCGCATCAGCTTCCCGAAATATTCACTTTTATCACATCGGTCTGAGTCAGACAGCATCTATTTTGCCTGAAAAACAGACACTTAGACAGCGGTAAACGAAGGCCTGAAAAACAAACAGCGGCGGGATGTCGGCCGGACTCTCGTCTGCCGGACCACCCACCGCTGCTCTCGGTTATCAGTAATTTCATACGCAGCTGACTGTGTGCGAAGTTAACTTCATGCGCCCCTATTTGAAGCTGTCGCGCAGGGCTTCGACCATCTGCTTCTGCTCGTCGGTCAGATCGGTCGGCACGGTGATCAGGACGCGAGCATACAGATTGCCATGCGATCCCTTCTGCCGCATGATCGGCATCCCCTTCCCAGTCAGGCGGAATTTACGGCCAGACTGCGTTCCCGGCGGGATGGTGAGCTTCAGAGGCCGTGTCATCGTTGGCACTTCGACTTCGCCGCCCAGTATAGCCGTAAAGACATCGATCTTCAGGTCGGTCAGCAGGTCAGCACCGTCACGCTCGAACTGGCGATCCGGCTCGACTTCGATCACCAGATACAGGTCACCGGGGCCGCCGGGACCGGGTTCGCCCTCTTTTGCCAGCCGCACTTTGGTGCCGTCGGTGACGCCTGCCGGAATATCGGCCTTGATGCGGCGTTCGCCCGTGTTAACGTAGCGCGTCGTGCCTTCGTAAGCCTCGCGCAGCGTCACCCGCACGGGATGCTCAATATCGCGGCCTTTGATATCCCCGAACGGGTTGGCCGTCCGGCTGCGCGAAGTCGTGTCGGCAGTACGGCCACCGAAGCCGCCAAAACCACCCCCGCCGAAGATATTCTTCAGCAGGTCTTCAAAATCCGCGCCCTGACCGTCAACAGTGGTATTGTAGAAGCCGCCGCCGGGGCCACCTGCACCGCCGTTCGGCATACCGGAATAACGCGCAAAGTCTGGTCCAAAGCGGTCATACATGGAGCGCTTTTCGGTATCCCCCAACACTTCGTACGCCTCATTGATCTCTTTGAATTTTGCTTCAGAGCTGGGATCGTCGGGATTCGCGTCGGGATGGTGTTTCTTCGCCAGTTTGCGGAAGGCGCGTTTAATCTCTTTTTCGTCAGCGTTTCGATCAACGCCGAGTGTTTTGTAGTAATCCTTTGCCATTTACGCCTCGATGGATTTCCGGGTGGTCAGTGGGTGTAACGGTAAACGATAACCACGCCGGTTCATATTCTAACCTGCAGAATAGACAAGTGTTCTAACAGTTCTTTATACAATTGTAAGGGACTACGGGGAGGAGTCAACGCGTGCAGGGGATTTCTAAGACATTGTTTACGCTGTCAGCAATGCGATCGCTGCTCGGTTCAGATGACTGGGGCAGCGGGTAATCGGGCTGCCCCAGTGTGCTGTGACTGATACAGTATCGGGCGGGTCAGCGCCGTTCCGCGATGCTCTTGCCCTGTGTAAACAGCAGCAGATAATCCGGGCCGCCTGCCTTGCTATCCGTGCCGCTCATATTGAATCCACCGAACGGATGCACACCCACCAGCGCCCCCGTCGATTTACGGTTGAAATACAGGTTGCCGACGAAGAATTCGCGTTCTGCGCGTTCAATCCGCTGACGGTCGGTGCTGTAGAGCGCACCGGTCAGCCCGTAGTCGGTATCATTGGCGATTTCCAGCGCATGATCGAAATCCCGCGCCCGGATGATCGCCAGCACTGGCCCGAAGATCTCTTCCTGTGCGATACGGGCATGCGGCTCGACATCACCGTAGATCGTTGGTGCGATGAAGTAGCCTTCCTGCGGGACCTTGAAATCATCGGCACCGAGCAGCAGTTTGCCCTCACCTCTGCCGATCTCAATATAGCTGTTGATCTTCCTGAAAGCGCCGTCATCCACCACCGGGCCAAGGCTGATATGCTCACTGCTTTCCGGCTGACCGATCTGGATCTCACGCGCCAGCTTCAGCACGCGCTCCACCACCTGATCGTAAACCTGATCAACGATGATGGCGCGGCTGCCTGCACTGCACTTCTGCCCCTGAAAGCCGAAGGCACTCTTGACGATTCCACGGGCCGCGATGTCGAGGTCAGCGGTTTCATCGACCACGACAGCATCCTTGCCGCCCATTTCAAGGATGGCACGCTTCAGCCACTTCTGGCCGGGGTGAACTTTGGCCGCTTTCTCATTGACCGAAATCCCGACCTGACGCGAGCCGGTGAACGCGACAAAGCGTGTCCTGGGATGATCCACCATACGACCGCCGATCTCAGCACCGGGGCCGGTGAGGAAGTTCAGCACGCCTTCCGGCAGGCCAGCTTCCCAGAACAGTTCCGCCATTTTCCATGCGATCAGCGGGCTTTGCTCCGCCGGTTTGAGGATCACGGTATTCCCAGCGACAATGCTGGCGCTGGTCATGCCGCAGGCAATCGCATTGGGGAAGTTCCAGGGCGGGATCACAGCACCGACGCCGAGTGGGATATAGGTCAGTCTCAACCGCTCCGGTGGATGCTCGGCCAGCAGCGCACTGCTGTCTGCAATTCGCAGCATCTGACGGGCGTAGTATTCCAGAAAGTCGATCGCCTCGGCGGTATCACCATCAGCCTCTGACCAGCTTTTGCCGACTTCCAGCACCATCGTCGCGCTGAATTCGTGCTTGCGTTCGCGCATCTTTCTGGCGACCGTTTGCAGCAGCGCGGCACGATCTTCCACCGGCGTATAGCGCCAGCGTTCAAAGGCTTCGGATGCCACTTCCACCGCCTGATCGACATGGGCGGCGGTCCCCTGCGGGAAGTAACCAAGCACCTGTGACGGATTGGCAGGGTTCGTCGTGGCAAAGTTCTGCTCCAGTTGAACGCGCTTGCCACCGATCACCAGCGGATAGGTGCGTCCAAGTTCTCCACGGACTTTTTCCAGTGCATCGCAGAAAGCGCGGACCACCTGTTGATCGGAAAAGTCGGTGAAGGGTTCGTTACGAAAGGGTGTCAGCGAAGGGGATACCACGGGATGCTCCCTGTTTAAATGACAGATAGTTTGTATATTTTTCACATACTTTGTTTGTACAAAGTGTATCACATACCCATTGGCGGATGCGAACGTGTCTATAGACAGGATAGAACTTTTCTGCAAAATTCTCGTATACATATTTATCAATCTTTTATCTCTCTGAGGTTTCAGATCGCCATGACACAAACACACGTTTCAACCTATCCTCTGGCGGGCATCGGCTCGCGAGCGGTCGCGCTCTTCATCGACAACTTTCTGACGACAGCGATTGGCGGTATTCTCGGCGGCAATGACCAGTGGTTTCTGGGTAGTGTCATTGGCTTTCTGGTGGGTTTCGGCTATCAGTGGGTCTTTCTGACACGCAACAACGGCCAGACCCCCGGCAAGATGTTCATGGGAATCAAAGTCATCAAGACCGATGGCTCTCCCCTCACCGATTTTGATATTCTGATGCGGCATATCGGTTACGCGCTCAATACCGTGTTCTTCGGGCTTGGCTGGCTTTGGGCAGCGTTTGATCCTGAGCGTCAGGCATGGCACGATAAACTGGCGCGTACCTATGTCGTCACCGTCGAACGGGCTGGCGTGTCATTTGAAGATGACATGAAGGTCAAGCGAGGATACGGCGACAAGCGCAAGAATGACGCTGCTGAATTCTAAATCGGCGCTGTACCAGATCACGGACCTGTGAGTCATAAGCAAAGGCCGGACATATCCGGCCTTTTGTTATTTACTCTGAATCTGGAAATGGCTTGTTTATATAGGGGCTGGCTTTTTCCATCCCGCACGTCTGCTTAATCAGCCCTGCCAGTGCGCTGCTGATTGAGACGCTGCTGTTCCTGCACAAGTTCAGGATGATCGCGGCGAATGTACCCATAGGTGCTGGCAGCCTGCAGCACCGCGATGCGACGGTTACTCCGCCAGTAGGGGTTGCGAATCGCATCACGGGCGATATAGAACGTGACATCCTCGCTCAGATCCTGATGGGTGACAATCTGCTTCAGCAGGGTAACAGCCTCGCGTTCATCCGGGGTGAGATGATTAGCCCTCGCGACCGCCTCCAGCAGATCCTCCCGAAGACTGCCCGACCGCTGGACGATGGTCGTATTCGGCTCGTTCTCAACTTCCCCCTGACCGCCCCCAACGCTGTTTCCTGAGGTATCGTACACGTGACCCAGCAGGATGCCGGTGCTGCCATTCTTAAGGGCTTCGATTTCGGCTGTGGTCGCCGGGTTGAACACGACGATCAGATGCAGTGTCCCTACGGTCAGCAAATCACCGGAGTGCAGGGAATACACCATCCCCGCTTTTAACAGGCCGCCGTTGATCCGTGTACCGTTGGCACTGCCGAGGTCCTTGATGAAGAAGGTGGTTTCATCAAAGGGGTTCATCACAAGATGGCGGCGGGAAACACCCGCATTCCATGCCCCTAGCGGCTTCAGGTCAAGGTCCGGAATATGATTACTCTCGGCGTCCGAACGTCCTACCAGCAGCGCTCCCTTCACCAGAGTAGTCAGGGTCTGCCCTTTGTCTTTCAAGGTCAGAATCATGCGATAGGGTTGATCGATCATGGCTTGCTCACCGCAACTGGATACATCAATTCATTACAATAATCATGACACTAAAATTAGCTTAGAAGAAGGAAGATAAGGTAAAAATGTACGTTTTTAAGAAATTTTATGCTCTTTCAAACCTCTGCTATTCGAATGCAGGCACAAAAGCAAATAAGGAACGGTAGTTTTATGACAGTCTCAGTCTGGCAGGCAGACGATCATCAGCTGGTGCGCGAAACAGAATTTCTGGTGGTGGGTGGTGGGTTGGTAGGATGCGCCGCCGCCTGGTTTGCATCACAGGCCGGCAGGCAGGTGACCATCACCGAGATGCGCGACCTCGCACTGGGGGCCAGCGGTCGCAACGCCGGCTTCATGATCACCGGCCTCGACGCCTACTATCATCATGCCATCGAGCGCTATGGTGCTGAAGCCACCCGCGAGTTATATGCCCTCTCACAGCGGACGCACGCCATCTGGCATGAGGTGATCGCACGGCATCCGCATGATGTCCGTTTCGAGCGGTGCGGGTCGATGCTGCTGGCGGAAAGCGAGGCCGAAGCCGATGATCTGCGTCTGGCATATGCCGCGATGCGTGCTGACAACCTCTCGCCGGTCTTCCATGAGGGTGATCCACTGGGGCGCGGCTACTTTGGGGGCATCGAACAGCCGCAGGATGGCTCAGTCCAGCCAGTGGAGCTGACACGCGCCATCTTCAGTGACAGCGGCGCGGAGCTGATCGATAACAACGAGCTGTACCGCATCGAACAGCAGGCCGACGATCACGTGCTGGTGTATACACGTAAATTCATCTTCCGCGCCCAGCATGTCATCCTGTGCACTAACGCCTACTCGCCGCTGATTGATCCATACTTTGTCGGGAAGATCATCCCGACGCGGGCGCAGGTCCTCGCCACCGAACCGCTGGACAAACCCGCCATCGCCACCTGCGGCTACAGCGACTACGGCTTCATGTACTACCGCATGACATTCGACGGGCGTCTGCTGATCGGCGGGGGACGCAAGCAGAACAAACTGCTGGAAAACGATACCACCGAAGATCGCACCAATGATGCGGTGCAGGGTGTGCTGGATAATTATCTGCGCACATGGTTTCCGGACGTAACCGCGCCGGTCAGCCGCCGCTGGAGCGGGATCATGGGCTTCACACCGGACGGCCTGCCGATTGTCGGTACCCTGCCGGAGAAACCCCGCGTCGGGTTCGCCGTGGGCTTCAACGGTCACGGGCTGGCAATGGGGGCCGGGACTGCGGAGAAGGCGGTGCAGTATCTGCTGAACGGCGCTGATGTCGGCGCACTGCACGTCCAGCGGCTGGAGAAGCTGACTGAAGCACCTGAAACGAAAACCCTTTCGGTCTGATCCAGGCAGTCAGGTTTAGCGATGGGTACGAAAAAAGGGCGGCAGCGCTGCCGCCCTTGCTGACTTCAGGCGGACACGGCAGGCCGTGTCCTTACTCACTACATCCCAGACAGATCCAGATGCGATCTGTCTTATGCCTCTAACAACTCGTAGGCGTTTTGCGCATAGGCTTCTGCCGTACCCTTGACCGGCACAAAGGAGGTGCCATTCGACTCAGCCAGCAGGATCTCGTTGGACACGCGCTCTTTCAACTGGCGGACATCCTTGTCATACGATTCGTAGTTGAGCGCATCATCGATCAGCAGTTCCGCGATCTTCAGGTGACGCGGGCTGCGCAGCAGCAGCCGCACCAGATCAACCAGCGTGGCGACGATGTTATTGCGATTGCTGCTCTCATAAGCCAGATGCAGCGCCTGCCGATAGCGCAGCAGCGCCTGCCCAAGCTGGTCAGCCTGAAGGCTGGCATAACCCAGGCTGGTGAGCTGAAGCGCCTCTTCGTCCTTGTCCGCAACTTCACGCGCAATATACAGCGCCGAGGTGTGGAAGTTGATCGCCTCTGCCCAGCGTTCCAGTTCGCCATACGCCGAGCCGAGCGCTCCCAGTACGCGGCCTTCGTAGCTGCGCCGCCGCTGCGCCTTGAACAGCGTCAGGG
This sequence comes from Chloroflexota bacterium, assembly GCA_023430545.1. Classification (GTDB taxonomy): domain Bacteria; phylum Chloroflexota; class Anaerolineae; order Aggregatilineales; family Phototrophicaceae; genus JAEZAF01. The sequence continues at coordinate 7,616 of JAEZAF010000003.1, forward strand.
CCTGCTCCAGCATTTCGATCGCCCCGTCAGCGTCACCACTGTCCAGTTCGGCATAGCCGAGCTTATAGAGGATGATCGCCTCGTGCTGAGTGTCATCAGAAGTCCGCGCCAGCTCCAGCGCCTGACTGTAAGCACGGATGGCCTCTTCGCTTTCGCCAAGCTGCTGACGCGCATCGCCTAATGTCAGCAGAAGCTGTAAGCGGGTAATCGAGTCGCCTAATTCATCGGCCAGTGTGAGTCCGCGCCCCGCATTAACCACCGCAGCCTGTGCATTTTCGGTTTTGACCATCAGCGCCGAGAGCATATCGAGCATTTCCAGCACATGCACGCGGTCATCCGCGCTTTCATAAAGCGACAGCGCTTCGCTGTACGTGGTCAGTGCTTCGGTGTCCATCTCCTGTGAGGTCTGCAAACGCCCAATCGCCCGCAGGATCTCAAGCTGCTTGGTCTGGTCTCCTGCCTGACGCGCCTGCGCCAGCGACACCCGCAGCCCATCCAGATCGTTGACTGGCACCGGGATTGCAGGCGGAGCGAGGTCCGCTTCGGTCACCGGTTCGTACAGATCGCTGTCGTCGTCAACGGCATCCAGATCATCGTCTTCATCGTCTTCCAGCACCGCCGAGATTTCGTCGTCGATGTCGCCGAGTTCATCGTCATCTGCGTCATCGTAGTCTTCATCCTCGTAGTCATCGTCATAATCGTCTTCGAGGTCGTCATCATCATCCAGCAAATCGCCGACACGTGAAGCACTACTCCGCAAAACACTGCTGACCGAAGGCATCGGGGTGCTGTCATCTTCATCATCCAGCGCAGACAGCAGTTCGTCTTCAGGGGCCGCCAGCGCTTCACGCGGATACGCCGGGAACGCGGACGCCCCGCCGATCCCGCGCATCTGACTCAGCTCAAAGTTCAGCCCGTAATCGCGGACAAAATCCGGTGCGCTGTTCAGGGTGCTCACCAACTGGTTGACCATCTCGCGCTGGTGATGGCTGTTCCCCCACCGCGCCAGCACCATGAAGTTGCTCAGCTCGACCGCCAGCGCTTCGACATTCGCGCCGTCAGCATGACGACGGGCATAAGCCAGTATCCCATCACGCGCTTTGGTTTCCAGATCTTCCAGCCGGTTCGAGAGCCGCAGCCGAGACTGTGCGAAATCATGGGTGATGGTGTGCAGACGGAAATAGGCACTGCCGTAACGGGTAATGCGCTCCACCAGTCGAATCTGTGCCAGTAAGGTCATCGCCTGCTGGATCGACTCCACCGGTGCGCCGCTGACGATGCTGATCAGATCAGCGGAGGCTTCACCACGTGGTGTGGCCCCCATAATCAGCATCAGCCCCTGCAAAGCGCCGTTGAGGTTAGCAAAGCTCGATGTGAGCGCGGCGGCGGCACTATCCCCACCGGAGGTATTCTTGGCCTGAGAGATCACGGTGCTGTAAGTCGGCGGAGTCTGTTTACTGGCAAGCATCGCCCTTGATGCGACACTGATCGCGAACGGCAGATGATCGAGGATGCCGACCAGCGTCAGGATCGCCTGATCATGCGCCTCGTCGTTCAGGGCCGCTTCGCTCTTGAACATCAGCACAGCCTGCTGCGGCTCCAGCACATCGAGTTCGACCGCGGCCCACGGCCCTTCAATCGCATTCCGGCTGACGATCATCACCGGCAGTTGATCGGCACAGCGGCTGATGAACTTGGACGCCACCTGTGCATCGAGTTTGCCGTCCAGCACCAGCAGCGGCTTATGCTGTGTCAGGGCAGCGCCGACCGCCCCCACCATCGCCGTCGGATTATCAGATGTCACCACATCTTCGATATTGTAAGCGCGGCCAACACGAACGAGCAGTGACTCCAGCGGATCTTCATCGACGTTGAGCCACAGCACACCACTCGGCTGCTGTGCGTAGGCACTGGCGAGTGTGGCGGCCAGCGCGGTTTTGCCGACACCGGGTTCTCCATGCACCAGCACTGACCGATTTTCCTTGAGGTGTGTATAGATCTGCGCCAGCGCTGCCTCACGGCCAATCAGCCGCGGGGGAAGCATCACCGGCAGCGCTGCGGCTTCATGGATGACTGCATCATACGTTTTAAATTCCGACATGGGCGTCTCTCATCCCGGTTCTTTGAGTAATTGTCGAAAAGCTTCAGTAGCCTGAATATTTATCGTACCGTGTAACGTGTGGTTTAAGGTTGCTGCTTTTATGCTGCGTTTTGTGTGATTTTCGTTTGTATCATTGCTGCGAGTATAACATCACACGCAAGCATGGGGCAATTTTCGCACAAAGGACTCAACGCAATAAAAAACAGACGACCTACACCCTTATTAAGTGCAGGCCGTCTGCCCGATACATCACTGGAAAAAATAGTGCTGCCTCAGCGTGTCAGCACCTGACGATACAGCGCATTCAGCACCTGAAGCGCTGTCAGGTTGCGGATGACATACCCGGCCTGAAGATTCTCGCCATTGAAGTCTGCTGCACCGGCATACCCACTCGGAGACGCGGACGGATGCAGACCGTCACCACTCAGGCCGCTGTTGGGCAGGCCGCTCATCGCCGCGTGATAATCCCACAGCGGGATGGCGTTGCTCCGGGCGATCTCGCGCACGATGCCGTTGAACTGATCGACCTGTCCTTCATAGCCCACCCGCGTCGGGATGGTGCTGATCACCGGGATCACGCCAGCGTCCTTCGAAATCTGGACAATACGCAGCAAATTGGCAGCATACGTCCCGCCATCCAGAAACTGCACATCATTGCTGCCGAACATGATCAGCGCGACCGCCGGTTTCGTCAGACGGTACTCGCATTCCAGCGGCGTTTCCCCCTGCTGGCAGTCTGACGGGCTGGCGAAGTTCGGATCAAGCACCGTCGCCGTCGTCCAGCCAGACCCGGCGGCCAGTGACGTATTGGCGAACGAGTTCTGATTGCGGGCAAAGGTCTTCAGATAGAAGTCAATCACCGGCTGAAGGGACGCATAACCCCCGAGGTTGTACATGCCGCGCCCCAGCGGATCGAACACATCTGTGGAGACCGTGATGCTGTCCCCGACCTTCGAGAAGACATCGGCGCGGTTGCCGAGGCGCTGTCCCGTGCGGAAGATCGACAGCGTGGTCGCACCGATTCCGGAGACCACATTCGACGGCGTGGACGGGGCACTTCCGCCACCGGCTGGCACCGTGACTGCAACCGGTGCGTTATCGACGGTCAGCGCGGGGATATCGGCACTGGTCTGGATAAATGCGGCAGACACCCAACCAGTCAGGCCGTCGCCGGTCTGGACTTTCAGCCATGCGCGGTCCGCAGTACGTGCCAGCAGCGTCAGCGCGGTACGATTCGGCAGTTCAGTGATGATCGCGCCGCGTGTCGTCGGCGCAGCCCGTAGATTGAGCGATACCGCCCGCACAAAAGCGTCACCACTTGCAGAGGGTGCATCGGCTGGGGCATCAGCATCTGACTCGTCAGCCTCGTCCGTCACCGTTTCCGGCACACTGGACGGCGTCACCGCGACGCCATCTGGCGCAAGGATCGGCAGTGTTTCCAGCGCCACATTCAGCTTCACATAGCCGGATGCGACCCAGCCTTCCTGTCCGTCGGTGATACGGACCTTCAGCCACCCGTCGTTGGCGGTACGGCCAAGCACAATCAATGGATCACCGCTGGTCAGCTCGCTAATGACTGCGCCGGTCGGGGACGGCGCAGCACGCAAATTCAGCGTCGTCGCCATCCGGATCACTTCACCGTTGCTTTCAGCAGGTACGTCCTGTGCCAGCACCGGCAGCGCAGAGAAAATCAGCAGACATGAGGCCAGCAGACAGCCCATCAGCAGCATTTTACGCATCGAGGTAAACCCTCCAATGTTGTCAACGGTTTAAAACGATCTGAAATCATCGCGTGGCATTATAGCATGGGATTCCAGCGCTGATCTTCATGCAGCCCGCTTGATCGTGTAGGGAGCGTCCGCGTACCCTCCCTGCCTCACACGTGTTTTGTAGGGACAATGCCTGCATTGTCCGGGGATTCTGTAACGCTCAATGAAAATACCTACCGTTGTAAGCTCACCCCTTCATCTCACGCCATTCCGAGCGAAGGGGAATCAACGACCACGACCTGTTTTTCTCCCTTTCCCTCCGAATGGAGCGGACGAAACGAAGTTTCGGCGCGGAAGTGACTGGGGGAAAGGGCAAAGCATTGTTTACAATGCCGGATAGGGGGTGCTTTTCTGGCCCGAAAATCCTGAACCAAAAATCAAATACCCACCTTTGAAACCTGCGTATCCTCCCACCCCGACACGATCACCCGCCGAAGACCGTCCATGTATCCGGTGCATTGTCATAGAGCATCCGCAGCGTATCCACATCGGTATAACGCCCCAGAAGATCGGGAAGCGATTCGACCAGCGCCACGTACAACCGCAGGTAAATCCGCTCGGAGCCGTGCCAGCCGTCGAAGAAATCATCATCGCTGCCGAACCGCGCCCCGTCGGAGAAATCGAAGAATCGATAGCCATACTTTGCAAACGCCGCATCCAGTCGTGGCATCAGTGCGAAGAGATAACCATGACTCCCGCGCTGCTGCATCTCATGATACAGCGTAGGCGCGAATGGTGGCGTGAATCCGATCACCGTGATGCCGCGCTCCGCACACCATCTTAGCAGCGCATCCAGACGCTGAAGCATCGCCTCGGACGGCGTCTCACCATAGACGTACATCTGCTGGCCGCTGTACATCCATTCCAGATGCCGCTGACGTTCCGTCGGCTGATGCAGAAACCGCCCAACCAGAAAATCACCGTAGCGCTCGCTGCCATCCCACCGGAAGCCGTGCCCGTTCTCAATCGCCTTAATGCCGAGCGCGATACCCGCCCCGCCATCACCGGGATCATCCCGCGCCATCCACTGCTCCAGCGTCAGCGGACGCCCCGCGACCACATCCTCGGCCAGTCCTTTCGCCACCGCCTGATCGATCTGCCACAGATGCATGAAATCATCGACCATTGGCGGCAGCACATCACCCTCATAGGCATCATTGAACCACACCTGATCCAGCCCCAGCAGCAGCACATCCGGCAGCGCGTCAGAGTCCAGACCATAGACCAGCGCCTCAACCTGCTCGAACTGCCATGCCGGTGCCCCCGCGTTATAGAAGGCTTCCGGCTGTTCAGTCAGCAGACCGCCGCGCATCTGAAGCACGCGTGACGACCCGACCACCACCACCTGCGGCTGACGCGCCTCAATGCTCAGGCGCTTGAAGTCCACATCACGGTTGCCGTACTGCGGACGATACAGCACCGGCACATCACTGCCCTGCTGGATGCGCACCACCCACGCCAGCGGCATCGCCTCGCCGATATGGATCAGGAACGCCGTCAGCACAGCCATGAAAAGCGCAAACGGCAGCGCGAACAGGATCAGTTTCAGCGTAAATTTCGTGGATGCTGCCAATGTTGTCTCTTTTAATCGGTGAAAACCGGCACGAATCGCACAAGTTTACCAGCCACCGCGCAGCGCTGAGAGGGTTTGTCATAGGGAAACGGTCCGATTTTTGGTCCACTTCGTTTGAAAATCCGAACCGCACAGACAGAACATTCGTGCTACAATCTAAACTGCCAGAGATTTTACATCCAGTGGACAACGCTTGCGTTATGACCGCAGCATCACAGGCACGCAGGGGCGCAATACATTGCGTCCCCATAGCATGTAAATTGCCGTAGGGCGGCCTTATGCGTTTTAAAAGATTTTCGGGAACACATGGTGATACATCACAGATGCACCTCTATCCCATACCAAAGATCGGTCCGGGTGTAGGGGCGACCCGACGTGGTCGCCCGGTCACTCCGTATTTAAAATTCGTCCGCATCATGCCGCCCACCGTCCCACCATATAAAGACGACGAAGGCTTGTTGCTGCCGCACATATTTTTTTGTGCGGCAGCAGCAGCAGCAACAAGCTGCTACAGGCAGTAACCAACAGCGCCTTGCGGCGTAATTCAGCATCTTGCGGCGCGTTGTGGCGCATCGCTGCTTATAGCGGCGCATTTATGCCACAATTTCGGCCATTGCCGCTCATTTTGAGGGGAAAATAGTGGTAGTGGCGCATTTTTTTCGCGCCGCCGCCACAGTCGCCGCCACTGCTGCAAAACAAAAGAGCCGACCTGTGTCAGCTCTCAATGACGGTTGATCTATTCATCGGCCTTATCGCGTTCGCCTTCAGCCTGACTGGGCTTTTCGTTGGGTTCCTTTTCCACCGTGTCCCGCTTGGGCACTTCCGGCTCGGATGCATCGCTATCGTACAGGTCTTCTTCGCCACCACCGGATTTCTGGCCCGGTCTGTTTTTGGGATCTTCCTGCATCATGGCGTTTTACCCCTTATCCGTTTCTTGATCCGTTATCGTTTGGCAATGAACCTCATGCAGACTATAACATAGGCAGTACCCGATCACGGGTGCCTATTCAGCAAACGCTAAGCCGGTCTGCCGCAGCACCCGGCCGGACATTCGACATTGAAAGGACTTCAACCGATGAGCATCGGACGTTTTATGGCTGGGATCGCCGCCGTCATCTTCCATCCGTCCACTGAAACCTATCTGATCCTGCGGCGTGCAGGCCATCGGGATTATCTGGCCGGGGGATGGGAATGCGTCACCGGGCGCGTCAATCAGGGCGAGAGCTTTGAGCAGGCGCTGCACCGCGAGGTCCGCGAAGAGACCGGCGCAGCCGTACAGATCGAATTTATCCTCGGCACCAGTCACTTTTATCGCGGCGCAGCCGTAACGGAAAACGAACTGCTGGGCGTGCGCTACTTCTGCACGATTCAGGATCGCGCCGCCGTCAGAATGCACGATGAACATTCTGAGATGGCGTGGCTCACCGCCGAGGAAGTCTACGAACTGACACCGCACGGTGACTGGCTGCACCAGACGATCCGCGACGCCGAAACCATCCGCAAGCACCTCACACCCGAACTGAAAGCGTTTTATCGTCAGTTGTGGAAAGCATAGAAAACAAAAGAGACGGCCGCAGTGGTCGTCCCTTCCATCTGTTTAAGGCAGTTCGTTCTTGGCGATCCAGTACTGGGCGGGGCCGCCTTCCGCCAGCCAGCCGGTGACTTCGGTACTCGCCAGAATGCGCACCTGCCACCAGTTATAGGTGTCCGCGCACACTGGCCCGCCGATAATGATCATCGGCACTTCCTGAATCAGATCGTACAGGATCGGGGCGCTGGTGCTGGGGGCGGACCGCAGCCGCTTCGGGATGCCGTCGTTATAGATCACGCGCACGCGGTCGCCGATATCGAGGTACAGCGGGAAGTCGCAGATGCTGCCCGGTTCACGGGTCGGCGGGTTGATATAAGTCTGGCTCTGGAAGCGGTTGGCTTCGGCCATCCAGCCGTCATAGGTCACACCGAGCACGACAGTGCGGACCTTCCACCAGTTGTAACCATCGGCACAGGTCGGCCCTTCGAGGATCGTGACCGTATCACCCGATGGCACCACCGTGCGCGTCATCCCGATCAACGCGGGTTCTGCCCGCACGCGGACATTAAACGTGATTTTGAATTTCTCACCGCGGACCAGCTTGAGCGGTGTCAGGCACGGTTCCAGCGGTTCTCCGGCTCGGCGTACCAGTGACATCCAGTAGACGTTCAGGCGGCCTTCTGCGGCCCATCCGGTCAGCCCATGCCCCTGAATATTCCAGTAATTGAAGCCGTCCCGGCAGATCGGCCCACCCACGACGATGAACTCGCGCCGCTCCGGGAACTGGATCAGCAGGGCGCTGTCAGGGTTCGGTTCGGAACGGATACTGATCCCGCCGATCAGCACGATCGTATCCCCCACACGGAAGTCACGCGGCGTCAGGCAGTTTGCAGGCGTGGCACTAGGGGGCAGTGGCGCAGCCGTCGTGACGATAAAACCCTGCGGTGTCTGTGTTGGGAAGGGGGTGCTGGTCGCGGGAAGCCCGATGGTGGCCTGAGGCGTGAAACCGGGTTGCAGCGTCAGCGTCGGGCTGAGAGTCGGGCTTGGTGTTTCAGTGATCCCTCCAACCTGTGCTTCACTCGGCTGTGTCTGTAACAGTGCGGCGATGATTGCCAGCAGCGTTACCGTCACACTCAACCCGATCCATAATTTTCCTGAAGCCGTCCAGGAATTTCGTGCCGCCATTCCTTACCGCCCTTCGCTGCCTGTCACGCGTATTGGGTGTTCAAAGTGTGTTCGTTCACCCAGATTATAAACGCAACGCCGCCTTTGACGCGAATAGTACGGTAGAACAGGGTGGCACAGGCAGCATAATTGCATTAAAAGGTGAGGCGCTTATACTGAAGCTGATTTCTCATCCGGCTCTCATACACAGTCGTTGACATTGACGTAAGGGCAGAAGCTATGCTGGATGCAAATACAGTGTCTACTTGATCAAACAGGTTTCATGGACTTTCTCAAACTCACCATTAGTGAAGCCGCTGAACTCCTCGGCGTCACGGCAAAAACGATCCGCCATTATCATGCGATCGGTCTGCTGGCAGAACCACAGCGCGATGTGAACGGCTATCGGCTGTATACCCCCGCGGAGCTGCGCCAGATGCAGGCCATTCGCCGCTTACAAAGCTATGGGCTAACGCTGAAACAGATCCAGTTTATTCTACACAGTGGCGACCCAGACACCGATCTACACCGCTTCCTGATGCAGCGGGATGCCGAACTCAGCGCTCAGATCGACCAGCTCCAACAACAACAGGCACGCGTTCGCGCCATGTTGAACGGGACGGAGTTATCCGCCGGACCAGCCGTTTCCGCCCGTGCTGTAGTCGATACTCTACTTCGTCCAGCAGCGGGCGGCCTTACCGATGTGTTGTTGAATGTGGAGGGCGCTGTACTGGATGAACTGGATTGCTACCTACAGACCACGACACATATTGACTTCTGGGAAGCAGCCGTAAACCTGATGTCCAGACGACTGGTGTCCCATGAGCACGATCTTATCCTGTGGCTGGAGCGTTATCTGGCACTCGCCGACCTGATGTCGGATGATCGGCAGGCGCAGGCGTGGCTGTCAGAACTACCGACCAGTTCAATCGTTCCCATACTAAGTAGTATGCTCAAGCTGCCGTGCGTACCGCTGCTGCCTGCGGATGAACAGGCGCACTTGCAGCGAATGCTTACGATGCTGCTTTATGATCATGCAGCCCCGCTTCAACGCATTTTTCTTGCCACACTTGCCCCACATGGAAATCGGCAGGTGTTGAAATGACCACTGCCGATTTCCTTATTCTGGTCGGGCTAAGTGCCTTTATGCTGCATGAGTTAGATGCGGTTCAGCAGCAGGAATGGCGTTTCTTTCTAGGTTGGACGGGAATAAGCGACACAGCGGCTTATCGCTGGTTTGTCGCGGCACATCTGCCACTGGTCTTTGGTTTGTTCGCAGGGCTGCACATGTCCGTCGTGCAGCAAGGGCTGGCAATCTTCCTCATTCTGCACGCGGTCGCCCATACACTGCTGCGACATCACCGGCTGATCCACTTCAACACTATTTTCTCGCGCCTATGGATTTACGGCGGCGCTGCTGCCGGAGCGCTGTTTCTGCTAAATATGAGTGTATCGGCATGAAGCGGGTCTGCTGGTGACAATTACAACACTGCCTTGATCGTCTCGGCGAGCTGCGCGTTGATGCCTTTGACCATCGTCAATTCTTCGACACTCGCCTTGCGGATGCGGTCAATCGAGTGATCGAATGCGCTGAGCAGTGCCTTGCGTTTCTTCGGCCCGACACCGGGGATGCTGTCCAGCAGGCTGACCATGCCCTGTTTATCACGGCG
>JAEZAF010000004.1 GCA_023430545.1 Chloroflexota bacterium
TCAACTCGGTGATAATCCATTTTGAGGCACTTTCGAGATAACTTTCTGCATAGACACTTAAAGTCTATCTCATCTGTGCCTCGCTCTTTATTCTTCCTTTGTTAAAACTGTCCGGTGGTGACGGGGCGACCCTGTGTGGTCGCCCGTTTTTCTCCGTATTGAATTATAAAACGACATAATGCCGCCCGCTGTTTGCCAGTTGCAGCACAGTTGCAGCCAAATCGTGCTGCTGCCATTCATTTTGAGGGGAAAATTTGTTGCCGCACAAAATTTTTGTGCGGCAGCAGCAGCAGCAGCAGCAACAGGCAGCGCATTGCTGCGCTTTTGCAGCGCATTTACGCCGCAGTTCTGCCAGCGCCGCTCAATTTTGAGGGGAAAAATGGTTGTGGCGGCGTAAATTTTTCGCGCCGCCGCCACCGCCACAAGGCGAACAGGCATTGTCAGTTTTCCGGCAGGATGACCTCGAACCGGCCTGCCAGCTTGTCCCGGAAATCCTCGGCATCCTGACGGGTGGCACTCTCTCCACCCGCGCCCCAGTTGGATGGATACACGTACTGGGGCCGCAGTTTGCGCACCACCTCGACGGCTTCATCAACGCTCAGTGTGCCGTTGTTATCAATTGGCAGGATGGCGATATCGGGCTGAATCCGGTCCATTTCCGGTGTGATTTTGGTATCCCCGGCGTAGTAGATATCGAAGAAGTGAAGCGAGATCATAAAACCGAGGCCGCCGTCTTCCAGCGGGTGCCGGTGATCGTCGGGTGAGTAGGCAGGCAGGGCCGTGATGCGTGCCCGGTCGAACAGGATGCTGTGCCACGGGCGCAGCAGTGTCGCGCCCTCGACCAGTTGAACGATCTTTTCGTTGCCGACGATCACGGTATGCTCGCCGCGCAGCTTTTCAATATCGACCGGAGAAAAGTGTTCATAGTGATCATGGCCGAGCAGGATGACATCCGCATGAAAGGTGACCCGTGTAATGCGCCAGGGGTTGATATAGATCAGCGGTGGCCCTTCGATCACAAATGAGCCGTGTCCCAGCCATTGGATGCGTTCAATCATGCGAAACCGGTTCCCCTAAATCCCATGATCAAGCCCACGATAACGGTTAATGACATCGCGCAGTTCCCGTGCGGATGCTTCGGGATTTTCGGAGAAGATAATCCCGCGTGATGAGTTGATGATCAGGCCGCGCCTGTTCTGATCGAGGCCGAACATTACTGTCTGTTCAAGGTTGCCACCCTGTGCGCCGATCCCCGGTACCAGCAGTGGCAGATCGCCGACAATGGCCCGCACCCGGCGGATCTCTTCGGGGAAGGTCGCGCCCATCACCAGCATGCAGTTGTGGTTCTTATTCCAGCGGTCGCGGGTTTTCTCGGCCACCAGTTCCCAGAACGGTTTGCCATCGACGTTCAGCGTCTGCAATTCGCCTGAACCGGCGTTCGAGGTGCGGCACAGGATAATACAGCCCTTGTCCCTGCGGTCGAGGAACGGCTGAAGCGCTTCTCCGCCCAAGTACGGGTGCAGGGTGATGGCATCGAAGCCCAGCCGGTCGAAGATCGCCTGTACATAGCCGTTATTGGTGGAGCTGATGTCGCCGCGTTTGGCGTCGCAGATCGTCAGGATGGATGGATGATTCTCGCGCAGGTAATCCATCGTCATTTGAAGTTCGCTGAGGCCATCGACGCCGCGTGCTTCGTAAAAGGCGATGTTTGGCTTATACGCGCTGACGTACATGTGCGTCTGGTCGATAATCCAGCGGTTGAAGGCGAACTGCGGGTTCGTCTGTGAGAAAAAGCGCGATGGAATCTGCATCAGATCGCTGTCAAGGCCGATGCACAGCAGTGACCCCACCTGATCAATGCGCGCATTCAGCTTTTCAACGGCTGTCATCACTCGGGCATCTTCAGCGTGCGGTATATTTTGCGGTCCAGTCACGGGGGTCTCCCAACCATTCACGTACAGTTTCGATTGTCTCAATATTAAATTTACCAGATTCGCCGGCGACTTTCAGCACCGCGTCGAAGTTCACCAGCACATGCAGGCGGACCTGTGCCTCGGCAAACTGGGCGACGGCCTCCCGCATGCCATAGCTGGTGATGGCGATGCAGTCGGTCACGGTGGCATCGGAGTCCCGTAGCGCGGCTACACCGGACAGACTGCTGCCACCGGTCGTGATCTGATCTTCGATCAGCAGCACGCGCTGACCAGCGACCATGCCGCCTTCCACGCGCTGCTGTCTGCCGTGGTCTTTCGCCTGTTTGCGGACAAAGACCGATGGCCGCTGCAGGCTGAAACCGAGCGCGGCGCTGTGCGGGATTCCACCAGTTTCGATGCCTGCAATCACATCGTACTCGATCTGATCCTGTGTAATGGTCTGCTGCATCGCGGCGATGACCTGCTGCCATACCGCCGGATGATAGGGCAGGATACGGTTGTCGATATAGACAGGTGAGATGATGCCGGACTTGAACGTGACCGGCGCGTCTGGCGTAAAACCGATTGCGCCGATCTCCAGCAGGGCGTGTGCCAGTGCTTCTGCGAATGAGGCTGAAGATGAAGGGAACTGCTGTGATGTCATGAAGGCTCCTGCTGATAGGTGCGGTCAATAATTTGCGGGGTCTGAATCAGTTCGTGCTGAATGGTGGCGGCGGCCAGTGGGCCTTCATAGACCAGCGCGGACCAGTACTGGACGGCATTTGCCCCCGCACGCAGCATCTCGGCAGCGGTGATGATATTGCGCACGCCACCGCATCCAATAATGTCGATGTGATAGCCGTGCGTTTTCCGTTCTGCATCCAGCAGGCGGACGACCTGAAGCACCCGCAGGTGCAGGCGTCCACCGGCGACACCGGCGCTGAGAGTCGGTGTGTCCGGTACAGGCTGTGGATCGGTATTGGTCGCGATCACGGCGCGGACACCTTCTTCTGCGAAGACCCGCAGAAGCGTGTAATACTGCGAGTCCGCCAGCGTCGGGCTGATCTTGACCCACAGCGGTATTCCTTCGAGCTGTTCGACAAGCCGACGGCAGAGAGTACGGGTACGGACTTCGGTCTGATGATCGCCAGGGTCGTCTTCGGTGTTCGGGCAGCTCACGTTGAGCGTGTACCATGTCGGGCGGATGCCGTGCTGCTGGAACAGTCCAACCGCTTCGCAGACTTCCTGCTGTTCCTGTTCAGCATCACTGACGCCGGGGCTGACCGCGATATTGATCCCGAAAACAGGCGGCAGTGTATCGGCATGACGCCCCAGAAACCGTGCGGCGGCGGCTGCCCCGGGATTCTTTAGCCCGACGCGGTTCTGGGTGGAATAGGTCTCTACATCGCGCCAGACCACCGTCCCCGGATTGCCTGAGCGGGGCCAGCGGGTGAACGACCCGAATTCAACCGGCCCGACCAGTGCTGGGACCGAATGCCAGCCGGGGATGAGATTGTGTCCGCTGTCTACTGCCAGTAGCGACGCTCCCTCACTGCCGAAGCCGTCTCCCTTGACCAATCCTGCTGCGAGGATCAGCGGTGTGTCCAGTGTGACTCCGCCGACCTGTGTCGGGATGGGCTGAAACGTCAGGCTGTGCAGTCCGCTCAGGGCTGCGGTGATCAGCGGATGGTCGGCAAAGCGCATCAGTTCTACCGTGAGTTCGTGGGCACGCTGCGCACTCAGCGAGAAGATCAGCGGACGCGCTGCGTCATGATAGAGAAAGCGCAGGCTGTGCAGCAGTCCGGGTGCAGCGGCGGTGGTCAACCAATTCATGACAGCGGCACTCCAAAACCGGCTTGCACGCAGACCTGCTCGCCGTCATACACCTGCATGCCGCGAATGACATTCCCGATCACCCGACCGTGCAGTGTCATCCCTTCAAACGGTGACCAGCCGCAGCGGTTATGCAGATCTGAACTCTCCAGCGTATAGCTGGCGTCAGGGTCAATGGTGCAGTAAGTATCTGCCGGGGCTGTCAGGCCAAAGATGCGCCGGGGATTGTCGGTTACCAGCGGGATGACCTGCTCCAGCGTGACGCGGCCTTCATGGACAGCGGTCATCATCAGCGGCAGAGTGGTCTCCAGACCAGGGACGCCATAGGGCGGCTTTTCGGATTGTTTCTCGCTCAGCAGATGCGGTGCATGGTCGGATTCGATCACATCGACCAGCCCGCTGCGGATGCCATCCCACAGGGCATCACGATCCGCCGCTGTTTTGAGTTCGGGTTTCATCAGGCCGAGTGAACCCAGTCTGCTCAGGTCATTCTGTGTGAACCAAAGATGATGCGGGCAGACTCCGAGTGATACTGGCAGTCCTTCCGCTTTGGCATCGGCCAGCAGGCGCAGTTCGTAGGCCGTGCTGATATGGCAGAAGTGTGTCTTGCGGCGGTAGCGTCTCACCAGCTCGAGGATATCGCGCACTGTTTGTTCTTCAGCATGGACGGCAATTGGCTTGCTGCTGGTCCAGTGCGCGTAGTGCTGTTCACGCACCGCCTGATCATCAATCAGCAATACGCCGGTCGTCTCGTTGTTGTACATCTTCAGGCCGCAGATCTGTGCGTACAGGGTGTCATCGTAATCGGTCCAGTTACCGGATTCGCCGGAAGCAGCGGGTGCAGCCGCGCCGTAATACACGCCCCAGTCACACACCGCGTGTGCTGCGAATTCGTCGCGCTTGCGCTGTAATGCCGCTCTGTCGATCGTCGAGGGCAGGGTATTGGGCATATCCAGCACCGCCCAGTAGCCACCTGCGACTGCCGCGCAGGTCTCAGTGTAAAAATCACCCTTGTGTGCCCATTCCATGCCGCGCAGATGGACATGCGGGTCTACTGTCCCATGAAGCTGAAGTGTGCGTGTCATAGGTTAGATTTCCGAATCCGGCACGCCGAGTACTTTTGCCAGCAGTGCCATACGGACAAACATCCCATTTTCCATCTGCTGGAAGTAAACGGAGCGCGGGTTGGCATCCAGAATGTCGTGATCTGCCGGTGTCCCCATCTCATTTTTGCGAGGCAGGGGATGCATCAGGATGACATCGCGGCGGGCCTGATTCAGTACGTTGGGTGTCATGATGAAGTTATCGCGGATTGCTTCATAGTCCGCTCGACGGGTGAAGCGCTCTTCCTGTACGCGTGTCCAGTAGATGACATCCGTTTCGGGCAGCACTTCATACAGATCAGTTGTCTCATGGTAGTCGATGCCATGTGCGCTGAGATAATCGATTACATAATCAGGCATACGCAGGGAGACGGGGGACACAAAACAGATGCGCGTGTTGTGGACTTCGTACAGCGCCATCAGTTTTGCGAGTGAATGTACGGTGCGTCCGTACAGCAGATCGCCGACGAGCGTGATCGTCAGGTTGTCGGCGCCGTTTTTGCGATCGACAATCGTGAACAGATCGAGCAGGGCCTGTGTGGGATGCTCGCCGATGCCATCACCACCACTGATGACGGTGGTAGGGGTGCGGATGTTCTCGTTCAGCCGATCGATGTAATAGGCGGCTTCAAACGATGAACCGACCGAGGGATGCCGGATGACGACCACATCCGCGAAACAGCCTGCGGCGCGTACCGTGTCCGCCAGATTTTCGCCTTTATAGACCGACGAAAACTGGATGCCGTTGCTGGCCGAGACCACTGATCCGCCCAGACGACGCATTGCGGCCTGAAAGCTGAGATCGGTGCGGGTGCTGGATTCGAAGAACAATGATGCCATCAGGCGACCGGCGCACAGGCTGACCAGGCTGCGATCCTTTTGTGCGACACGTTCGCGCAGTCGGCTGGCTGCGTCGAAAACCGATTGCAGATCGTCACGGGCGAACTGTTCGACGGTGATGATATGCTTCCCGCTGAAGTCCCCGGCGATTTTCGCGGGTTTATACAGATTTCGAAACTGCTCGGAAGGTCGTAGATCCTTGTTTTCGCTCATTTCTCCGCCTGCTGCTCCTTGCTGCTAAAAATGACCTGTGCTATACGGTGCTGTCCAAAAGTCATATTCAAACAAAGGGCGCATCACTGTGCGCCCCTTTTAAGATCGAATCATTGTTTAATTATCCTCAGTGTCGGGCTGTGGACACAGCCGCCTGAGGTAGTCCCATGTATAAATGCCGGAATTGTGCCCGTCATCCCAGAAGGGCTGGAGCGCGTAATTGCCGACAAGTGAAACATTCTCCAGTTTATACGAGCGCTTTGGGATCAGCGTCAGGATGTTGTCCGGCTCAAAGGCGCGGCCCATGCGCTCATGGCCGCCGCGACATTCCACACATGGGCAGGCTTCGCGAAGCTGTCCCAGTGGATAATGGCAGTTTGCACCATCAGACCACTCGATCTCGAGATAGCCTTCCTGTTTGTTGACCGTGATATTGGTCGGGTTGATTTTTGCTGGCTGCATAAGTCGGTATCTGCTTCAGACTGCTTTCAGGGATGTTTATAAGCACTGGCTGATGAGCATTGTAGTAGAACCTGATCGATCCTGAAAGGGAAGTTGTGGAAATGGTCTTAGACTCAAACCAAAAAGACCAGCATAGTTTCAGGCCGGTCTTATTAGTGTAGGTTACTCTTATGCTGCTATCGTGCTATTGAAGCGTGATGGCCGCTTCCCGGCGCAGTTCTTCGAGACGACTCAGAATGCGCGGGTCGGCCTGTCCCTGCTGTGAATGCAGCATGTCGCTGATGGCGTTCATGGCGTCCAGCAGAACGGGGCCGAATTCCTTGCCCTGTTCGGCCAGCATCGCCTTGGCCTGCTCCGTAGTTTCAGCGGATAGCAGCTCATTCAGGAAGACGAGTTCTGGCTGCATATTCTGCTGGAGCATGGTGACGATACGGTCATAGACCTGACGGAGCCTGGCGCTCATATTCACATCCTGCCGCTTCTGCGCTTCCTGCAGATTGGCAGAGAGGATTGCCATAAATGAATCGTCGATCATCGGCAGGCTTTCCATGATGGCCTCGTCGAGCTGCTCCGGCGGGACATTGATCAGCCCCTGAAGCAGTTGAACAGCGGACTGCATCTGGCTTTGCTGCTGCTGGTCGATCATCTGAGTGAGGAGGATCATCTTTTCGCGCAGATTCTCCAGCTTTTCGCGCTCCTCAGTGGGCTGCTGACCGATGTAGAGGGTGAAATCTTGAAAGAACTGCGCATCGAACAGCGGGCGGAGCAGCCCGACCAGCGCCTGAATATGTCCGTCGCTTTCAGCATAGCTCATGGCAAGCTTCAGGAAATCCTCACGCTCGGCTTCTTCACCCAACGCCTCGATTTCCCGCGCCACCTCTTCGATGACCGCTTCCTGTTCCGCCTGCTGCTGCTGCATCTCCTGCCCCACAGTGGAGTTCTGAAGGATGATCTGCTGCGTCTGGATGATCTGCTCGGCGATGTCCGGTCGGCCAGACTGGGCAAAGCGCTGTGCCATTACGGACATGGTTTGCAGGAACTGAATATCGATCTGGGCATCGTTCTCGCTGATCAGGGTCTGAAGGGTCTCGTCATCCGATTCCGTCATCTGCTGGATGAGTGCCACGCGCTGGCGCTGCGCTTCCATCATCTCTGGCGTGATACCGTCGGCCTGAAGTACCATGTCGAGCAGGCCCTGCATGGTCAGCGCCCGCTTGGGGTTGAACATATAGCCCTTGAAATTCTCTTTGGGCAGGGCTTTCATCAGATCACCGACGACGCGCTCCTGCTGATCCTTATTCATGTTGAGTTCCATCGGGATCAATGCGATCAGCATTTCCTTGCCTGCGTCATGGTACAGCAGCGGTACTGAGAGGGTGTTGACCGCGCCGCACTGCGGGCACTGCGACGTATTAAGCTGCCCGGCCAGCAGCAGCGCTTTTCCCTGTGCGTCTTCCGCAACATCAATGAAGCTGCGGACGACGGTCTGATATGGCTGGCCGCAGTTGGAGCAGCGGATGGTCGTCTGGTTCGGTCTGTTTTGCATAAAGTTGGTCTCCAGTTAGATCGGAATGGTGGGGGCAGGGTGGTGTGTCTGGTCAGAGACCAGAAGAGCCGTACCCGCGCCTGATTTGCTGTGTACGGGGCAGCGTGAAGTAAAAGGTCGAGCCTTTGCCGTACTTGCTCCTGACATCGATTTTACCGTGATGCGCTTCGATAATCGCCCTGACAAGGTACAAACCCAGCCCTGTCCCCTGTGTGCGGCGGCTGAGCGTGTTATCGATGCGGAAGAAGCGCTCGAAGATATGCTGAAGGTCGCGTTCGGCGATGCCTTCACCCTGATCACTGACCGAAACCGTCACATCGCGCTCGCTGCACTGGCCGGCAATCTTGATGATGCCGCCTTTGGGCGAATACTTGATCGCATTGCTGACGAGATTATCCAGCACCTGACGAAGCCGGGTATGATCGCCTTCAATATAGGGGAAATCGCTTGGGAAGTGAACCTTGATTGTGTGGCGACTGGTCTGTCTTGCAAAACGCTCGGCCACCTGCTGCGCGACTTCTGCCAGATTCACCTCGCTGATCTCCAGCGAAAGTTCCTGCTGGACCTGAAGTTTACTGGCGGTCAGCAGATCCTGAATAAGATCGTTCAGGCGGTCCGCCTCTTCTTCGATCACGGCCATCGTCTCGCGGATCACTGCCGGGTCCCAATCGGCATCCTCACGGCGGAGTGTAGCGGCGTATCCCTTGATAATGGCGACTGGCGTTTTCAGTTCGTGCGAGACGCTGGAAATAAATACATTCTGCATTTCCTGCGCCTGCCGGAAGTTGGTAATGTCGCGTACGTTGGCGACGATATTGGTGATGTTATGATGCATATCCAGCATTGGCGCGTAGGTAATCGCCACACTGAGCTTGACATCAGCCCGTGTCCGGAGATCCCCTTCGACATAAAGTGTATTCTGAGTAGGATGTGGGCTGTTAAACGGCCAGCCGTTCTCCAGTGCTTCGCCGAGTGAGATCGAGTTCAGACGTGACCAGACGATGACATCATCATGAGTGTGGCGCAGTGCGTCTTCAGTTCGCCAGCCGGTCATCCGTGACAGGGCGGGGTTGAAGTGGAGGATACTCATATCGGTATCCAGAATCATCACACCGTCGGCGCTGTGATCGAGGATGGCGGAGAGCCACATGCGCTCGTGGTCCACCTTTTCGTAAAGGTGAGCATTATGCACGGCGATTGCGGCCTGATCGGCGAAACTCTGCAAAATCTGGATGTCGTTGGGGGAAACGGTGGTGCGATACGAGCGAAAGACGATCAGCAGACCCAAGGCTTCGCCAGCGAAGATCAGCGGCAGTGCCATCGACTGACGGAGGCCGGGGTCAATGGCTGTGGACATCTCGCCAAGGACTTCGTTCAGCAGTGCCTGACGGCTGTCGGGTGCTTCGGTGTCAGAGAGCTTGTCATTGCTTTCCGCCATCCGTGTGATGAGGTGGCGGAGCTGCTCATTCAGCATCGGGACATGAATGTTATCAATGCCGCTGATGGCACGGACGTGAAAATACCCATCAGGGCCGCGCAGTGCAATCAGGCCGTTCTGTCCGGCCATCATGACAATCGAGGCGTTGAGGGTGCGGCGCAGCACCTCACCGAGATCAAGCTGGGCAGTGATCGCCCGCAGAATCTCCAGCAGGAAGTCGCGCTGACGTACTCTGAAATCCGGGAGCATTAACATGCGAACTATTGTAACATGGAGCGTAGCGAACGCAGTCGATTCTGATACACTTCTTACCAGTTGTCTTCAGAAATACAACATGCGCCAACCGTGCTGAAGTATGAAACGTAAAGGATGACGAAATGGCTGGAAAAACCCTCGCGCAGAAGCTGTATATCAAACCTGGGATGCGCGGTGCCGTGATTAACGCGCCAGCCGGTTTCCGGGAACAGTTAGGTGAACTGCCGGAAGGCGCACAGCTTGATACCGCCATCGATGGCCGTTACCAGTTTCTGCTCCTGTTTGCCGAAAGCCGCGCCACTGTGGATGCATGGTGGTCAAAACTGATTGAAGCTGCACAGCCAGGTGTCATTCTGTGGGTTGGCTTCCCGAAGAAGGGTGGACCGAAAAAGAGTGACATCAGCCGTGATGAAGGCTGGGATGCGGCTCACACCGCAGGCTGGGACGCTATCGCGAATATCTCAATTGACGATACATGGTCTGCGCTGCGCTTCCGTCCCATTGAAGAGATCCAGCGTTCGCCCGGTGCTGAGGTGATCGAAGAAGACGATCAGGACGAGTAACATGTGTTGTTGAGACTCAAAAGGCAGAAGCAATCGACAGCTTCTGCCTTTTCGCTTTCTCAGGCAGGAACGCCGAGGCTATTCGTCGTCGAGGTCCAGTACGTGACGGGCGAGCGTAAAAGCGTCCATGTCCTCGTCCTGCGTGGCCGCCAGTGCCGCCGCGCCAATGACGCTGACATCTTCCCCAAGTGCAGCCGGGACGATTTCGAGGTCTTTCACATAGGCCGGATTTTGCGCGTAGCGGTTGACGGCTTCGCGCATCGGGTCGAAGATCAGATCACCCAGTGTGCTGACACCGCCGCCGAGGATCACCATCTCCGGATTGAACAGATGCAGCAGGGTGACAATCCCCAGACCCATCAGGCGGCCACTTCTGCGCACTACTGAAAGCGCGAGTTCGTCACCCTGTTGGGCGGCGCGCCCGACATGACCACCGGTAAGCTTCGACAGATCACCTGCAACCATCTCGCGCAGGATTGAGGATTCTCCGGCCTCGATGCGCCGTGCGGCCTGCATTGCCATATCCGGCCCGGCGGCTTCCAGTTCCAGTGATGACACACGCTCATCTTCAAAGACCAGCGGGATATGACCGAACTCGGCTGCCAGCCCGTCACGCCCAAGCAGTAATTTACCGTCAGTGATGATGCCACTGCCAATGCCGGTGCTGTGTGTGATAAAGATCACATGGCGGTAGCCTTTGCCTTTGGCTGCGCCGCGTGTGTATTCCGCCAGCGCCGCCAGATTGGCATCATTGCCGACATAGGTGGGGATGTCAAAGGCATCGCGGATAATGTCGGCCAGCGGGACGTTGTTCCAGCCATCCAGATTGGGCGGTGAAACCACGACTCCGGTCGTCGGGTTCAGTGGGCCGGGGGCGGAGATGCCGATGGCTTTTACGGTAGAACGATCTTCTGGCAGGACGGCAGCGATCATCTCTTTGATGCGCTCCAGTGTCGGTTCCAGTCCCTCATGCGCGAGGGTATAAGTTTCCTTTCGGTCGAGGATACGCAGCGTCGAATCCAGCCGAGCGCTGCGTATACGAGTCCCACCAAGATCGAGGCTGATCAGGTGCTTTTTCATCAAGATATTTCCTTTAGTGAGTAAGAATGATCATCCGTGATGATATCAACGGTCCGGTTCAAGTGTTTCTGGAATTGTGCTTAAGATGTTTACGTTAATTGCCCTGATAAATGTCTGCAAGTTTACCGCTGACGTGCTGTAACTGCCAAGTTGGACCGTAGATCCACACACCGAATTCCGTTTCAGAAATATGCCCCGGTGATGCGGTGTGTCGCCTATACCGGATACTGATCGAGTTCGGATTTGCGGCGGGCATAATCCGGCAGATGGACTTCGACCAGTGACCAGAACGCCTGTGAATGATTGAATTCCACCAGATGGGCCAGTTCATGAACGATGACGTATTCGGCCAGATCCGGTGGCAGGGTGGTCAGGGTGCTGTTGAGTGTCACATTGCCGATGCTGGAACACGATCCCCACTTACGCTGCATCGGGCGGAAGCTGATGCGCTTTGGCTGGACGTTCATTCGCCGCGCCCACGTCCTGACGGACTGCTTCAACTGTGCCTTCGTCGTGCGTTCTTCTCGTGCTGGCAGCAGGTCGGCTTCGAGCTGTTTCAGCCCGTTCTGGATAAATTCCCGGACTTCACGACTGTTTGGTTTCAGCCATGAGGGGATGTAGACAATCACACCACCGGTGACGGTCTTCATCATCAGCGATTTACGGCGCTGTCTGCGGATGTCGATCTTCAAGGGCTGTCCCTGTAAGCTATACGAACGCATGAACACAAGTGCCCACCATGATAATCAGCTTCGGAAGCGGTGAAAATGCCGACTCTGTTATGAATCAAGACAGGAACCCATGTGAGTTCCTGTCTGTTTTTTATGTCTGTGATGTGCCTGAGGTGCTACGCGGCGGCCTTCGCAGTCGGTGGCGTCTGGGCGCGGTTGCGGTGGAGCAGTGGTGAGTTCCACGGGGTGCCCAGTCGAGTCAGCAGGTAGCGATCCAGACCGTACCAGCCAGCGGTTTTCCATGCCAGGATGAGCACGATCGCGGCGACCATCAGCAGTGCGTTGGTGCTGGCTGTGCCTGCCATGATGAAGTTCCAGTTCAGGAAACCACCGAGGAAGGCAGCGATACCGACAAATGCGCCGATGATCAGCATGACGCCGATGATGACTTCACCGTAGGCAACCAGCTTGGCGAACCAGGTATAGGCTTCGGCGTCCAGCAGGCCCTGAATAAAGCCACGGTACCAGTCAAAAGCGATGGCGGGGCGTCCACCTTCGGGAATGGCGGCGGCACGGGTCCAGAAACCCTGAAGCGCCTGACCGGTTTCAACCCATGCCGGATCGGTTACCTTGTGCCAGCCTGCATCCAGCCATGCGAAGCCAAGCAGAACGCGGACGATGGTCCAGAACCATGCAAAACGGGTGTCGCTGAAGAGAAAACGTGCAATCGGCGGGTCCTGTACTACGGTTCCTTCGACAGTGGTGACTGCCTTAATCTGAGGTGCCATTATTGTTACTCCTGTGATTTGTCATGTGTTTGTTGACTTGTCCCTATGATCCAATATTCCGGGATTATGATGGAGTAACATATGGCAGGTCATCTACAGCAAAATGTCATATGGAGTGAAACAAACCTGTTTTAAACCGTCGCTGGATGGCGATTGCGGCGGCAGTGGCGGCGGCGGCGCGAAAAATTTACGCCACCACAACCATTTTTCCCCTCAAAATGAGTGGCGCCAGCAGAAGTTGCGGCGTAAATGCGCTGCAAAAGCGCAGCAATGCGCCATAAAGCGCTGCAAATGTGCCGCAATTTGCTGCTCGTTCCAGCAGCTTGTTGCTGCTGCTGCTGCTGCCGCACAAAATTTTTGTGCGGCAACAAATTTTCCCCTCAAAATGCATGACAGCGGCAGATTTGCAGCACGATTCGGCTGCAACGTTTTGCAAACGTGATGCACGATGAAGAAGATCGCAGCAGCGGTATCATGCGGATTTTGAGTCCATATTAAGGTACAGAATGTCATAGTGTAGCACTAATGTTCTGATTGTGCGGTTCGAATTTTCAAACGAAGTGGACCAAAAAGTGGGGTGTCTGGCAGTCGGACAACGACATCTTCCGGCCCACAGGAAGTGAGAGTGTCTGGGTTTGCGAGGTTGAAGCCCGAGGAATCGGTGGGGGTGTTTAGCGGACCGTCAGACCTTCGTAGTAGTAGAGGTCGCTGACGATCTGAGTCATCCACCGGCCCATTAGATCCCAGTTGCGGTGATCGCCGTCCAGCGCTGTGACGTCGGTCTTGCCGTCATACTGAAGGGTCATGCCCCAGCGTGTCTGCGGACTCATGTGTGCAAGGTTGAGCTTACCGGCGAATACTTCCAGACTGCGGATATTCAGGGCCTGCAGGGAGGGGTTATAGGCACGGTAATGCGCACTGAGTGAACGGTGAAACGTCGGTTCCTGAATACGCAGGCAGTTGATCCAGAAGTAAAGCGGTGCGCGATTCAAGTGATGGCGGTTATGCTCGATAAAGCGCACCATATTCGGCAGAATGCGGCCACCGTGAATGGGGCTGCCGAGGATATAGGCATCGGCCTGAGGGATACCGCCATCCAGCGCCTGCTCGACGGAATACAGCCGTCCAGCAACACGATGGGTTTTGAAAATGCTGTTGAAATATCGGGCAACCTCTGCGGTAGAACCCTGACTGGACGCGTAAATGATGGCGACGTGTTTCATGATACTCAGGCTTTTCGCTTTGTTTCAGAATACTCTTGATAAATTTAGAATAAACCTGAATTGTGCAAATTACTCAGAATTAATGAACAATTATTACAAAAATTTACGTACCTAACCATTCTTCTGATCTTTTTGAGACTGTGCTACACTTGCGGCCTGTCCTACAGCCTCAAAACAGGGAAACTGCTTGCGAACCGATCGTTATCTTTATCTAACCGTTTTTATCAGCGGCATGGTGACACTGGCGGTTGAACTGTCTGCATCACGTCTGCTTGGGAATGTTTTCGGCACCAGCAATATTGTCTGGGCCAACGTTATCGGTCTGATTCTGCTGTATCTTGCAGTCGGATACTTTATCGGGGGACGGCTGGCGGATCGCTCGCCACATGGCCGGACGCTGTATACACTGCTGATCTGGGCGGCCTTCCTGAGCGCTCTGATTCCGCTGGCTGCGCGGCCCGTCCTGAGTGCGGCGGCCTCCGCAATGGTGAATGCAGAAGCAGCGCTGGCACTGGGGTCGTTCCTAGCGATTCTGATTCTGTTCTCGGTACCTGTGACCTTACTCGGTATGGTCTCGCCGTTTACCATCCGGCTGGCGATTCATGATGCGGCTGATGCCGGTCGCATCTCCGGCGCGATTTACGCGATCAGCACGATTGGCAGTCTGGTGGGGACGTTCCTGCCGACGCTGTTTCTGATCCCGGAGCTAGGGACGTTTCGAACGTTTCTGCTGTTCGCCGGGGTGCTGTACGTCGTTGCATGGATTGGCCTGTGGCGCGAGGTGGGCTGGCGGGCGGCCATCTGGCTGTGGATGCCGGTGGTGGTCGCTGTGCTTTCGGCGCTGGTGCTTTCCGGGCCGCTGCGTGCTGCGAACGAAGGTCATACGCTGCTGATGGAAGACGAAACCGGCTACAACTATATTCAGGTACAGGAAGATGAGCGCGGTTTCCGCTATCTGTATCTGAATGAGGGGCAGGGTGTCCACAGTATTTATCATCCGACGCAGTACCGTTACGGCGGGACCTGGGATTATTTTCTGGCAGCGCCGTATTTCAACGCAGGACAGACGCCGGATCAGGTGCAGTCACTGCTGGTGATTGGTCTGGCGGCTGGGACGATCCCGCGACAGTACCAGCACGTTTACGGTGACATCCGGATGGCCGGGGTGGAGATCGATCCGGGGATTATCGAGGCTGGTGCGGAATACTTCGAGATGAACGAATCCGAGATGCCGAGCCTTGATGTCGCGGCGCAGGATGGCCGCTACATCCTGACGCAACTGGATGAAAGCTTCGATGTTGTGGCGATTGATGCCTATCGTCCGCCGTACATCCCGTGGCATCTGACGACCGTCGAGTTCTTTCAGGAAGTGCGCGATCATCTGACTGCGCGCGGTGTGGTGGCGATTAATGTGGGCCGCACACAGGAAGACCGTCGGCTGGTGGATGCGCTGACCAATGTGCTGCTGAAGGTCTACCCGAGTGTGCATGCAATTGATGTGCCGCGCTCGTTCAATACCATTCTGGTGGCGACGGTTGAGCCGACAACGGCGGATCAACTGGCGGTGAATGCTGCCGCGCTGCCGGTCGATGCCAATCCCACTCTGCGCGATGTGCTGAACGAGAGCATTGGCGCGCAGGTCGCCATTCATCCGAGTGAAGTGGTGTTTACCGATGACCGTGCGCCGCTGGAAACGCTGGTTGATTCGCTCGTGCTGAACTTCCTTCTGTCCGGTAATGCGGAGCAGCTTCAGTGACCGAGGCTATGTCATCCACTGCACCCATGACACCCAACACCAGAGCTTTATCTTTTTTGCTTTCGGTTATCACCCTGCTGCTGACACTGGCGATCCCGGTGGTGATTGTGCTGTTCAGTGTCCGGCTGGTGATGTCGCCAGCGTTTCTCTATTACGAATACCACCGTCCCGGCTTTCCGGTTGACGCCTACGGTATCACGCTGGAAGAGCGCCTGACATATGGACCGCTGGCTGTCGAGTATCTGCTGAACGATGAAGGAATTGAATGGCTGGCCTCACAGACCTTTGCGGATGGCACACGACTGTATACACCGCTGGAACTTCAGCATATGCAGGACGTGAAGATCGTCACGAGGACGGCCTTCAATCTTCTCGTATTGCTGCTGATCGGGATTGCCGTCTGCGCAGCAGTGATGCTCAATCCCCGGTCGGATGTCCTGTGGCGAAAGGCCTTCTGGCAGGGGATCTATAACGGGGGGCTGCTCACACTGGCGCTGATTGTCACGATTGTGCTGGGTGCGATTTTCGCGTGGGATTACTTCTTTGTGACCTTTCACCAGTTGTTCTTTGCAGATGGCACATGGGTCTTCCTGTATTCGGATACGCTGATCCGACTGTTCCCGGAGCGGCTGTGGTTCGATGCGGCGCTGCTGATTGGCCTGCTGACGGTGGGGTTATCCATGATACTCATCCTGTTTTCATGGATGAACGTCACACGTGCGTTTCAAAAACGATGATCCCCGCGTTATAATCGATTCATGGAGATAACACGCACACCTGTGGCAAGGTTAACCAGTTGGCTGCGGCCCGGCATCAAGATCAAACGCTGGATTGTGCTCGGTCTGCTGGGTGTGATCGCGACCAGTATTGGTCTGGTGAGGCTGATGTCTTCCGTACTGGGGCTGTCTGCCGAGCGCCTGACATGGGGGCAGTCACTGCTGGCCTTTGCTATCGGACTGGTCTGTATCGGGGCGGCGGTTTACGGCCTGCTCTCGACACTACTGGCACCGTATCACCGTCTGCAGACGGGTACTGTCGCGGATGTGCTGTATACACACAGTCGTAAACAGCGCGGGATGAAGGTGGTGGCGATCGGTGGGGGGTCCGGCCTGCCTTCAGTACTGAGAGCAATGAAACCGCATACCGGCAATATCACGGCGGTGGTCACGGTCGCGGATGATGGCGGAAGCTCTGGCCGGTTGCGCCGCGATATGGGCGTCCCGCCGCCGGGTGATTTACGGAATAACATCGCCGCGCTGGCAGATGATGAAAGCCTGATGACACGCTTGTTTCAGTACCGTTTCGATAATGGCGATCTCAAGGGCCATGCCTTTGGCAATCTGTTCATCGCTGCGCTGACCGGGATTTCCGGCAGTCTGGAAAATGCGCTGATCGAGACCGAGCGTGTGCTGAATATTCAGGGACGGGTGCTGCCCTCCACGCTGCGTGATGTGCAGTTGGTGGCTGACATCCAGTTTCCGGGTATGACAGAGGCTACTCAGGTCGTCGGAGAGTCAACGATTGGTTTATCTGGCGGCAGGATCGAGCGAGTCAATCTGGAGCCTGTTAACGCTGAAGCCTACGACGAAAGCGTGCGTGCCATTCTGGAAGCGGATATTGTGATCATCGGACCCGGCAGCCTGTATACCAGTATTCTGCCGAACCTGCTGGTGAAGGGGATCGCTGAAGCCCTGCGTGCAACCCCGGCCTATAAGATTTATGTGTGTAATGTGGCGACGCAGCCCGGTGAAACCGAAGACTTCAGCGTTGCCGATCATGTCATGGCACTTGAGCGTCACATTGGCCGAGGAGTCTTCCAGACGGTGCTCGCCAATAATGCCTTCCCGGTCGAAAATGCCGGTAAAAATACCATTTATGTAGAAACAGTCTCGCCTCATCACGAAATTGCGCAGCGTTACGAAGTGGTTTACACCGATCTCACTGACCAGCAGCAGCCGTGGCGTCACGACTCGGTCAAGCTGGCTGAACTCATACTTACATTGCGCGGAAATATTGTTGAAAAGGCGGCGGCGGCACTCTAGTCCGCTGCTCTTTATTGATCCGGTTTGCTGCGGGTGGTGTGCGTACTGTGTGCGTGCTGTCCGCAGAAGATGGACAGACCTGTACGAGAGAAGGAGAAATACATAATGGCTATTCGGGTAGGTATCAATGGCTTTGGACGCATTGGCCGCCAGGTGCTGAAGGCGATCCGTGAAGATTATGGCGACCAGATTGATGTCGTTGCCTTCAATGACCTCGGTAATCTGGACACGATGGCGCACCTGTTCCGTTATGACTCGAACTATGGCCGCTATAACGGCACGGTTGAAGTCAAGGACGGTAACCTGATCGTCGATGGCGATGAGATCAAGGCGCTGGCGGAACGCGACCCAGCCAAGCTCCCGTGGGGCGATCTGGGCGTCGATATTGTGGTCGAAAGCACGGGTATCTTCACCAACCGCGATGATGCAGCCAAGCATCTTCAGGCTGGCGCGAAGAAAGTGATTATTTCCGCCCCTGCCAAGAACGAAGACGTGACCCTGTGCCTGGGTGTCAACGAAGACTGGTACGACTCTTCGAAGCATCACGTGATCTCGAATGCATCCTGCACCACCAACTGTCTGGCGCCGGCTGCGAAGGTCGTCAATGACAGCTTCGGCATCGTCAAGTCCTATGTGACCACCGTCCACAGCTATACCAATGACCAGCAGATCCTCGACCTGCCGCACAAAGACCTGCGCCGCGCCCGTGCCGCAGCCCTGAATATCATCCCCACCACGACGGGTGCCGCCAAGGCGGTTTCACTGGTGATCCCCGAACTGAAGGGCAAGTTCGACGGTATCGCGATCCGCGTGCCGACCCCGACCGTGTCGCTGATCGACTTCGTTGCGACGGTTGAACGCCCGACCGACAAGGATGGCCTGATTGCGGCTTTCGAAGCAGCAGCCAACGGCCCGATGAAGGGTATCCTCGGCGTTTCGCACGAACCGCTGGTCTCGATGGACTACAAGGGCGACCCGCGCTCCAGCATTGTTGACGCACTGGCGACCGATGCTACCAGCAATCTGGTCAAGGTCATTGCGTGGTACGACAACGAATGGGGTTACTCGGTGCGCGTTGCCGATCTCGTGAAGTACATCGGCGAAAGACTGTAATACCCGCTTTACGCGTCTTGCGTTTATCACCCTGGGGCAGCAGACTCGCTGTCCCGGGGTTCTGCCTCACTCATCATTGTGGAGGGCGATTATGAATAAAATGACTGTGCGCGATGCCGATCTGACTGGCAAGCGCGTATTGGTGCGCGTTGACTTCAACGTGCCGCTGGAAGGGTCCACCATCACGGACGATACCCGCATCCGGGCGGCGGTGCCGACGCTGAAGTATATCCTCGAACAGAAACCCAAAGCCGTTATCCTGATGTCGCATCTTGGCCGCCCTAAAGGCGGACCAGCGCCGGAGTTCTCGCTGAAGCCGGTGGTCAGTGTTCTGTCCGAGCAGCTTGGGACTGAAGTCCACTTCGTCGATGACACGGTGGGCGAAAAGGCGGTTCAGGCGGTGGAAGCGCTGCCCGAAGGCGGTGTGCTCGTCGTGGAGAACACACGCTTCTATAAGGGCGAAGAAAAGAACGATCCTGAACTGGCAAAGCAGATGGCCGAACTCGGTGACGTGTTCGTCAACGATGCGTTTGGGACAGCACACCGTGCCCATGCCTCGAATGTCGGCGTCTCGACGATTTTGCCTGCATACTCCGGCCTGCTGATGGAAAAGGAAATCGATTATCTGGCGACCACGCTGGAAAATCCCGCACATCCGTTTATAGCGATCCTTGGCGGCGCGAAAGTCTCGGACAAGATCGCCGTGATCGAGTCGCTGCTGGACAAATGCGACCGTCTGCTGATCGGCGGCGGCATGGCGAACACCTTCCTGAAGGCGCAGGGTTACTCGCTCGGCAATTCACTGGTGGAAGATGACGCACTCCAGACCGCGAAGGATCTGCTGGAAAAAAGCGGCGATAAACTGCTGCTGCCGACTGATGCTGTGATCGGCGATAAATTCGATAACAGCGCCGAACAGAAGGTTATTCAGGTGAGCGCTGGTGTGCCCGAAGGCTGGGCGATTTATGACATCGGGCCGGCAACGACGCAGAACTATGTCGATGCGCTTCAGGGTGCAAAAACCGTCGTCTGGAACGGGCCGATGGGCGTGTTCGAGATGTCGAATTTCGCCCGCGGGACGGTGGCCGTCGCTCAGGCGCTGGCTGGTGTGACGGCTGAGGGCGCGGTGACGATCATCGGCGGCGGCGACTCGGTCTCCGCAGTCGAGCAGGCCGGTCTTGCCGATCAGGTGACGCATATCTCGACCGGCGGTGGTGCCAGCCTGGAAATGCTGGAAGGCAAGGAACTGCCGGGGGTCGCCGCGATCCGCGACCGCTAAACCTGCTGCGTCACGGTTAATGCATCATTGTTAGCCGTTTCCATGAGCCATCGGAAGGTCATTGAACCTGTGACTGCCGGTGGCTCTTGTCTGCACAGGTCATTGTTAACACCATTTGGGCGGCAGACACGTATACTCAATACGTGAACAGGCCGCTCGATTTATCTTCAGACATTACCATTTCTTTCAATCAGAAGGAGTCAGGCTGATGGCACGGATGCCGATTATCGCGGGTAACTGGAAAATGCATATGACCGTGGACGAGTCGGTCGATTTCGCACGGAAGCTCGCACAGTCCCTTGAACATTATTCCACGGTGGAGCGTGTGGTCTGCCCGACGTTTGTCGCGCTTGCGCCGGTGGCCGAAGCGCTGAAGGACTCGCCGGTCAACGTCGGCGCGCAGAACGTCCACTGGGAAGAAAAAGGGGCCTTCACCTCACAGATCAGCCCGCTGATGCTGCAAGGGCTGGCCGAGTATGTCATCATCGGCCATTCGGAAGCCCGCGAATACCTGCATGAAACCGATGAGGAAATCAACAAAAAGGTGAAATCGGCGCTGGCCCACGGCCTCAAGCCGATTCTGGCAGTGGGTGAAAGTGATGCACAGAATCAGGCCGGCGAGACGCACACATTTGTCAGCGGTCAGATCCGCGCCGGATTAAGTGGCATTACTGCCGAGCAGATGGCCGATGTCGTGATCGCTTACGAGCCGATCTGGGCGATTGGTACGGGTCGCAGCGCCAGCGGCGAGATCGCTCACAATATCGTCGCCAACACGGTCCGTGCGACGTTAATCGAACTTTATGGCGATGCGGTTGCGCAGACAGTGCGTATTCAGTACGGTGGTAGTGTCAAACCCGGCAATATGGCTGAGTATATGCAGTCCCCGGATATTGATGGAGCGCTGGTCGGCGGTGCTGCGCTCAAGGTCGAGGATTTCGCTGAGCTGGTGCGCATCGCGGCTGAAGTCAAGGCCTGAGTCCGGCTGTCTCGCCGTCAATCCCTGAGTACAGGAGTCTTCTGTGGAAGTTTTAGGCCCGGCAATCCTCACCATTCTGCTGTTTAACGGTCTTCAGCGGATGGAAGACTGGCTGCATCAGCACGTCTTTAAGGTGGGATGGCTGGTGACCAAGAACTTCCAGACGACGACTATTCTGTATTACACCTTTTTCCTGCCGGGTGTCGTCCTCTATGAGCTTGTGCGTTATCTGGTGGCGGGTGCGCTGGATGTCCGCGCAGAACGTGCGATCGCGTTTCCTGAAAGTCAGGAGATCGCGGAGCTGAAGCTGAACTTCATTAAGCTGAACCGTAAAGCACCTGGCTGGAAGATCTTCATTATCAATGCCGCGCCGCCGCTGGTCGGTCTGGGGCTGATCTATCTGATCGCGACCCGTGTCTTTGATTTTGAGGCGATCTTCGCCACGCTTACACCGGGTACACTGGAAGCGGTTGGGGCGATGTTCAGCCGGTTGTTCTCCACGCCGGATTTCTGGCTGTGGGCGTATCTGGTCTTTACGATCAGCGGCGTGACGATCCCCAACTGGATTGTCGTCAGCGACTGGCGCTCGATCTTCATGACGGTTGGTGGGGTGGCGGCGCTGCTGTTTCTGATTGGGATCGGGGAAAATGTCAGCGCGGCGCTGATCCCATCGGTTTCCAATGGTCTGAATACGCTGTCGCTGCTGTTTGCCCTGATGCTGATCCTCAACGGGCTTGGAATCGCGCTGCTGTCGGTGGTGGAGAACAGCATCGAACGGGTGACGGGTGATAGTGCCACCTTCAGGAATGGCAAGCTGATTGCCATGCGGCGCAGTGAGATCCTCGCTCTGCGTCAGCAGGAACGCGAGAAGAGCCTGAAGGCGCGTCAGCAGCAGCGCCAGAAACCAGCCCTGCCTGCCGGTCCGCCGTCTATCTACCGCCTGCCTCTGACGATCCCCGGTCCGCCGGGGGATGAAGTGCTGACACGGGCAGCGACGCGCATTATCGAACCGGAAGAACGCCCTGCGCTAGCAGATCGTCCACGCCGAGAACAGCCGAGTCAGATCACGGGCGCGGCTACGCCTGCTGCAACGACCGCGACGACGGCGACACCCGCTGCCACACCAGCATCACCAGCGCCGCCGCAGCGTCCACCACCGCTGTTCAACCCGTCACGGGCCAGTTCGCGTCTGGACGATGACGACGATGACGACGATGTGGATGAGATTGACGACACTGATGGCGAAGATACCGCTGATGCGGACGACGCCGACGAAATCGTAGTTCGCTCACCATCGCGTCCGGCGGTCAGTCCGTTTACACGCAGTACCGTATCTGCTGCATCAGCGGATGATGACGATCAGGATGACGACGAAGACGAAAGCGCATCATCCGCTGAACCGGTTTATGAAGATCTGGATGACGCGGTGTATCCGGATGATGATGATGATGACATCGAAGACGATTACGGGGATGATGACGAAGAAGATGAAGACGATGACGACCTGATCAGCAGCCGTCTGTAAGGGCCGGACATGTCCAGTCCGTTACAATCTATTCCTTCACCGGATCAGCGTATTCCGCTTTCAGACGGTCTCAGAGGGTGGCCGCTGCTTCTGGATGCGGACGGAGATCAGGGCGAAACCGGCGATTGCCAGCATTGCCATGGTCCCGAAGGCCACGAATTTAAACAGGCGGCTGCTGGTGATCAGGGTGAGGACACCGAAGAAGGTGCAGAAGGCGTAATAGAGCAGGGCGATCTGGCGCTGGTCGATGCCGATGTCCTGTAACCTGAAGTGCAGGTGACCGCGATCGCCCTTCATCGGATTGCGCCCCTTGCGCATGCGATTTACCACCTGCCACGCAAAGTCCAGCAGCGGCAGGCCCATTACCAGCAGGATGGTCGCCATCTTCGCGCCACCGATGATGCTCAGTGTGCCGAGCAGATAGCCGAGTACATACGCACCTCCACCCATGAAGACCTTCGCCGGGTAGAAGTTAAACAGCAGAAAGCCTAATGACGCCCCCATCAGCGCCAGCGGCAGCAGGCTGACACTCGTCTGCTGGAGAATAAAAGCGCTGTGGATGAACAGCATCCCACCAGTGATAAAGGCCATTCCCGCCGCCAGACCGTCGATGCCGTCCATGAAATTGACGGTGTTCATCATGATCCCCAGCCACAGCATACTGAGCGTGACCGCCACCAGCGGCGGAAACGGATCGGTCTGCTGGCCGGTCAGCGGATTATTGACCGCCTCGATGAAAATCTGGAAGCCGACGGCCACACCCGCCGCCACAATCTGCGCGACGCCAAGCTGAATGGCGTTCAGCTCGTAGATGTCGTCGATAATGCCGACGGTAAAGATCATGCAGGCACCGAGCATCAGCCCGGTAAAGCGGATGATCTCATAGGGGTCGAATCGTGCAATCGGCAGGTACTGCGCCGCCAGTGCTGCTATCGCAAACGCGGCGAAAATGGCGATCCCGCCCAGTTTGGAGACCGGTCGTGCGTGCTGACGCCGTCCGCCGGGAATCGCCATGATGTTGAGGCGTAATCCCAGCCAGATACTGAGTGGCGTCAGGAGCAGCGAGAGGCTAAAGGCGAGGATGAAGACAATCAGAAAGGCGTAGAGGTCACTCAAAACAGGTGCTGCCTATGGTGAGACTGCTGAAAAAGATTGCAAAAGGCGCAAAGGCCGCGTGTATTGTCCCTGATTGCAGGTC
>JAEZAF010000029.1 GCA_023430545.1 Chloroflexota bacterium
GGGGTCGCAGCGGTGTGAAAAGTCCTCCCCCGTCAACGGGGGAGGATTTAGGTGGGGGTCTATCGCACCAATTAGAGAAGCCGGACTTTCGAGCTTAGCTTAACGCGTATGCGCTTCAGCGCGTCCGGTGCTTCTACCCACATCCGTCGCATCCCCAATAATTTGAAAATTCTAACCGCACAACGCGAACATCTGTGCTATAATGAAGAATCTCTGCACCTTAACATCCTACCGCGCTATGGCATAGACAACGGTCACTGTTGCAGCAGCACTTTTTTTTGTGCGGCAGCGGCAGCAGCAGCAAGCCGATTTTGAACCTGAACACCGGTGGACAGACCACAATTGCAGCACGATATTGCTGCAAAGTGCAGCAAACATGCTGCAAACATGCTGCGGACATGATACCCATTCAACGCATTGCGCTGACGGTGGGTTGGTGGTAGATTTGCCCGCGTTTGCTTCCCGGATTTTCTGACAGCGCGAATGACCCATGACTGACGCCAGCCCTTCCGCCGCTTCACCCGTTTCCGCCATTCTGTTGATTTCCTGCACCGATCAGCGTGGTCTCGTCGCCGCCGTGACCGATTTCATCTTCACCAACGGCGGGAATATCCTGCACCTCGACCAGCACGTCGATGCCGAGGCCGGAGTATTCTTTATGCGTGTGGAGTGGGATATGACCGGTTTCGTCATCCACCGGCATGAGCTGCACGCCGCCTTTGGTTTTGTCGCCCGCCGCTTTCAGATGCGGTGGGAACTGCATTTCTCCGACGATGTCCCGCGCATGGCGGTGTTCGTCAGCAGGCAGTCACACTGTCTGTTCGATATTCTGTCGCGCTGGCGGTCCGGTGAATGGCGGGTGGAGATCCCCGCCGTCGTCAGCAACCATGAGGCACTCGGCGACATCGTCCGTCAGTTCGGGCTGGATTTTCACGTGTTCCCGATCGACCGTGAGAATAAGGCGGAGCAGGAAGCCGCCCAGATCGCCTTAATGCGTGAACTGAACGTCGATTTCATCGTGCTGGCCCGCTATATGCAGATCCTGTCCAGCGATTTCGTGGCGCAGTTCCCGAATCGCATCATCAACATTCACCACTCGTTTCTGCCCGCGTTTGCCGGGGCAAGACCGTATCACGCGGCCTATGATCGCGGCGTGAAGATCATCGGCGCGACCAGCCATTACGTCACCAGCGATCTTGACGCGGGGCCGATCATCGAGCAGAACGTCCTGCGCGTCAACCACAAGGACGCCGTCCGCGATCTGGTGCGCAAAGGGCAGGATGTCGAAAAGCTGGTGCTGGCACAGGCCATCTGGCATCATTTGCAGAGGCGTGTGCTGGTCTACAACAACAAAACCGTCGTCTTCGGCTAAAAATTGTAAATTTACTGCGCACATTTCCGGTCACAGGTGTACATCAGACAAACCCGAACTGGTACGAAACCGCTTCGGACGCTAGCCTTATGCGCGTTTGTCTGTCACAACGACGCTTTGCCACCCATGCAGAGGATCACTCATTGTCATGATCGAATTTATTAAAGTCATCATCCTCGGTATTGTTCAGGGGATCACCGAATTTCTGCCGATTTCCTCGACCGGTCACCTGATTATCGCCTCATCACTGCTGAACTTTGCGCATAGTTCCGGTGGTACGTTCGAGATCTTCATCCAGCTTGGCTCCGTGCTGGCGGTGGTCGCCTACTACCGCGCCGATCTGCTGCGACAGGTGCGCACTGTCCACCGTGATCGCGGCGTGCAGAAGCTGTGGCTGGCGATTGTGATTGCCTCTATCCCCGCAGCGCTGGCCGGCTTTCTGGTGCGCGATACCATCAAGGAAAATCTGTATAAGGCCGATGGAAACACGAATGCCACCGGTCTGGCCGTGATCGCGATTGCACTGATTATCGGTGGGATTATCTTCATCGTCATGGAGCGGGTGCGTGCACGTCGTATCAATCCGATAGAAGTGACCACCAAAACCGAAGTCACACCGGAACAGGCCGATCTTGAGAGTATCACACTTCGGCAGGCAGTCGGCGTTGGCATCGCGCAGATGTTCGCGCTGGTCCCCGGTGTTTCGCGCTCCGGTGCGTCGATTGTCGGCGGTCTGTTGAGTGGCATGAATCGGCCCACCGCGACGAAGTTTTCGTTCTATCTGTCAATTCCAGTGCTCGGCGGCGCAACGATCCTCGATCTGCTGCTGAGCCTCGATGAAATCACCAGTGAGGCCGGGATTCTCAGCCTTATTCTGGGGACCGTTGTCACGGCGATTGTGTCATGGTTCGCCATCGACTGGCTGGTGCGCTACGTCGCCCGTAATGACTTCACCCTGTTCGGTGTGTACCGCATCATCCTCGGTGGGATCATCCTGCTGCTGGGGGCAGCGGGCCTGCTGGGATAACCCTTCGCAAACCCTTCTGCTGAAAGAAGGCGACTCTCATCCGAGAGTCGTCTTTTGTATCTATGGAGCGTGTAACTTCGCGTAATACTATCTTAGAAGTTATAAATGGATTACACTGTGAGGGCGGTACTCCAACCCAATATCCAGGAGAAGATGACATGCATTTTCGCAGGACCATTTTTTTCTTCTTCATACTGTCCACCAGTCTGACTCTGTTGAGTCTGGTGCAGGCACAGCAGCCAGATCCGCTCCCTCTTCCTCTTGAACCCGCCAATGCGCAAAATCGCGCAACCGTTGAGCTGTTGACCAACACCAGCTTCGAAACCGATGCAGATAATGACAAGATCCCGGATGGTTGGGTAGGAAAAAAGACGAACCTGGTCAAGAAGGATAAATATAAATGCAATAAGCCTGAGAAGATCGTCGCTAATACCGGTGAATGTGCCTTCATGTTCAAAGGCAACGTGGATGGCAGTAAGAGTAAGCTCCAGCAGAGTATCCCAACCATTACCAGCATTGTTGACGGTGGTACGCTGACACTGAGTGCATTTGTCGATCCACGCAGCGCGGTGATCGGCAGCAGGATCGCCAAGGCGAAGGTCAAGTTCAGTGATAACACCAAAATCAAGCTGGACCTTCTGCTGCAGGAGAGCGATACCTATTTGCAGTTGGTAGATAGTGAACTCGTGGTGATTCCTGAGGGGGCGTCGATTACCCAGGCCAAGGTATTCTTCAGTTACGGAGAGGTTTCCGGTAAGTATTTTGTGGATGATGTCAGCCTGACGATCACCACAGACGATGCCCTGACTGAGACACCAGGTGAGACCCCTACTGATGGGCCAAGTCCGACCGCAAGCGATACCCCAACCATTACACCAAGTGCCACAGCATCCAACACACCAACCATTACACCAAGTGCCACGGCATCCAACACACCGACGATTACGCCATCGTCTACACCCTCGAATACACCTGGCCCCTGATAGAGGACTCGATCACGATCCGGCGTTGCGTCTACGCTAAAGATCATGTGGTCGGGATGATGAACATCTAAAGCAAAAGGCGGCTCTGAACTCAGGGCCGCCCTTTGCTTCCCGTTTGTTTTCAAAAGTTACAAAAGTAAATAATCCCCACGCTGACCTGTTCTTTACCCTTCAAACCCGAACTCACGCGATAGACTGAAACTGGCGCACTTGTGTTTTGTGCCTGATACAGATTCCTCCGACCGCTTTCTGCGCCTCGGTCCTGAATTTATCCGTTATTTTCTGGAGTACCCCTATGATGCACCCTCGTAAAATGCTTTCGATCATTGTGATTCTGTTCGCCAGCCTCGGTCTGCTGACGATGGCTCAGGCGCAGCAGACATTACCCTTACCTCTCCCGCTTGACGGCCAGCCGCGTGCCACAATCGAACTGCTGGTGAACGGCGGTTTCGAAGCGGATGCTGATGGTGACAAAATCCCCGATGGATGGGAAGGCCGTCGCACAAATCTGCCGAAAAAGGACAAGATCAAGTGCAATAAACCGGATAAGGCTTTCGCCAATACCGGTACCTGTGCGTTTATGTTCAAGGGGAATCCTGACGGACAGAGCAGCAAGCTCCGTCAGATTGTGACCGATACCAGCCTGATCGCAAATGGTAACATGCTCACGCTGAGCGCCTATGTGAATTCGAAAAGTGGTGAGGCCGACAGCAAGGTCGCCAATGTAAAAATCCGCTTCAGTAATGACACTAAGCTGAAGCTGGATCTGCGCCTGCCCGAAAACCCGACATCCGGCTACATTCACCTGACCAAGAGCCGTGAAGTGTCTATCCCCGCAGGCCTGACGATTAAGAACGTTTATGTTGATCTGCGCTACAGCAAGGCCAAAGGCAAAGTCTTGATTGATGATGTCAGCCTGACCGTTTCCGGCGCTGATGTCCCAACCCCCACTATCACTCCAACCAACACGCCTGTCAGTACACCGACCAGCACACCGGTGGTCGAAACGTGGAAGGAACAGACAAAACTGGTCGCCAGTGATGGCGTACCGGGGGATGCATTTGCAGGCAGTTCGGTCAGCCTGAGCGCTGATGGTAATACGGCGCTGGTCGGTGCTTTCTGGCATGACGCCGATATGAACAGCGATCAGGGTGCGGCCTATGTCTATGTCCGCAGCGGTGGTGCATGGACACAGCAGCCCGAGCTTCTCTCAGATGATGGTGAGTTCGATGACTGGTTCGGCTATGCTGTCAGCCTGAGCGCTGATGGAAACACCGCCGTGGTCGGTGCCTCTTGGGACGACGTGGGTGGTTATATCGATCAGGGATCGGTGTATGTCTTTGTCCGCAGCGGTGCTGCCTGGACCCAGCAGGCACAGTTGATTGCCAGTGATGGTGTGGACAATGACTATTTCGGGCAGGCAGTGAGCGTCAGCGGTGATGGCAATACGGTGATGGTCGGCGTGCCATCCTATGGTGCGGTCTATGTGTATACGCGCAGTGGCGGGATATGGACAGAGCAGGACAGCTTTACCGGCAGCGATACCGACTTCAGCGATAGTTTCGGCCAGTCGGTGAGCCTGAGTGCGGATGGAAACATCGCCCTGGTGGGTGCCAGCATGGATACGGTTGGCACGAATACCGGTCAGGGTTCGGCCTATGTGTTTGTCCGCAGCGGCGGGACATGGTCAGAGCAGGCCAAGCTGGTTGCCAGCGATGGCTTCACACTGGAGATGTTCGGCCAGTCTGTCGCGCTGAATGCCGCCGGCAGCACCGCCGTGATCGGGGCCCATCTCGATGGTGTTGGTGGGAACATCATGCAGGGTTCGGCCTATGTGTTTGTCCGCAGCGGCGGGACGTGGACTCAGCAGGTACGCCTCATCAGTGCAGATGGCTGGTCGGAAGATCGCCTCGGCGGAGTCGTCAGCATCAGCGCGGATGGTAACACCGTCCTCGCGACTGCACAGGGTGACGACATCGGTTCGAATTCGAATCAGGGATCGGCTTACATCTTCGTCCGCAGCGGTGGCACATGGACCCAAAAGGCCAAGATCTTCGCCAGCACGGGACAGTCCTTCGACAGCTTTGGCTCGTCGGGTGCGCTCAGCGGCAACGGCCTGACGGCTCTCGTCGGTGCGATACTGGGCGATGGCGCGAATCCCAATCAGGGCGCAGCGTGGGTGTTCAACTTCCAGTAAGCATCTGCC
>JAEZAF010000053.1 GCA_023430545.1 Chloroflexota bacterium
CTGCCGTTCAGACCCTCCAGGCTGGTCAGGTACCACCGCTCAGCATCCTGCAGACGGTTCAGGCCGATAATGTTGGGACGGCTGTCGCCATCGGCACCGAGATCGCGGATCAGGCCAATATCGAGAGCGACCTGCGTACTGCCATCTATGGGACTGCCATCGCACAGGGTGTCCCCGAAGGCCAGCCCGGTAACCTTGATGTCGTGACCGCTGTTGCCGCGACACTGGAAGCCGAAGGCACACCCATCCCGTTTGTCCCGGATGACCAGATCCGTACCGCCGTCGTCGGCACCGCCGTCGCACTCGGTATCCCCGTCGGCCCGATCAACAGTGTCGATATCATCACAGCGGTCGCCGCGACGCTGGAAGCTGAAGGGACTCCCGTTCCCATCATTCCGGATGAGCTGGTCCGCACCGCTATTGCTGAAACCGCCGTCGCCCTGAATCTGCCTTTCAGCGGCCTCAGTGTGGAAGAAATCGCGACCGACATCGCCGCCACTGCCGTCGCGCAGGAAACCGCCGTCGAATCGCTTCCCGATGACCCGTTTGCAACCGCCCTCGCCGGGACAGCGCTGGTCTCTGGCTTCCAGTCAACCATCGCCGCACTTCAGGAAACCGTCGAGGCCCCCCCGGTCATTGTGGACAGCAGCAGTATCCTGACAGAAGTCGCCGGGACCGCCGTCGCTGAGGGGACTCCGCTTGCCGGTCTGCCGGATGATGCGTACCGTACCGCCGTTGCCGGGACTGCTGCCGCTATTCCGGTCAATCCGCCGGTGATCATCGTCGATGAGGTCAGCACCGCCGTTGCGGGCACCGCCATCGCCTTTGGCACACCCATCGAAGATCTGCCGGATGCCGGTTTCAGCACTGCCGTCTATGGCACTGCAACCGCGCTGGCTGGCATTCAGGTAGCAGATCAGGGGACACCGACCACCATCGGACGCCTGAATGCAACCGACGTGCTGCTGACCGCAACCGCTTTGTCGCTTACACTCAACCCGCCGACACCGAGCGGTAGTGAGACGCCGGTCGCGGTGACACCGGGCGCAACCCTCGGCTTCCCGACACCCGGACCGACCCCACCCGGCGGTGAACTGCCGGATACCGGTCTGTTCGACGGCTTCGGTGAGGGTCTGGGCGCAGGTGCGCTTGCGCTGATGGCGATCGGTCTGGTAGGTGTGATCGTAGTCGCACGCAGACTGCGTAAATAGGCGATCAAACGATCACCATAACTATTCCAACAGAAATCAAAAAGCCGGCACCGTGCTGGCTTTTTGATTCCCTGTTTTGATTAAAATCGCAATAATTTGAAAACTCTAACCGCACACCTCGAACATTCGTGCTACACTGTGAAGTTCATGTATGTCAAACCAGCACCTTAACATCGTATCCTTGTTGCTGCCGCATAAAAATTTTGTGCGGCAGCAGCAGCAGCAGCAGCAACAAACTGCGACAAGCAGCAACTAGCAGCGTATTTATGCTGGACCTCAGTCATCGCTGCTCATTTTGAGGTAGGAATGGTTGCAGCAGCACATATTTTTTTGTGCTGCTGCTGCCGCTGCAAGCCAGTTTTGAACCTGAGCACCTGAAGATATACCCGGATTGCAGCAGTATTATGCTGCTACCGGCACTATACTGCTGCAAAGTGCTGCAACACCCAGCGCGGTCATATCTCACAGCGGTTGTAGTGGACGGACTCGTCTGGCCCGCTTGCCAGAGAGATTAATCGTATGCATCCGTCGTCAGTGCCCAGACCGGCACCACATCCATATCAAGATCATCCCGCAGCCCAGCCTGATACCGGAAATAACCGGCAGACGCGATCATCGCGGCGTTATCGGTACACAGGTTCAGCGGTGGATAGCGCACTGGTAGATCCGTCTGTCGGCGCATCTCCGACCGCAGGCGTGAATTAGCACTCACGCCACCGGCGATGAAGATCTCGGTCACCTGATGCGCCTTCGCCGCCCGTGCCGTTTTCTCTACCAGAATATCGACCAGTGCTTCCTGAAAACTGGCGGCGATATCGTTAATCGACACATCAGACCGCAGCTTCGGCGTCTTATCGGCTGACCGTTTGCGCGATGACCGGGCTTCACTCGAAGCAGGGACCGTTACTTCACGCAGCACAGCGGTCTTCAGGCCCGAAAAGCTGAAGTCATAGCTGGTATCCCGCTTCGCACGCGGGAAGTGATAGGCGTTGGCATTTCCCATCTGTGCCATTCGCTCAATATTCGGCCCACCGGGGAACGGCAGATTGAGCAACCGTCCGACTTTATCGAACGCTTCACCAGCCGCGTCGTCCAGTGTGCCGCCCAGACGCTCGTACTCGCCGTGGCCTTTCATTAACAGCAGTTCCGTATGCCCACCGGAAACGATCAGCACCAGCACCGGGAACACCACTTCACGGAAAGGCTGAAGCAGCCACAAGGAGTAAACATGCCCTTCCAGATGATTGATCCCAAGCAGCGGCTTACGCCCGGCCAGCGCCAGCCCTTTGGCGAAGTTGATACCTGTCAGCAGCGAACCGACCAGTCCCGGCCCGCGTGTGACCGCAATCGCATCCAGTTGATCCAGCGTCACACCGGCATCTTCCAGTGCCTGATCGGTGACCGCGTCGATCACTTCAACATGTGCCCGTGATGCCACTTCGGGAAACACACCGCCGTATTTGGCATGCAGATCGATCTGTGTCGCGACGACATTCGAAGCAATCACCTTACCGTCGATAACTACCGCCGCCGCCGTTTCGTCACATGACGTTTCAATACCCAGAATTTTGACCATTCCAATCACCTTTTATCGGCTGAAGTAGTTCTCAGCTCGCCCATACCGTCCTGTTCAGCTCTCAGGTACAATGCCTCATCAGTGTTCGAGAGTGTTCAAGCTGTTTTATCTGTTTCTATCTGTCTCAATTTTAACGAGTCACCCCAGAATGTCCGATTCCGAAATCACCCTGATGTCTGCCCTCAATTTCACCGCTGAGGATCTGTCCCATAACCGGGCTGGCGAACTCAGTGAGATGCAGCATTACCGCCTGCGTGTGCGTCGTCGCCGTGCGGAGATCATCGGTGCAGTCGTCATTGTGTTCGGCGTCATTATCGCCTCACTGCTGATCTACCTGAGCAGGCGCAGTGATTCCGGCATCCTGTATCTGATCGGCATCGGGCTGACGATCTGCTGTGCAGCCATAACAGGAGTGGTTGCCCGCTTCTGGCTGCGCCTGAATGCCGACATCAACGGGCGCAGGGTTCACATCAACAGTGGCACGCTTGAGCGTGTACTCAAGCCAATCAACCGCCGCGTTATCACCTATATTCTGCGGGTCGATGGCGCTGAGGTCGCGGTCTCAAAAGAGACGTTCAGGCTCTTCGAACATGAAAAGCCCTATACGCTTTATCGTGCCCCCTATTCCGGGACGCTGTTATCAGCAGAACCCGGGCTGCATCAGGGGCATTAATCGCTGGTAGCCTCAGCAGCCGCAGCGATGTCAATCAGCGACTGATCGCGCTCGACAACATCACCTTTGGCGACGTAGACCTGTTCCACCACACCATCATAAGGCGCGGTGATGCGGATTTCCATCTTCATCGCTTCTAGCAGTACCACCACCTGCCCCGCCGAGACACGGTCGCCCGCTGTCACCAGTACATCGACGACCTGCCCCGGCATCTGGGCATTCAGATGCGCGTGGCCGCCTGTCCCACGTGCCCGCCGCTGGGATTTCGCTTCAGCCGTTTGCAGCACCACCGGAGCCTCACCATCAAGCTGTATCCAGTGCCTTCGGCTGTCTGCGGCGCTATAGGCGATGTGGGTCTCCTGCTCAGTCAGCAGACGCCGTACATGATCTGACCATGCAGACGCCTGTACACGGTACTCACGATCTTCGATCCTGATGTGATATTCCTGATCGCTGAACGCTTCAATCTGGACAGTATGAATCTGTCCCTGATGCTGGTAACGAAAGATCACAAGGTCCCCTGCCTGTCTGTATATCGCGTAACAGTCGATTGTCGATTATAGCATCACCCGTTGACCATCAAAAACAGACGGCGCAGATGTGAATTTCGAAATACATCCGGGCTGTATCGGTCAGGCTCTAGACGACACAATCAGCTTTCGGTATGCTGTTAGGTTAATAATTTCAATCAAACAAGGACAAACAGATGACGCACCACGCACAGTTACTGGATCGCCTTCACCG
The DNA here is from genome assembly GCA_023430545.1 of Chloroflexota bacterium. Classification (GTDB taxonomy): domain Bacteria; phylum Chloroflexota; class Anaerolineae; order Aggregatilineales; family Phototrophicaceae; genus JAEZAF01. The sequence goes on from JAEZAF010000053.1 coordinate 4,205, forward strand.
TCGTGATGCGATCGTTGGTGTCATCGGAATGGGTTACGTTGGCCTTCCGCTGGCCGTGGAATTCGCACATGCTGGCTTTCATGTCATCGGCCTCGATATCAGCGCTGAAAGGGTCGATCTGCTCAATAAGGGCGAAAGCTATATCCCGGATGTCCCGACAGACCGCCTGCGTCCGCTGGTGGAGAGTGGTCACTTCTGCGCCACCACCAGCCATGAAGATCTGAGGCGCGCCCACGCCATCACGATCTGCGTCCCGACTCCCCTGCGCAAGACCAAGGACCCGGATATGTCCTACGTATTGCAGGCCATCGAGCAGATCGTTGACATCTGTCAGGAAGGGATGCTGATCGTACTGGAGAGCACCACGTATCCGGGCACCACAACCGAACTGATTCAGCCTCAACTGGAAGCACGCGGCCTGCGTGCTGGTGAAAATGTGTTCATCGCCTTTTCGCCGGAGCGTATCGACCCGGCCAACCCGACCTATCATGTCCGCAATACGCCCAAAGTCGTGGGCGGTGTCACGCCTGCCTGCACCGAAGCCGCAGCTGCCCTGTATCAGCCTGCAACCGAGCAGGTTGTATCCGTGTCGTCACCGACCACCGCCGAGATGGTTAAACTGCTGGAGAACACCTTCCGCGCCGTCAATATTGGCCTTGTCAACGAAATGGCACTGATGTGCGACAAGCTTGGTATCGATGTCTGGGAAGTGATCGAAGCGGCGAAGACCAAGCCCTTCGGTTTTATGCCGTTTTATCCGGGACCGGGACTGGGTGGTCACTGCATCCCCATTGATCCCCATTATCTGAGCTGGAAGCTGAAGACGCTCAACTACACCGCCCGCTTCATCGAGCTGGCAAGTGAGATCAACACCTCGATGCCGCTGTATGTCATCGATAAGGTGACCGATGCGCTGAATGATGAGGGAAAGGCCGTGCGGGGGTCAAAAATCCTCGTACTGGGAGTCGCCTACAAACGCGATATCGACGACGTGCGTGAAAGCCCCGCACTCGATGTCATCAGCCTGCTGCGTCACAAAGGGGCACAGGTCGCCTATCACGATCCCTATATCAGTTCAGTAGAGCTTGAAGATCGTGAGAAGATGGAAGGCACCGCTTATTCACCGGAACTGCTTCAGAGCATGGACTGTGTGGTGATTATTACTGATCACACCCGCTTCAACTGGCAGGAAGTGCTGGACAGCAGTCATCTGATTGTCGATACCCGTAACGCGACTGGTGGCCTGCGTGGGAATGCCCGCGTGATCTCGATCTGACCGTCATTGTGAAAACAAAATACGCCTGTGGACAAATATGAACGTCCACAGGCGCGTTTGATAGCACTGCAATCGGAGACCGGTCACGCCGGTCTGATGAAGCTAGCTTTCGTTGTTGACTTCCATCACGGTTTCACCGCGATAGGTGCCGCAGTTCGGGCACACGCGATGTGCCAGGTGGTACTCACCACAGCCTTCGCAAACGATAATCTGCTTCAGTGAGATACTGTCTTGTGCACGACGACGGTCACGACGACCGCGCGAGACCTTGCGCTTTGGTAGAGGACCCACAGGGCTGCTCCTTGTACTTAATTAGGGTTGATTACGTTCGTTTTTGTTGAAAAATCAGAATAGCCCGGGGTCTCCGAGCGCGTCACGTAGTGAGAGGCATTATATAAGTCGAGAGAAGCGGGTGTCAAGTGTCATAGCAGGTGTCATGGCATGCTCACCGGTTTCTGGCGTACATCTAAAAGCGGCTGTGTAAGCTTCAGACTGCGATACTTCAATATGTGAATATCAACCCGCGACCATCGTGTGAACGATTAAAGACGATCAACATGACAGAAGAAGTCCTCATTATCGGGGCTGGCCCAGCCGGGATTGCCAGCGCCTATGCCCTGAAAAAACGCGGTATTCCCTATCGGGTGATTGACCGCGCATCCGTCATCAGTTCGACGTGGAACAGCCTGTACCCTTCGCTGAGGCTGAACACCACGCGCTTCTTTTCCCATCTGCCCGGAAAGCGCTTCCCGTGGCGCTGGGGGATATTCCCAACGGGAAGGGAATACCACAGCTATCTTACAGACTACGCGAAACGCGAGAATCTGAATATCGAACTCGGCGTGGAAGTACGCCGCATCTGCCCTGAAGGCGACGGATGGCGGGTCGTCACCAGTCAGGGCAGCACATGGCACCCCGCAGTGATCTCGGCTACAGGGCGCTTTAATCAACCCTATACACCGCAATTCGCCGGGATGAACGACTTCGAAGGCGCAGTGATCCACGCACGCGACTACACAGGGCCAGAGCCTTTTGCGGGTCAGCGTGTGATGGTCGTCGGTAACGGTCCGAGTGGGCTGGATATCGCCGTCGAACTGGGCGCACAGAACGCCCCTGAACATCCCGCCCTGCTCTCAATGCGCACCGGCGTCATCCTGCGTCCACGTTTTCCGCTGGGGCTGCCCAAACACGTCTGGATGCTTATTGCCGACGCCCTGCCTGATTTTATCGGAACACCCCTGATCCGCTGGATTGAAAGCCTGAAACTCAAAAACCTTGAAACACTTGGGATCAAAACCCCGAAAGAAAGCGAGTCCAGCGGTGCAGCGTCCACACGAGGGACGGAACTCATCCGGGCGGTCAAAGCAGGACAGGTGCAGTGTGTGGATGGCCTGCATCACTTCGAGCGGAACGCGGTGATGCTGAATGATGGCAGCCTCCATAGGGTAGACACAGTGATTATGGCGACCGGGTATCGTCCGGTGCTGTACCAGTATTTCGACTATCACGGCGAACGGGACGGCTACGACTGGCCGGTCCGTGAACTGTCAGCGCATCCCAACGGGCGCGAAGTGCAGGGCTATCCCGGCCTTTATCTGGTCGGCGTGTTCTATCAGGGACGCGGCGCGATGTACAATTTCAGCGTCGAAGCCGAAATTGCTGCCGAGCAGATTGCAGAACGGCTGAAGCAAATCCCATCAGCCGGATAAACGCACCTTGTCAGCAGGGCAGGCTGTGGCTATAATGCAACCTATCTGGCGACGTAGCAAAGTGGTAATGCGCAGGTCTGCAAAACCTTGATCGTGGGTTCGATTCCCACCGTCGCCTCTCTTATCACAGGTGGTGCTTTATCGATAATCCTCGAAAAGCACCGCCTGTTTTGCTTTATATCGCTGTAATGTGGGTAAAAACGCACTGATGAAACCTGACAAACCTACGCCGGACAGCCACCTGCCATCACAGACTGATGCCGAACCGTCGGTGGTGCGGATACCACCTCCACTGCCGAATTACACCCTCTCGACTGTCTGCCCCAACTGCACAGCGCCAACCTACCGCCGCGCCTGCAAGGTCCGCTGTGACCGCTGCGGTTTCATGTGGGATTGCAGCGAACTGTGACCCTTGTTCATAAGTTTGCACATGGGGCCGGAATCATCCGGGCCTTATGAGTGCCTGTACATGTTGTGTATGTATTGCATCATTTTGCAGCAGAATAGTGCCTGTAGCAGCATAATGCTGCTGCAAGCCGGGTCTATGTTCAGATGTTCAGGTTCAAATCTGCTTGCAGCGGCAACAGCAGCACAAAAAATTTATGTGCTGCCGCAACCATTCCTACCTCAAAATGAGCGGCGATGACTGAGTTGCAGCGTAAATACGCTGCTAGCTGCTGCTGCCGCACAAAAATTTTGTGCGGCAGCAACAAGGATACGATGTTAAGGTGCAGGACATTACAGTATAGCACAGATGTTCTCACTGTGCGGTTAGAGTTTTCAAACTCTCGAAGGAATACTGCAAAGTGCTGCTGCGATCAGAAACGCTGGTGCTCGGCTTTGCTCGGCTGGACCTGGATCATTTCGTCCAGTGAGGTGACACACAGGATACCGGACAGCGCGAAGGCCAGTGTGCCATCATCGGCAATTGCCATCGTATTGGGCGCGACCGCTACAGGGGGAAGATCGGCCAGAAGCTGAAGCTGACGCGCATTGGCTAACAGGTCGATGGCGAAGCGCTGATAGCACAGGCTGAGATCCGTGCCGGAGTACACCCGCACCACGCCTGACTCAAGATCGGTCACAGCGATCCACTGTCCATCCGGTGAACAGATCAGACTGCCAATGTCGAAATGGGTGGCGATGCGCTGCAAGACGCTGCCAGAGGCACTGGCCTTGACGATGCTGCGGCCATCACTGGCAAAGATCACCGCGGCCTTACGTGCAATCGCCAGCGACGGTATCAGCCCATCCACGATATTAAGCTGAAGCGAGTACATCCCCAGCCGTTTTTCCCCGCGATAAAGATGGAGCTTGCCTTTGTTATCCAACCCGGCGACATACTCACCCGTCGAGTCGAGTGCAAGGCGGCTCAGCGTGCGCGTCCCACGTACATCCAGACGAACCTCGTCGCTGCCATAGGTCAGATGAGCATAGATTTCGGCTGGCCCGGACTGATACAGCACTGTCTCGCCAGACGATGCGCGGTAAATGGTCTCGAAGGCAGTTCTGATTTTGGGAAGCGGCGCATCATTGGGGGCGCGCAGGGACTGGATGAACTCGTGCCACGCCAGCGTATTGCGGTCATCCACTTCGGGGAACTCGATCACCTCATCGGCGATCATCGTGCCACGCTGAAGGTCGTAATAGGTGACGCGGTCCCGCCGCCACCATGCCGCCAGCAGAGAGGCTTTTCCAGCCTGACCGTCAAGAATATCGAGCTGCTGTACGCTCTGATTGGTGAGGTGCAAACGCCACGCCATGACTCAATACTTGGGATAATTTGGGATATATTCAATAGCATAACCGCACTTGCCGATTAGATCAAATTAAGGATTTGCCGTTTCGCAGAACCAGCCCACAAAAGGCAATGGTTATCGGGCAATTGAGTCATCATCGAGCAGTTCGGAAAGATCCTGAAGGATATTCCATGCGGTGGTCTGGATACCGCGAATGTAGGCGATGCGTTCCGGCGACAGTTCAGGCGATTCCAGCAGGGTGCGCGTGGTATCCAGCCGCCACTTCCAGTGAAGTGCCAGTTCACGGAGCCGGTCTTCCAGCAGAGAAAGCTCATGGATGGGTTCGGATTCGTCGTCCTGAAAATCATCCAACACACCCTGAAGCTGTGTGCCGGTTTCCGGTGTGGGTTCCGGTTCTGGCTCGGACGGCAGTGGTGTCTCGGCGGGGCTGGCAGCCTCGACAGATGATAAGGTTGAGACGCTCTCCGTGATGCTGGATGCAGCCAGCAGGACGCGTTCGATCAGCAGAATCACTTCACGGTAGGAGGATGCTTCGGCGGTCTGCCTGCGCTGTAAAAGGGGACGACGCCAGAACGGAGCCGCGCTGATCTCGTGCTGATAGCGCTGATTCAGCAGATCAATTTCGACCATCACCTGCCGCTGCATCTGCTCCAACTGACGCACCACACCGGCCACCAGTGCCCGTGTTTCCGCCGGATTCAAGGCCGCCTCCGGTGATGATGCTGCTGATACCTGAAGCTGTAACAAATGAAGGCGGAGCTGTTCGCTCCACACTGCGATCTGCTGCCGGAATGCCTCAATCGCTTCTGATGCCATCCAATCACCTCACCTGTGCCCTGCCAGCCTGCACTGAGTCTGACGGCCGGTGACGACCGACAGATCAAACCAGATTGTAACGGACGATGCCTGGACGCGCATTATCCGCTGTGTGAGGGTGTCATGAAGAGTGGCCCATATGCACCAAGTTAAGGGTTTTAGGGCGGAAAAGCACCCCATCCCCGACCCTTCCCCCACTCGCTGCCGACGGAAAGAGCATCCGTCGTTCGCTCCGAGGGAAGGGAGAAAACAGGCGATGCGAAGGCAGCATTATTTGCTGTAGCAGTTAAGAGGTGAGGTTTTTGACCGATACATGCCTGTTTTCAAATGTGTAATTTGCTTAACTTGCTACGTATGGGATGTAATGAACAGTGCCCTGCCCTACAGCGGCATGGTCGCCAGCACGCGCTGGACCTTCAGTGCCAGATGCAGAATCAGACGGTTATCGGCATCATCGAGATTCATGCCGGTCAGCTTGCTGATCTGGTCCAGCCGGTAGACCAGCGTATTACGGTGCACGGCCAGATCAGTCGCGGCTTTCGCCAGATTACCATTGGCCTCGAAAAAGCCGTTCAGGGTGCGCAGCAGTTCACCCTGTTTACGCTCGTCATGCTCCACCAGCGGATACAGCGCCTCTTCATAAAAACGGCGCAGCGGTTCCAGACTGCGGTCTTTCAGCGACAGGAGGAACTGATACAGCTTCAGATCGCTGTAAAAGGTGGTGGTTTCGTGTTCGCCCAGTTCCTGCGCGATGCTTAATGCGTCCTTGGCTTCGCGATAGGCTTCACGCAGTGAGTGGAGTTCCTGCACCGGACGGCTGACTCCGGCCATCACCAGCCCTGAGGGTGAACGGTTCGAGAGCTGAATGCGCGTTTCCTCGATCAGCTCACGCAGACGGTCCACACGCCCTTCGTTCTCGACCGGATAGAGGACGACCATGACATCGACATACTGACCGACCGCACCATTGATCTGACGGCGCACCATGTCGTCACGCACGAAGGACAGCAGTGACTCCAGCGGCAGTGAAGTCCCGGCGCGGGTTGTCGCACGGTAAACGGCCACCAGATATTGTGCAGACGGCGAAAATCCACTCTGCTGGGCGCGGGTCATCAGCAGATCGTCATCGACGGGTGTACCGCTTAACCACATCTGAATCCAGTCTCCGCGGGCCTGCTCGACAGCAGATGCAATCGCACGCGATTTCGCCAGTTCGATGGCGCAGACATCAGCCCCATAGGTGAGGACCATACGGTCGAAGTCATTTAACTCCGGCTGGCTGCCGACAAGTGTCAGATAACCGGCGATGCGTTTTTCAACTTTCAGCAGGGTCGTCTGTCCGATAGGACTGGGGACAATCGCGCCCTGTGTGGTGGGGGCTTCACGATTCAGCCAGTTCTGGAAGGCGCTGTATGGCAGGCTGACACCGCCACCGCGTCCATTGCTCATGGCACGGCGCATGGTACTTGGATAAACCTGTGACATCAGCACACCGGCATCGTCATGGACGACGACCGGTTTGGCAGTCGCCCCGGCGATCACCTGAAGCAGACTGGTCAGATCGCGATTTTCCGCCGCCAGCCGTGTGAGCTGCCGCTGGATTTCGATCGCCCGCTGCGTGAACTGCGCTTCCTGATTGGCGATCAGCTTATTGACGGCACGCTCGACATTTGGGAGATGACTGCTGTCTGGCAGGCGCAGCAGGCCAATCTGCTGCTGCTGTGCGGCTTCAATCGCAGACGGTGGGATCTCTTCACGGACGGCGATGGCGCTGATCCCTGCCTCTGCCAGACTGTTAATAACCTCGGTGAGGGTGATGCGGCTGTCATAGTTGCGCAGCAGATCCAGCGAGACAAGCGCCAGTTCGCCCCCATAAATATCGGGGAAGGCGGGGGGCTGTGCGCGGACGGTCACGCACCAGTTGACCTGAGTATCTGCCGAACCTGCGACCAGCATGGTATCAATGGGTGTTGCAAACTGAAGTACAGATTGTAACGATACAGCGTTATTCTCGGTCATCTTTTTCCAATTCTGCCCCATTGCGCCAATCTGTTGTCATAAATAGACATAGAGAAAAGGCGTTAGTGTGATTTAACAGTGGCTCTGAACACTCCGATCATTTTAGAAGACATCGTGAGAAGATGTTTTAGAAACAATTCCCAAATGAATAGATCATGCATTGGTGATTATAACTAATTCCGCGGCGTGGAGATAAAAATAAAGCAGGAAGATGTACAAATCACCCTGCTTTACCTTTGGCACTTTTTTATAGAAGGTTTGCGAATATCCTGAACATTATCAAACTGTGGATGCAGATGGGCGGGAAGAACCTCGCCCTGCATGATATGCATAAAAGATAAGGACCGGAAGAATCCGGCCCTTATCAAAGCTGCTGGCGTTCAGAGATGGGGTTTCAGCTACTTCGCCTGCTGTTTGACGCGCTTGACACCGATGGTAAGCTTTTCGCCCCGGATCGAGGTATCCTGCTTTGGATCGTCATTCGGCGCGAACTCCGCCCGGAAGAAGCCGTTCTTTGCTTCCCCTTCCTTGAGCGATGCACCAAGCGTCTCTTCGCGGATGTAATCAGCAAACTGCTGGATCGCCGCGCTGAGCTTTTCGCTGGCGCTGTAGACGATGTCGATTTTGTCTTCGATCTCGAAGTCAGCATCCTTGCGCGTGCTCTGGATACGGCGGACGACTTCACGCGCCAGCCCTTCCTGAATCAGACTCTCGGTCAGGGTGGTATCCAGGGCGGCGAGATATCCGGCTTCCTCTGCGACTGCGAAGCCCTGAGCAGCACCCTGGAGCACCTCGACCTCTTCAGGTGTCGCTTCGTAGGTCTTGCCGTCCACCTCAGCGGTGATGTTCTCACCACGGCGGAGCGCCTGCGCCCATGCACGTACCTGCTTCGGATCACCTTCGCGCAGCGCCTTCTGTACTTTCGGGAATTCCTGCCCGAACTTTTTACCGAGCAGACGCGGGATCGGGTTCAGGCTGAAAGTGACCACTTCATCGGCGTCCTTCAGCGAGACGATCTGCTTGACGTTCAACTCGGTTCTGATCAGATCGCCCAGTTTCTCCAGCGCTTCGGCTTCCCATTTTTCACGGGTGACGAACTGCGCGGCGGCCAGCGGCTGACGCACACCGAGTTCGGCGTTTTCACGGGCGGCGCGGCCAAGGCTGACGAGCTTCTGCACCACATCCATCTCGTCACGCAGACGCTGATTGACCAGCGCTTCGTTGACTTCCGGCCAGTCGGCCAGATGCACGCTTTCCGGCGCATTCTTATCGATGCCGACGGTCAGACCGCGATACAGCATATCACTCAGCATCGGCATGGCCGGGGCGATCAGCTTCGAGACGGTCAGCAGGCATTCGTAGAGGGTGGCATAAGCGCCGAACTTGTCAGCATCATTCTCACCCTTCCAGAAGCGGCGGCGGCTCAGGCGGACGTACCAGTTGCTAAGCTGTTCGACGAACGCCTGCACCGGACGGGTCGAACCGGGCGCGTCATAGCGGTCATAGGCGTTGGTCACATCCCGCACCAGATTGTGCAGTTCTGCCAATGCCCACTGATCGAGGATGTCACGATCCTTAACCGCCGGGGCCTTGGCGTCCGGTGTCCAGCCATCGAGATTGGCGTAGGTCACAAAGAAGCTGTAGGTATTCCACAAAGTGGACCAGAACTTCTTGACGACATCGCCGACCAGATCCATCGAGAACCGTCGGGAATCACCCGGCTGCGCGGCGGAGTACATATACCAGCGCATAGCGTCGGCCCCGTGCGTGTTCATCACATCATACGGGTCGATGATATTGCCCTTGCTCTTGGACATCTTCTCGCCGTTGGCGTCGAGGATCAGGCCGAGGCAGACGACATTCTTAAAGGCGACGCTGTCGAATACCATCGTGCTGATCGAGTGCAGCGTATAGAACCAGCCGCGAGTCTGGTCAACAGCTTCGCAGATATAATCCGCCGGATACTGCTCCTCGAACATCTCCTGATTGTGCAGCGGGTAGCCCCACTGCGCGACCGGCATCGAGCCACTGTCGAACCATACGTCAATCACATCCGGCACGCGGCGCATGGTCCCACCGGTCCCCTTGGGATTCGGGAAGGTGATGTTATCCACATGCGGACGGTGCAGATCCAGATCCGACAGGTCGCGACCTGCCAGTTCGCTCAGTTCCGCCACACTGCCGACCGTCAGTGTATCGCCAGTGACATCGTCCACCCAGATGGGAAGCGGCGTCCCCCAGTAGCGCTCACGGCCCAGCGCCCAGTCCTTGAGTTCATCCAGCCAGTTACCGAAACGTCCGTCGCGGACATGGCCGGGGACCCAGTTGATGGTCTGGTTGAGCCTGATCATCTCGTCGCGCTTCTTCGTAGTCGCGATGAACCATGAATCACGGGCGAGATACATCAGCGGCGTGCCGTCACGCCAGCAGTGCGGATAGTTATGCGTATACTTGCGGGATTTATACAGCAGGCCGCGTTCCTTGAGATCACGGACGATCTCAGGGTCGGCTTCCTTGAACCACATCCCACGGAATTTCGTGACGGCATCGATGAACGTCCCGTTCTGATGAACGGTGCGCAGTACGGGAAGGCCGTACTTCTTGCCGACTTCAAGGTCGTCTGCACCGAAGGCCGGGGCGATATGGACGATGCCAGTACCATCTTCGGTGCTGACGAAATCCCCGGTGACGACGTAGGCGTGATCTTCTTCAGCCGGCATGAAGGTGTACAGCGGGTTATAGTGCATCCCCGCCAGATCCCTGCCCTTGAAGCGCTTCACGACGGTGTAATTTTCCGGCGTTTCCAGCGCACGTTCGAGGGCGGCTTCGGCCAGAATCAACTGTTCGGTGCCTTCACCATGCAGCGTGGGGCCTTCGACCTGAACATAGTCGATATCTGCACCCACCGCCAGCGCGACATTGCCGGGAAGCGTCCAGGGAGTCGTCGTCCATGCGAGGAAGTAGACGCCGGGCTTATCCCGCAGCGGGAAGCGCACATAGACACTCGGGTCAGTCACTTCGTCGTAGCCGAGCGAAACTTCATGGCTGCTCAGAGGCGTGCCGCAGCGCGTGCAGAACGGAACGACCTTGAAGCCTTTATAGATCAGGTCCTTTTCAGAGAGCTGCTTGAGAATCCACCAGACGCTCTCGATGTAATCGTTGGTGAACGTCACATAGGCGTTATCCAGATCGGTCCAGTACGCCATGCGCTCCGTGAATTTTTCCCAGTCGGTGATATTCCGAAGCACACTGGCACGGGCTTTTTCGTTGAACTCTGCCACACCATAGGACTCAATCGCATGCTTGTCGGGCAGATTGAGTTCTTTTTCGAGTGCGATCTCGACGGGCAGACCGTGTGTATCCCACCCACCCTTACGCAGGCAGTAATAGCCGCGCATGGTCTTATAGCGCGGGTACATATCCTTGAAGGCACGCGCCAGCACATGATGCACCGCCGGACGACCGTTGACCGTAGGGGGGCCTTCATAGGTCACATATAAGGGACGACCTTCGCGCTCTTTGACCGAGCGTTCGAAGATCTTGTTTCGACGCCAGAAATCGAGCACTTCCTGCTCGAGATCCGGGATATTCACTTTCGCGTTTACTGCCTCAAACGCCATGTAGTATCTCCACGTTTGTAATGATCTGATAGGGTGATGAAAGGGGAAAACGGAAAAGACAGGGGCTTTTCGCGTGTCGCTGACTCAAACCGTTTCAATCGAGCCGTATCAGGTTGGCAATAACACGCGGTGTGAGTACTGCCTCACTCACGACCACGCTGGCACCTCCTATTATCCTGACAAACAGGGCATAACGAATATTATCACCTAATTTGCAGTTTTACGGTAGAGTGCAGCTTCGATTAGCGCTATGATGAAGCGGTTCATCGTATCCGATCAGCAATCTGCACCCGATTCAGGATCATCTTCTTGAGAACCCGTCAGACATTAATCCATGCCCATCAACGGCAGATCACCCGGCTGAGCGCCCGCCGGGATGACATCCTTCAGCGCAGTTCGAATCTCACCCGCTGGCGCTTACTGACTTTCGTCGCAGGCTTCATCGCGACCTTCATAGGCTACAGCAACTCCAATACGGTCGGGACACTGGTGCTGATCGTCTCATTTGTGATCTTCGGTATACTGGTTGCCATTCATCGGCGCGTCCAGCGTGCCGCCGACCGGATGGCGATCTGGCAGCGCCTGAAATACGAGGCACTGGCGCGGCTTCAACTTCACTGGAACGCCCTGCCAGACGAGGTAACGATTCCGGTCGAGGCGACGCATCCCTTCGCCTATGATCTGGACATCCTCGGCGACTACTCGCTGTACCGCCTGCTCGATACCACCGGCTCGGTCGGGGGCAGCCGACGTTTGTCAGAGTGGCTGCTGCAAACCCTGCCTGATGCGCCATCGATTCTCCGGCGGCAGGCGCTGGTGCGCGAACTGATTCCCCTCACCAGCTTTCGTGAACGGCTGGCGCTGGCAATGCGGGAACCCAATCTGCACCGGCGCGGCGCAAACCCGCGCTGGGATGGTGACGCCATCCTGAACTGGCTGCGCCATCTGGCAGGATCACGGGTACAAGGCTGGCAGGTTGCGCTGTTACTCGGGCTGGCGGCGCTCAATCTGGTCTTATTTGCACTGGATGCGCTGGACATCCTGCCGCAGTACTGGATCACCTCGGTCGTCGCTTACTGGACGCTGATGCTGCTGACCCTGCGCGGCATGGGGGATCTGTTCAGCCGCAGCCTCTCGCTGCAATCTGAACTCGAACGGATGGCGGCGGCATTTGAATCACTGGAAACCTACTCATATTCGGCGAACAGTGAGCTGGCGGCCCTCTGTCAGCCGTTCAGGGACAGCACACGCCGACCATCAAGCCAGTTTCAGCGCGTGAAGTGGATCGTCTCCGGCATGAGCCTCAGCCGCAATCCGGTGCTGTGGCTGTGGCTTAACACCGTGATGCCATGGGATGTCCTGTTCGCCTATCTGCTTCAAAAGCAGGTGCATGAACTCAGCACCATCCTGCCGGACTGGCTGGAGACGTTTTACGAGATCGAGGCGCTGAATACACTGGCCGCGTTCGCCTATCTCAATCCAGGCTATACCTTCTCGCAGATCGACCGTGAAACCGGTATTGAGACACAGCGCATCGGACATCCGCTGATCCCGCAGGAAGCACGGGTGACCAATGACTTTACGCTCGCCGGCATCGGTAAAGTCGTGATTGTGACCGGCTCGAATATGTCCGGCAAAAGTTCCTTCCTGCGCACACTCGGCGTCAACCTCTGCCTGACCTATGCGGGCGGAGTCGTCGCGGCGGACAGGCTGCACACCGGCATCTTCCAGTTGTTTACCTGTATCCGCGTCAGTGACTCGGTGATCGATGGGATCTCTTACTTCTATGCTGAGGTCAAGCGGCTCCGCGCCCTGCTGGATGCGGTCGAGACCAGTGACCAGCAGCAGCTTCCACCAGTCTTCTTCCTGATCGACGAGATCTTCAAAGGGACCAATAACCGCGAACGGCTGATCGGCAGCCGCGAATACATCCGCGCCCTGACCCGTCACTACGGCCTCGGCCTGATCTCCACCCATGATCTCGAACTCACACAGCTTGCCGACGAACTGGAACAGGTCAGCAACCTGCACTTTCGGGAAGACATCCGCGAGGGACGTATGCACTTCGATTACCACCTGCATCACGGCCCCAGCCCGACCACCAACGCGCTGAAGATCATGGCGCTGGAAGGACTGCCGATTGCCGCTGATGTCTTCGAGGATAAGGCATCACAGTAAGCCGCAGGACACATCTGTCGCTTGCATCCGCGCGAGGTTGTCACGATAATCAACCATCATTACTTTTGAGTTCAGGACTGCAATTGTGAAGCTCAACACTTACTCCATCTGGATTCATACTGGCGGCGAAGCGCTGGCTGGCACTGATTCGAATGTGTTCATCCAGCTTTACGGGACCGAAGGCAAGACGGAGTCGATTCACCTGCCAGCCAAGGACATCTTCGCCTTCGAGGCGGACAGTGTCGATAAATTCATCCTGGAAGTCCCGGATCTGGGCGAACTCACTCGCTGCTGTGTCGGGCATGATGGCACAGCCGACTCCGGCTGGTTTGTGGTGGAGGTGCGCGTGGCCGATGATGAAACCGACCGCGAATGGCACTTCCCCTTCAACCAGTGGATTGGCATTGAAGAATCCGGAAAGCACTTTGCATGCGCCGACTGCTAAACCTGAATCACCGCACCACTGATATTGTCAGGCTGTGCACAGTTGCAATCATGACGTTGCTCGTCGGGCTGCTCTCGGCCTGCAACCTGATGCCATCACAGCAGAATACTACTCCGGCAGCGACACCGGACCTGCCCCGCGTCGAGTTTCTCTCTCCGCCCAACCGTGCCACCGTGATCGAAGGCGCACTGATGGATGTCGATATCGTGGCGCAGGACGAGACGGTTGGCATCTCGAAGGTCGAATTTCTGGTGGATGGTCAGCTACTGCAAACCGGCGAAACTGACAGCGGCAACGAGAAGATCTACCGCGTGACGATGAACTGGCTGGCGGAAGGTGTCGGCAATCACAGCCTGAGCGTTATCGCTTACCGCCCCACCGGCATCGCCGGACAGGAAACCACCATCGTGGTCGAAGTCGTCCCTGATGCTGCGGGTGGTTCTACAGACAGCGTATCCGTGGACACCGACGAGACCAACGACGCTGATTGATCGCTGACTGAAACCTGACTGATCATCGAGAGATTGAGACACAAAGATGACCTACCTGCAGCGGATTAACTATCATCCCAACACCGATCAGATGACCGATGCCGAAAAGCGCTATCTGACGGATCATTTCGACGCCTATGGTGCAGAACTGGTCGCGCATGGGCAGGCACTGCCGTGGCAGCTCATCGAAGAAGTGGAAGTCGCCAAAGCCGCCAGAGCCGCCGGACCAGCAGGCTGGCTGGTCAAAAATCTGGTGGTGGGTGGCGAACGCTATCATGTCGGCATTTACTACGGCAATCAGGAAGTCGTTTTTTCCAACGTGACATGGAATGTCGCCCAGTACATCGTCAGAAATATCGCCTACTTCGCCCCGCAGATGATCCGGTACACCGGGCCGGAAGATCTTGTCGCTCTCACCGAAATATAGCCACAGTTGGCGGCTGATGCGCTCAAGGGGATGTTTCAGGCCGTCGATGGCTGTCACACTGTGGATCGCTATGGCGGTTGTCGTGGTCTGTGCGGTTTCCGCCTGTACACCTGCGCCGCTTCCAGCGCCGACACCGACACCGCTGCCACAGTCGGCATGGGGGCCGGTATACACGGTGAGCTACGCCCCGCAGCTTGATGCCCCGGCCTTCGCCGCGCTCAGTGATCGTTTTGCATTTGCATGGGTCGCCTCAGATGCCGCCGGTGTCCATCAGGATGTGCGGCATCTCACCGCCGTCGGCATGTCGGATGCCGCCGCGCTGCCGCTGAACCCCTTCGCACCGCATGACCTGACACTGTGGCCTGCGGCAGAGGATACCGCCCAGCTTCTGTATCTGGATGAAGACAGCGCCACCCAGACATATCGACTCTATTCCGCCATCTTTACCGAGCCGCACACTCTGCTGCGGGGGCCAAATCGCATTTCGGATCAGGTGACGCACCGCTATACAGCGCTGCAAACCGAAAACGGCGGCCTGTGGGTGGTATGGAGCACCGGCAGCGCCCTCGAAAGCCGCCTCTACGCCCAACAGATCGACGCATTTGGACGCCCTCAGCCCAACGCACTGATGACCACCGATGCCGATCATCCAGTATTGGTGCAAAGCGCTGACGATCGGATGATCCTGTTCTGGATGCACCCTGTCACACACATGATTTATGCTGGCCGCTTTGAGTCAGGCGTGCTGGGCGAAATATACGCATTAGGTGAAGGGATGATCCCGCAGCCGGGTGAATTACAGGTGAAGTTTAACGTCATGGCGGCAGGCGATCACTTTATCCTGATCTGGAATACGCTGCTGCCGAACCACAGACCGCAGACCTATCTCAGCGTCGCACAGCTTAACCCCGGCGGGATGACACTCCCTGTCGTGGCGGAGACCGGGGCATCCGACGGTTCACGCCGCGCACTCGCATGGCTGACCGCATCCCCTGCCAGCCCAACACTGACCGCTGCCGCGATGATTGACGATGAGCTTGGACTGGTCACATGGGATGGTCAGCGCTTCACCGATTTTCAGAGTGTCGTCCGGCTGGATACACCGCTGATCGGCCTACCCGCGCTGTATGGTGATGCAGAGGGTCAGCGCTACCTGTTGTGGTCAGAACCCCGGACAGAAACCGCAGCCGAACTGCGCTTTACCTCTACCCGTTCCCTTGACAGCCTCAGCCCATAAACAGCTAGAACAGCGGACGGAACACGACCCGATACGAGCGCAGTGCTGAACCTTCCGCCGTCTCGCAGGTTTCCGCGATAATCGGTGTGGTGGATGGGTCCGACTGGCTGGGCATATCGATCACGTACTGCTTGCCCGCTTCCATCTGGAAATCGGCATAGTCCAGTCCACGCAGGCTGTTCAGTCCGGTAAAAAAGACGCTGCTGCCATCCGCCCACTGAACACGGACGCGCTGTCCCGGCATCGGCCCGCCGGAACCATTCTGCACATACACTTCGATTACACCGGAAAACAGCGGATCACAGAACGGTTCCAGCCGCACAATCTGAAAGCCGGTCTGCTGCTGCGGAGTCAGCGCCACAATCGGTGCATCAGGTGTACCGGTCGCTTCGATGGTGACAATCGGGGTCGGGGTTTTAGTCGGCGGCGGTGGCAGCGTCGGTGACGGCAGAACCCGTATCTCTTCGGTCTCGACCGGTTCCTGCACTGCCGGGATGAGGTCATCCGCGCAGCCAGCACGCCCCTGAAGCTGATAGAAGCGCATGGCAGTGCGGATCGCATTCAGGCCGCTGTTACTGCTGACATAGCCGCTGCGTGCCAGATCACAGGTGATGTCCGCCACAAACTGGATCGGGTCCACCGACGGGCGCAGGGTATTCAACTGTCGGATGGCAAGTCCCAGATCACCGTCATAGGCATAGGCAAGGACAGCGGCTATAGCGTAATTGGCCTGATCCGCACGGTTCAACTGCCACGGCTCCGTGTCGAATTCCTCAGCCGGTGCGATATTCCATGCAAAGAAGACTCCGCCGCCGATGCCAAGCAGAATCCCAAAGAACAATCCTACCCATGAAAACGAACGACGGGGACGCTCATAACGACTGCGGCGGCGCTGTTCACGCGACTCACGCGTTTGTTGGGTTGTCTGAAATGAGTCGGTCATGGCTGCCCCTGACCCGGTACTTCCACCGCACGATACTGTTCGAACAGCGGCGAAGTGCGCCCCAGCCCTTCAGACAGTGCGATCAGATGGCGAATCGACTGGATCTCGCGGGAATTGGTGATAAAACGCTCGGCAGTGCGCTGCACATAATCCGGAACATTATCGACCCCCAGCACACTCAGCCGCTGAATCGCCCCCAGCCCATCGCGATCCGCGAGAAAGCCTTTGGCGATCATCACCGTGTACTCGTCCTTATACTGCTGTGCCAGAAGGCTGGCGGGGCTGTTGATATATTCAACCGGGAACTGCACCCATCCCAGATATAAACCGATGGCAGTCCCGATGACAAGACCTAGCAGAATAGAAAGCAGCGTGCGAAGCATATGTTCATAATCAATGCGTAAAGTAACAATCAGTCAGACTTTATCTTATGGTGTGATTGCCGAAATGCAAAGCGGCAGTTCGTTGAGATCCCTGACCAGATCGATCATCTGATTCATCCGCCGGAAACAAAAAGCAGCGAGACGGTTCTCTCACTGCTTCTGTCTTCACAGGTTGGACCAGAGTTAGTTGATCGGCACCATGTGGATCACGGTGACGCCGTCCCCACCCTCGTTCGGATGTCCGGTCTCGACTTTGGAGACCAATGCATGGCTCTCGACATATTCACGGACGGCCTTGCGCAGTGCGCCGGTGCCCTTCCCGTGAATGATCCGCCCGAACGGCAGTCCGGCAGTATAGGCCGCGTCGATATAGGCTTCGAGCTGCTCAATCGATTCCTCGACACGCTGACCGCGCAGGTCCAGTTCCATACCGGGAGATTTACCGCGTGAGATACCGGTCGCGACGGGTTCATACTGGCGGACATGGCCGCGCTCACGGGTGCGCTTTTCGCTCTTCTTGCGCTTCTGAAGTTCGTGCAGCGCGGCACGTACCCGCAGCGATCCCACCTGTACGACGGCGTCGGTCGCATCCAGTTCCGTGACAATGCCTTCGGCGTTCAGCGTCTCCAGCCAGACATTATCTCCCAGACGCGGCTTCCAGTCGTCGCGGCGCTCCGGCGTCTCCGGTGAATTCTCTACAGGCTGACGTGCAGCACTCGCGATGCGGTCGGCGGCTTCCTGCACGGCACGCAGATTTTCCAGCGGAAGCCCTGCCGTGCGCAGGTCGTTGCGCAGGCGGCGGATATCCCGGCGCATCTCTTCCATTTCGCCTTCCATGTTACGACGGGCGGCGTTAATCACATCGCGCCGCTCATCCTCGATTTTATCGAGCCGCGCCTGAAGTTGGTCACGCTGGGTTTCAATTTCCCGGCGGATGTCTTCGCTCTCCGCATGCTGACGACGCAGCGCTTCACGGGTGCGGTGGATTTCGTCCAGCAGATCGTCGGCGATCAGATCTTCCATCGCGACCATCCCGCGTGCCGAGTCGATGATTTCCTGCTTGAGTCCGAGCCGCTTGGCAATCGCCAGCGCGTTGGAACGTCCCGGCAGGCCGACGATCAAACGATAGGTCGGGGCCAGCGTTTCGAGGTCGAATTCCACACTGGCGTTGCGCACACCCGGCGTCTCGACACTGTAGATCTTCAGTTCGGGATGATGCGTCGTGACCATTGTCGTTACACCACGCTCCAGCAGATAGGTCAGGATGGCACGTGCCAGCGCCGAGCCTTCCGCCGGATCAGTACCCGCGCCCATCTCATCGAGGATCACGAGGCTGCGGGTATCGCATTCGTCAAGAATTCTGATCAGGTTGGTCATATGCGACGAGAAGGTACTGAGCGACTGCTCAATGCTCTGCTCATCCCCGATATCCGCAAACACGCCTTCGAACACCGAGAGTTTGGCTTCTTCACAGGGCAGATGCAGCCCACACTGGGCCATCAGGGTCATGGTGCCGACCGTTTTCAGCGAAACCGTCTTCCCACCGGTATTCGGCCCGGTGATGACCAGCACCCATGTGTCCTCATCATATTCCACGTCAATCGGTACGACATTGCCGGAAAGCAGCGGATGCCGCGCCCCCTTCAGCTCAATCGTGCTGCCGGGGTGATTCGCGGCTTTCGGGCGGAAAGGAACCATCACCGGCTCCACGGCCTTGAGTGCATCGGCATAGTGAGCCTTGGCAAACACCAGATCCAGATACGCCAGCACTTCGACCGTCCGCACGATTTCCTCTGACACCTCACCAACCTGATCGGTCAGGGCCATCAGGATGCGGCGGATTTCCTTTTCCTCTTCGAGCTGCATTTCGCGCCACTGGTTGTTGAGTTCCACCGTTTCCAGCGGCTCGATGAACAGTGTCGCACCGGAAGACGACGAGTCGTGAATGATGCCGGGGATCTTGCCCTTGTTATCGGCCTTGATCGGGACAACATAGCGGCCATTACGCATGGTGATAATGGCTTCCTGAAGATAGATCGACTTCGACGGCGAAGAAACCAGCCGGTTGAGCTTGGTTTGCAGGCGGTCAAACGAGATCTGCATATCACGGCGGATCACGGCCAGTTTGGCACTGGCGCTGTCCTTGATCTCGCCGTTATCGTCAATGGCTGAGGCGATGGCGTCCTGAAGATCGCCGCATTCCTCGACTTCTTCCATCAGTTCGGCCAGCAGCGGATAATGGTTTTTCATCCGGCCCAATGTACGCTTGAGTGTCGTCGCGCGGCGCAGTGTCGAGCGAACATCCAGCAGCGTCGAGGCATCGATCATCGCCCCACGCTGCGCGGCAATCGCCACATCGCGCACATCACGCGCACCACCCATGCTGACATTGGTCTTGTTTTCAAACAGCTTACGGGCTTCCTGCGTTTCCCGCTGCCAGGTTTTCACTTCATCGAGGTCAACCGAAGGCCGAAGGTCACGCGCCAGATCCGCACCCGCCGAAAACGTGGTGTAATCGGCAAGGCGGTGGAGTATCTTGTCCAGCTCCAGCGTATGGAGCGTTTTTTCATGGATTGTCATGGTTCTTTTCGCTTGGTTAGAACATAGCGTTCAGATTTCGAAGATCGAATGTCAACGCCGCAGCACCAGCGTATCACACCAGTGAGTATAGTGAAGGCACTGCCCATTTTCAATTGTGGGTTTTTAAGGGTTCAATAAAGCTCATAAGGTTTCCAAAAAGAAACACCCTTCAACGTCAGGGTGTTTCCTTTTACTGATACTTCAGACGCATCTTCGTCTGCGAATCTTACAGGCTCACAGCAGCGGAGGACACAGGCTTACGGAGCCGGTGTGGAGTCCGGTGTTTGGTTCTGCGGGAAGTTGAAATTCTGGCTTCCACCCAGCGACTGCATATCGAACAGGAACGGACTGTTAGCTGGCAGCAGAATCATCTCGATATTATCCGACAGGTTGCGGATGTACTCGTACTGAAGCAGTGACGGATTCTGGGCAATCTGTTCGCTGACCAGTGCCAGCGCCTGTGCCTGACCTTCAGCCCGTGCGATGGCCGCATCGCGTTCACCTTCAGCCTGAAGAATGGCGGCGTCACGCTGACCTTCGGCCCGTGTACGTGCTTCCTGAGCTTCCTGCTGCGCCCGCTGGACATTCTGCTGGGCGATTTCCTTCTGCTCAATCGCGGTTGTAAACTCCGGTGAGAATGCGAGACCGCGCACGAGGAAGCTGGACAGCAGCAGACCTTCCTGCGCCATTTCATCCCGCATCGCCTCAGCCATCAGCGTCTGCATCTCGACACGCTGAGCACCGTAAATGCTTTCGGCTTCGAACTGAGCGATCACATCACGGACAACCGTCCGGGCGGTGGGGCGAATAAACCCTTCGATATAGGCATCAAGGCCATTTTCGTCTTTGCCCCAGCGCAGGTGAATGGTATTGGCTTCGGTGCGGTCCAGTGAATAGATGATGGTGATATCGACCTGAACCTGCTGACCGTCAATCGTGGTCGCAGCGACTGCATCGTCATCAGGACGTGCGCCCTCACTGCCGACTGCCGCCATCGTATACTCGCGCTGACGTACATCATACAGTGTCGCCTGCTGGATAATCGGGACAATCACGGTCGTACCAGAAGTCCGTTCCGGCTCTTCCAGCGTACCATTGAGGGTGTTAGTCACCACGGCGACCTGTGTCGGTTCAACAATCAGCACGCCGCCGCTGACAATGCTCAGGACGACACCGAAGACCAGACCGAAACCCGCCAGCAGAATCCCACTGCGTGGAGAACGCCCCTGAGATACAGCGACAACAACGAGCGCAACCCCTACGACAAAAAGCACGTATCCCAGCAGAGATACCGCGCTCAATAAACCACTAATCCCCCCCATTTGTTCTTTCTTCTCCTATACGCTCTTCAAACTGGTCATTTTACTGCACGCATTATATCATGGTCATAATAGCTATACGCCTCAGAAGCATCATTGGTCGCGTGACCACCCAATCATTGGGGGATTTGCGAACTTGCCCGAACCCTATATCGCGTTTCTCGGTCGGCTCTATTCCAGTTACACCATTGCGCTGGGAATCGGTATCCTGCTCAGTGGCATACTCGTCTTCTTCAGGCTCCGACCGACGCACCGTGCACGCACAATCCTCGATCTGCACATCATGATGCTGATCACGGCGCTGGTAGTCGGGCGGGCCTTTCACGTCGCTGCACATCTGGATTACTATCAGCTTCATCCTGCGGAGATCACCCGGCTGGATCAGGGTGGACTGGACTGGCATGGTGTTGTCTGGGGCAATCTGCTTGTGATGGCGGCGTTCGCCCGACATCAGCGGATCTCATCTGCCGCGCTGCTCAACGCCTTCGCCCCTGCCCTCCCCATTCTGATGTTCGCAGCGTGGTGGGGATGTCATGCCGCCTCATGTTCGTACGGGGCGGAAGTCCAGAATATGAGTCAGTATCCGGCATGGATGGTGTGGGAAGGCCCGGATATTTACGGGCTGCGTGTGCCGCGCTTTTACACCCAGTCAATCGGGACACTGCTGGCCCTCGCCCTGCTGATGATTGAGCGTCTGCTGGACTGGGCGGCACGCACCCGGCAGATACCATTCAATCGCTTCGGCCTGATCCTTGTCCTGTTGAGCCTGGGCATGTTCGGCATCGGATTTCTGCGTGGAGATGCTGCGTTGTGGATCGCCGGCCTGCGCTCAGATCAATGGCTGGACCTGATCACAATCGTCATTGCACTGGTTTTGCTGGTTTTGTTAAGCAGATCTCATGACGCTTCCCGAAAAAAGGGATATGATTCTGCCAAACACACATTGTCACCTGAAAGCGACTGATCATGTTATCCATCATTCTGTTGATTGTCGGGTTCCTGATTATCAATCGTGATGAGCTGAATCTCAGCTTCTTGAATATCCACGCCACCGGCACTGCGGTCAAAGCCGCAGGGCGGCTCCTGATGCTGCCATTTTTTGGAAGCATCCTCATGGGCTTTATCGCAGGGTTGATCACCAACGGCGACATCTACGCGCTGATCGATCTGGTGCAGCGTCTGGCTGTGGTTGAGCTGATCGCCGTGCTGGTCTGCGTCGCACTGGCCTACATCGTCCTGAAGCAGAATCAGGTACCGGATTATCTGGGGCTGTTTGCCAGTTCACCGACGCCTGCATCACCCTCAACTTCCGCAGGTCCGCAGTCCACGCGTGATTTTCCATCGGTGATGACCACACAGCAGGCGGCGCAGTATCTGCGTGTGCCGGAAAAGCGGATTATCGATGCCATCTATCAGGGCGAACTGGCGGCCTCTCACATGAATAACCGCTACTTCATTTCACGCTCTGTCCTTGACGAATTCCGAACTAAACTGTAACCAGCATCGAAAACACAATGCATCAGCCAACAACGGACGACTATATCCGCCAGCTTCAGGACTCCGACAAGGACATCCGGCGCAATGCCGCATGGCGACTGGGACGGGTACGCGATATCACCGTGATCACGCCGCTGCTGGACGCGCTCCATGACAGCGAGGCCGAGGTACGGGTGCGGGTGGCCGAAGCACTCAGCGGCCAGCGTGACCCGCGTATCGCACCGGCGGTCATGGACGCTCTGCAAACGGAAGCCGACCACGACACACGCGTGCAGCTTATCCGCACGCTCGGCTATCAGGATGCACCAGAGGCTGTATCGATGCTTGAACCTCTGCTTGAAGCAGACACCACAAGCGAGATCAGAAGCGCGGCGGCAGCGGCACTAGGTGAGCTTCATGCCTTTGCCAGCCCTGATACCTTGCGGCGGCTGGTCTCTACTCTCAGCACAGAAGCGGAGATCGTCACACGCCATCAGATCGCACAGACCCTTCAGCGGATCGGCGGAAGTGAGGTCTCAACCGCGCTGGCTCAGGCCCTGCACCCGGCACTGGATGAGGCCGTCCAGCTTCAGATGATCGAGCTGCTCGGTCTGCTCGGTAACACCAGCGATATGGCTGCAAGAGACGCCCTTCAGCCTTTCATGGACTCACCGTTTGACAGTGTCCGCGAGACAGCAGAGTGGGCATTCAGCCGCCTTCACTAGCGCAGCGAAGGGCAATCGTAGCACGAGCGTTGCCTGACCGTTTTGAGCAGTCCTGTGAGGTCAGGTATACTCGGAGTCAGCGTCACCGCATCTGAAATTCACAGCGGACAGAGAAAGGGCCTGCAAGGATGTACAAGGGTTTCAAGCGCAGCCTCTCTGCTGGTTTGCAGGGCAGCTTACTTCTCGTACTGCTGATCCTGACCGCGTGCAGCGGTATCGAAATCCCGGAGACGACGCCCACGGTCGCACCGACGCGCACAGCGACGTCTACTCCTCAGCCGACCGAGATCACCGTCCAGCCCTCGCGCACCTCTCTGCCCACCCTCACCGCCACACTGACACTGACGGTCACGCCAACCGAGACGACAACACCGCAGATCACGCCGCGCACCGTGAGCACCGAGACACCAACTGCGACCGAGACCGATGCCCCGACTCCAACTGTATCAGAGACGCCGACGGCCACAGCGAGTGCAACCGACACGGTAACACCGACCGCCACCAGGACCGATGCCCCGACTTCCACCGCATCGGATACTGCGACCATCACATCGACATTCACGCCGTCAGCAACGGCCACCATTACACCGCTGCCAACCATCGGGCCGAGCAATACGCCGACCGACATCCCGACCGCGACGTACACCGAGACGCCGATTCCATCTGTCACGCCGACCCTGACAACAACGCCAACCGAAACTGCGACCTTCACACCGTCGCGGACCTTTACGCCGGAATTCACCCAGACGCCGCGCCCGACACGCACATCACCAGCAACCGCGACCGAGACACCGGACTTCATAGCAACGGCGGCATGGATTCTTTCGCAGACGCCGCCCGCGTCCCCGACTGTGACCCAGGCACCGACCTTTACTGCACAGCCGCTGGTGTCAGCGACTTTCACCCTCACACCGGACGAGCCGCCGACGCTTCAGCCCATCGACGAAGGCCCCACGCTGGATGTCACGCCGACCTTTATCACACCGGATGCGAACACTGTCGTGCCGGAAGATCTGGCGCTGACCATCACGCCGGTACAGGGGGCCGATACCTTCGAGACGTTTGACAGCACAGCGACCGCCACGCCCGCACCGACCGTCGCCAATGTCCAGCCACCGCCCACCGTCGCCATCGCATCCATCCCGACCATTCCGGCATCACCCTTCACAGCCCGTGTCTATACCATCGGCGAAGGGACGCTTGGACAGATTGGTGACTTCGGCACCAGCGCCGGGATGGGTACGCCGCGTCTGTATCTGCCGAATCCACGTATCCCCGGCAGCTACATCCTGACCAACGGCATCGGTGAACTGTTTGACATCAGTAACGGCAACCTGCGCCGCGCTTCCGGCAAGATGTTCGATGCCGGTGTGCCGACAACTCCACAGGAAAATAACGGCTATGTGACCTCAGCGACATGGTCACCGGACGGGACAAGGGCCGCGTTCGTGGTGGATGCCTTCAGCATCAAGGGATACGAAGCCACTGCCGATGACGGTGTCTGGGTTTACACACCCGGTCAGGCCGTGACCGATGGAGATCAGCTTCTGCGTCACTGCCCGCTGGAAAATGCCCCTCAGTGCGGTGCGGTCATCCGCAATGACTTCCCGTACTACTATCGGGCGGTGTCAGTCGTCTTCT
>JAEZAF010000083.1 GCA_023430545.1 Chloroflexota bacterium
AAATAATGTGCTGCTAGTAGCAAGGCCTGCAAACTATTTTCCCCTCAAAACAGGCGGCGATGGCAGAATTGCAGCATCAATGTGCTGCCAGTAGCAACAAATAGCGGTTTGTTGCTGCTGCTGCTGCCGCACAAAATTTTTGTGCGGCAACAACGGGTTTTCCCCTGAAAATGACAGATATGCTGCTGCAAAGATGGTTTTTGTTGCAGCAAAGTGCTGCTGCAAAGTGCTGCAAGCATGTTCAGCATCCCTACAAAATATGCGGCGGAGAGGGGTTCGTGTGATTGATTATCATAGCACAGATGTTCGGTGTGTGCGGTTCGAATTTTCAAACGAAGTGGACCAAAAAGCCGGGGCGCTACAAAAAATGCGTGAGGTAGGGGAAGGTGTATTCTGTCCACGATAAAGATCTGAAATGATGGTTCAATAATTACCGCTGAAAGCCCTCCCCGAAATCGGGGAGGGACAGGCCGCGCTGTGTGATGGTGGGATAAAGAACCGACGATATCCTGCTTCGACTGCCGACTGCCCCCGAATAAAGTCTCTGCCATTCGCCAGGGTATGAGGGTTAGTGTCTGGGTGGGCGTGGGATGAGCATCGGCGTATTGCGGCGGTATTCCCGATAGACTTCACCAAAATAGCGGTTGAGATCACGCTCTTCCAGTTGAATGGCGATCAGGATGTAGATGGTGGTGGCGGCGGCGAACAGCAGATGCCCGACCGTCATGGTTGGCGCAGACCAGAAGGCGATGATAAAACCCAGCATGATCGGATGGCGCAGGAAGCGGTAGAAGAACGGGCTTCTGAAACCGAGTTCGGTGTATTCGCGGTTGCGCAGCTTCATGTACACCTGTCGCAGCCCGAACAGATCGAAATGATTGATCATGAAGGTGCTGAGAAGGACAATCGTCCAGCCTAACAGGAACAGGCCGTGCAGCACTGTCCGTGCGATGGGGGCTTCGATGTCCCAGACGATGGTGGTGACAGGCCGCCACTGCCAGTACATCAGCAGCAGGGCGAGGCTGGCAAACACGACATAGGTGCTGCGCTCAATCGGCTTCGGGACGATCTTCGTCCACCAGCGCTTGAACTCTGGCCGTGCCATAAGACTGTGCTGGACGGCGAACACGCCCAACAGCAGGACGTTGACGATCAGTGCTTCTTCCAGCGGGGCGGCGGGACCACCCACGTCAATCGATTTCGGGACGATGAGGTTGCCGACAAAGCCAATGGCATAGAGGAATGTGACGAAGAACACGGCATAGCAGATCAGACCGTAGACGAAGGCCAATGCGCTGGTGATGGCTCCGGTGGTGGGTGATTCGGCTGGAAGTGATTGTTGTGAGGCATAATCAGACATGGTGTATTCTCCCTGATTCTTTCGAAAACCTGTGCATGAGCCTGGGCTTAAAATAATCGTAGGAAGAATGCGGATGGGTGTCTCCATTCATTTGGATGGCGTATTGGATGGATCATGAAGGGGTGAATGAATGGAAAAGTTGGGATGAACGCTGTACGATCAACGTGAATCGACGCCATATCCATCGCTGTTGTGATTGAGAGACGTGGTTGAGGGACAAAGGCATCATGCAGGAAAAACCGACCGCATCGAATGTGCTGACGGATCGCGAGAAAGCCATTCTCGCCCATCTGTCACTTGGGCTGTCTGATCAGGAGATCGCTGACGCGCTTTTCCTCAGCTCCAACACCGTCCGCTGGTATAACCGGCAGATCTACAGCAAACTGGGAGTCGGCAGCCGTACACAGGCGATCGTTCAGGCGAGACTGCTGGGTCTGCTGGAAAAAGAAAGCCCTGCCCCGCCCACTGTATCCGCAGATCAAATCCCTCCGTCTGATGCACCTGATGAGCGCATCCGGCGGGGGCAGCGCGTTCACTTCACCACCAGTGCAGACGGCACGCGCATCGCCTATGCCATCGCCGGGAAGGGGCCGCCGCTGCTCAAGGTGGCGACGTTTATGTGCCATCTGGAATACGACTGGGAAAGCCCGATCTGGCGGCACTGGCTGGAAGAATTCACCCGTGAGCATACGTTGATCCGCTACGATGAGCGCGGAAACGGCCTGTCCGACTGGGATGTCGAGGATGTGTCATTTGAGGGGTGGGTGCGGGATCTCGAAGCGGTGGTGGATGCGGCTGGCCTGCAGCGCTTCCCGCTTTTCGCCAATTCGCAGGGCGGGACGGTCGCGGTGACTTATACCGTGCGCCATCCTGAACGAGTCAGCCGTCTGATTCTGTATGGGGCTTACGCACGCGGCTGGCTGCATCGCGATCTGGATGAGACACAGCGGACTGAAGAACAACTGCTGATCGACCTGATGCGCATCGGCTGGGGACGCGAGAATCCGGCGTTTCGTCAGGTGTTTGCGACACAGCTCCGCCCGGATGCCACGACTGAAGAACTGCGCGCCTTTGACGAACTGATGCGGATTTCGACTTCGGCGGAAAACGCGGCACGGCTCGAACGCGAGATGCACCGCACTGATGTCCGCACGCTGGCCCCGCTGATCACCGTGCCGACGCTGGTGATTCATCCCCGGCATGATGCGGCGGTCCCGTTTGAAGAAGGGCGTCTGCTGGCGTCGCTGATCCCGAACGCGCAGTTTGTCACGCTGGAAAGCAATAATCATCTCCTGACGGAAAGCGAACCGGCGTGGACGAAATTCGTCAGCATCCTGCGTCAGTTTCTGAGCGAGGCTGAGGGGTGAGGTCTATCGCGCCGGTTAGAGAATTCGACTTTTACCGATTTCGAACCCGATCCTAACCCCTTTCCAAACCATCCTCAGACTCCCTCAGTTCGAACGTGTGTGCTAGAATATCTGTGATAAAATAGTCACAGGGGTTAGCAACATCCGGACTCGCCATCTTCGCCCACTCTGGTTAGACTGAACGGACAACAGACAGCCAATCCCATCACCACACAAACCAAATGAGGCTCAGTTGACCATCCAAACACGTAAGATTGGCGTTCTGGCACACCCGCTTCGTCCGCAGACGTTTCCACTGGCTCATGAGATCGTCGGTGAGCTGAGCCAGAACGGGATCGAGACGTGGGTTTATACCGAGTGGGATGCCAATCAGGTTCAGGCGGATATCCCCGGCACCGATCTGGTGTTCGCGATCGGTGGAGACGGGGCGATGCTGCGGGCGGCGCGAGTGTGTGCGCCGTTCAGCGTCCCGGTGATGGGGGTCAACATGGGACAGCTCGGCTTCCTGACCGAAATCACCGATCCGGCACGCTGGTCGGAACATCTCACCCGCATTCTTGCAAAGGACTGGTGGGTGGAACGGCGGATGATGCTGTCGGTCAGTGTCTATCGCTCTGGTGCGTTAATCGCTACCGATCACGCGCTCAACGATGCGGTTGTCAGTGGGGATATGTTTGGCCGGATGATGGAGTTCGAAACGGACATCGACGGTCACTGGACGACCACCTACTTCGCCGACGCACTGGTCATTGCTACCGCGACCGGCTCGACCGCCTACGCACTGGCGATTGATGGTCCCATCCTGCCCCCGGAGCTGAAGAACATCCTCATCGTCCCCGCAGCCCCGCATCTGAGCATGGATCGTCCGATTGTGCTGTCAGAAGGCTCGGTCGTGGAGATTCGCCCGTCATCACGTCATGCGATGGTGGTCACGGTCGATGGAAGCCTGATGTGCGAGCTTCAGGCCGGGGATGAAGTCCGTGTGCAGGCCAGCGATGATGTATCGCTGTTTGCAAGGTTAAGAAGTCATAACTATTTCTATCGTTCACTGCTTGACCGGCTCGAACCACGCATCCGCCGGGGGGACCGGCATGAGCGGGATGGCCGTCCCGATCAGGTTGATCGTCCCGATCAGGTTGATCGTCCCGATCAGGTTGATCGTCCCGATCAGGATGAGAGTTCGGACGGAAGAGATCACCAGCGCACGGAAATGTGACTGGGTTTATAATCGAAACAGACAGGTGCAGCATTTTGTCGTATGACGTTTTGTGATGCACAGCGTTAAAAAATGGGGTATTTAGAGGATCGTCAGGGTTCGTCATGCTCGAAGAGCTGCATATTCATAACTTCGCGATTATCGACCGGCTGGACCTCGAGTTTGCCCCCGGCTTTAACGTCATTACCGGGGAAACCGGCGCGGGCAAATCCATCATTATTGATGCCGTCGAGCTTCTGATGGGGGGAAAGGCCGATGCGACGATGGTGCGCACGGGTGCGGAAAAAGCCACCATCGAAGGCGTTTTTGCGCTGAAGGGGCAGGTGCGTGCGCTGATGATTCCCACGCTTCAGCGCGAAGGTCTGTTCACTGAAGGTGATGACATCGTCACCCTGTACCGTGAGGTGCGCAGCAACGGCCGCTCGATGGCACGGGTGAACGGTGTGAGCGTCTCACAGGATGTACTGCGGGAGATCGGTCAGGTGCTGGTCGATATTCACGGCCAGAGCGAGCATTTCTCACTGCTGAACAAGCGCAATCACCTCGATCTGCTGGACCGTTACGCTGATCTGCTCGAAATCCGGGATGCACTGGCGACGCTGGTCGATCATCTGTCGGATGTGCGCAGCGAGATCAAAACACTGGAAACCGATGCCGCCTCGCTTCAGCGTCGGGCGGAGATCCTGCGCCGTGACATCGAGGAAATCGACGCGGCGAAGCTCAAGCCCGGTGAGGATGAAGACCTCAAGGCGGAGCGCACCCGTCTGGCGAACAGCGAAAATCTGGCGACGGCGACGGCGGCAATCACGCGTCTGCTGAATGGCGATGACAGTCCGGCGGTGGGTGAACTGCCGATTGTCGATGGCCTGATGCAGGTGGCGACTCAGCTTGGAAAGCTGGCCGCGATTGACCCTGATTTGCAGGAATGGTGCGAACTGGCCGACACGCTCAGCGCACAGGCACAGGATCTTGCCATCGAGATGGCGAATTATGCCGACAGCATCGAATACAATCCGGTGCGCCTCAATCAGGTGGAAGAACGGCTGGAACTCATCAACAAGCTGCGCCGCCGATACGGGAACTCGATTGAAGAGATCATCGCCTTTGCTGATAATGCCCGCTCAGAACTGAACGGCATCGAACACAGTGACGAGCGCCTTGAGGAACTTCGTGCCAAAGAATTCGATCTGCTTCAGCATATCGGGGAAATGTCGTCCAAGATCAGCGATGTGCGCCAGCGAATTGGCAAACAGCTTTCCAGGCGGGTGAGTAATGAACTCAAAGACCTGCGGATGGAGCGTGCCGTGTTCGAAGTCGGTATCGAACACCGCGAAGATCCGAACGGCTGCTATGTCGGGGACAAGCGGCTGGCATTCGACGAAACTGGCATCGACTATGTGGAATTCCTGCTGAGCGCCAATCCGGGTGAGCCGGTACGTCCGCTGGCGAAAGTCGCCTCCGGTGGTGAGTCCGCCCGTATTATGCTGTCACTGAAGCGCGTGCTGACACAGGCCGACCAGACGCCTACGCTGATCTTCGACGAAGTCGATCAGGGCATCGGTGGCCGTATCGGCAGCGTGGTCGGTGAAAAGCTCTGGTCCCTGACCAAAGGCCATCAGGTGATGGTGGTGACGCATCTGCCGCAGCTTGCGGGCTTCGCGGACCGGCATTATCACGTCAAGAAGACGACGACGGCAACACGGACTTCGACCGTTGTCACGCCGCTGGATGATCTGGATGCACGGGTGACAGAACTGGCGGAGATGCTCGGCGCATTCGGTGAAAGCGGTAAACAGAGCGCCCGCGAACTGATCGATGAGGCGCTGACCCGCAAAGGGACGATGAATGGGACACCGCTTCAGCAGAAGCCGCTGCTGTAGGGGGTGGCTTTTGACCCCACCCCTAATCCCCTCCCCGTAGACGGAGAGGGGACTTAAAGAGCCGTTGTGAGCCATGATGAGGCGCGAAGTTTGTGGCAGTATGAGGTATATAAAAGCTCCTGAATGAACAAAGCAGATCAGCCGTAAGACAGACAACCGTCTGAACATCAGATTCTGAATAGGTTTACGAAAAGTGGGTTCGAGGCGCTGTGTATTGCCACTGCGTGCTGAAATCCACTTTGTTTTTGAAAGAGCATGAGATGTCATTTTCAGCAGAATTTTTTGACCAGTCCATCAACCGGCGTGATTCTGATTCCGTTAAATGGAATCTGTACGGCGAAGACGTGCTGCCGATGTGGGTGGCGGATATGGATTTCCGCTCGCCGCCTGCGGTGATTGAGGCGCTGCATCACCGTGTGGAGCATGGCGTGTTCGGCTATACGATGGACTCGCCTCAACTGCGTGAACTGATCGTCGAACGGATGGCGCGGCTGTATCACTGGTCGGTCAGCGCTGATCAGATCCTGTTTCTGCCGGGGCTGGTGCCGGCGCTGTTCGTCATGGGGCGGGCGTTCGGGCAGCCAGGGCAGAATATGCTCACGACCACGCCGATCTATCCCCCGTTTCTGATGGCCCCCGGCCAATTCGACCTCAGCCTGAATACCGTGCCAATGGCGCTCACGATAGATGGCAGCCGTCTGAATTACGAATTTGACTTCGACGCGCTGGAAGCAGCCGTCACGCCGCAGACGCGGATGCTGCTGCTGTGTAATCCGCATAATCCGATTGGGCGTGTCTACCGGCGCGATGAGCTGGAACGGCTGGCGGAGTTCTGCGAAAAGCATGATCTGCTGCTGTGTTCCGATGAAATCCACTGCGATCTGATCCTCACCGAACGTCCGCATATCCCGATTGCCAGCCTCTCGCCTGAAATCAGCGCACGGACGATCACGCTGATGGCCCCCAGCAAGACGTTCAACATCGCTGGCTTAAGCTGTTCATTTGCCATCATCCAGAATCCTGAACTGCTTCAGCAGCTTCGCACCGCGACGTTTGGACTGCTGCCGTTTGTCAACCTGATTGGTTATCAGGCTGCGACTGCGGCGTATGCAGGCGGTCAGGAATGGCTGGACGGTCTGCTGCCTTATCTGCGTGATAACCGTGACACTCTGACCGATGCGGTCGAAAAGGTGCTGCCGGAACTGCGGATCACCTGCGCTGAGGGGACGTATCTGGCGTGGCTGGATTTCCGTGAGACCGGGTTGAAAGATCCCTATCAGCATTTGCTGACACAGGGCAAGGTGGCGACCAGTAACGGCAAGGACTTCGGTCAGGGCGGCGAAGGTTTCCTGCGCTTCAACTTTGGCTGTCCGCGTTCCCAGCTTGAAGAGGCAGTTGCTCGTATCCGTATGGCGTTGGATACACCAGAAGTCGAAATGCAACCAGGTGTCTCAGTTTTCGACAACCATTAAACCTGCATAGTGATATTGGATCGGCAGACCATGCAAACTCCGTTCACCTTTCCATTTGGCGAGCGTGTGAAACCGGTTATTCAGCAGGATCGAACACCGAAGCGCGTTTTTGTATTGGGTGTCTATGCCAGTGCGGTTCATGCCCGCTGGATTGATGCACAAGGCCGGACGCGGGTTTCCGCACTGGCCGTTGCCAGTGAGCCTTATATCTTCTGGCGTGGGGATGGGGTCAGAGAGATTCTTGAGCGCGTCAGCATCCCACCAGAACTGGGAAAACTGCTGCCTGCTGCTTCAAACCTGAATGGGCCATCAGGCATTGCACTGGATGAGCTGTTTCTGCATCCGATAGGATTGGGGAGAGACGATGCATGGTTGTGTGATCTTGTCCCGCACAGCTGTCTCAACCCAAGCCAGAAAGCCGCCATTGAGCGTGAGTATCAACCGCTTGCCGAGCAGTATGCCCTTCCACCAGTGACACTGCCCCCTGTGCCGCGTCAGCTTGCTGATGATCCGCGGCGTCGGGAAATCGTGGAAGAGCTTGAGGCGTCCGGCGCATCGACACTGATGCTGCTGGGCGATGAGCCAGTGCGATGGTTCTTAAAGGCATTTGACTCGCGCTGGTCAGTGTTATCGGATTTCGGACAGGATAACCCATCCTATGGACAGTTGTGGGATACAGAGATAAACGGGCGAACGTACCGTGTGCTGCCGCTGGTTCATCCTCGACAGGCTGCGAAACTGGGAACGCATTCAGCCAGATGGCATGCATTACATCAACACTGGATGGCGAACACAGCACACACACTGACGGTTTAAATCAATCGATAGAGATGTGGACCAAATAAAAAGGATACTCGATAAGCGAGTATCCTTTTTGTCTACCATCGGAACAGGTGAGATCCCTGTTTGACGCTCTACTCCACCGTCGGAGTGGAGGTCCCGGAGGTGCCCTGTGTACTGGGCGAGCTGCCGTTGCCATCGGTGCGCGGTGCGGCCAGATTGCTGGTCACGCGGGTCGAGACATCGGCGAGCTGCTGCATCATGCCGGTGATTTCCATCGGCAGGATGAACTTGGTGGACGGGCTGCGACCGATGGCCTGAAGTGCTTCCAGATACTGAAGCATCATGGTGTTCTGGTCGAGGCCCTGTGCCTCGGCGGTGATGGCTTCCAGCGCCTTGGCGAAACCCTGAGCACGCAGAAGCTGTGACTGACGTTCACCTTCGGCCTTCAGGATCGAGGACTGCTTATCACCTTCAGCGCGAAGGACGGCGGCCTGACGTTCACCTTCTGCGATGGTGACGGCGGCTTCACGTTCACCGTTCGCACGGGTGACGGCGGCACGGCGCTCACGCTCAGCGCTCATCTGACGGTTCATCGCGTCCTGAACATCACGCGGCGGCTCGATCTCGCGGATTTCGACGCTGGTCACTTTGACGCCCCAGCGCTCGGTGATCTCGTCGAGTTTTACGCGCAGGGTATCGTTGATCTGTTCACGCTTGGACAGCACATCGTCCAGCACGATGTCACCGATGACGGCGCGGAGCGTCGTGGTCGCCATATTGATGGTCGCGCTGACGACGTGATCGACTTCGAGTGTGGCACGCTTCGGATCAACGACGCGGTAGTACACGAGGAAGTCGATGGCGATGGGGGCGTTGTCCTGCGTGATACCAGTCTGTGACGGGATATCGAGGAAGCGCTCGCGAATATCGACCTTGTACGCCGTTTCCAGAATGGGCAGTACGATCACCAGACCCGGGCCACGTGTCCCGGCATATTTACCGAGGAACAGCACCACCAGTCTTTCGTACTGCGGCACCACACGAATCACCCGTGTGAAGACATAGAACAGGACCAGCGCGACGACGATGATAATAATTACTTCTGTACTTGGCATTGCATCCCTCCATTAGCCCCAATAATCTGACCACTGCCGCGAATGGATATAAAAGATCACGTCACGGCACAATGCGCTTTATTGTATGACAATGTGTGAAAATCTGCGCAAATTGCCGGTTATTTTGCGGCGCTGCGCAGATAATCGTTACAGTTCCATCGGTGCTGGCTCGATAGGTTCCGGCTGACGCTTATCCTTTGCTTCTTCGACGTAAAGCTGCAAACCATTGCGCTCCAGTACCACGACTTTAGTCCCAGACTCGACTGTCTTGTTACTGGTGGCGGTCCACAGCTCGCTGTTGACCTGCACGGTGCCGATGGGATTGAGCGAAGCAGCCACACGCCCTTCCATGCCGATCAGCACGCTGTCGCGCTCTTCCACCGGATAGGACCGGATGGTGCGCAGCGCAGGCAGCAGGATAAAGTAATGGTAGGCCAGTGACAGCGCAATCGTCACACCGATCAGCGGCAGGGAAACCGTCAGCCCGTCAAACAGGAAGTAGCCCCCCAGCCCTTGCAGGACAAGCCCACCGAGTGACAGGGTCGTATACTGCTGTTTGATAAACGGAATGAGGATAAACCCAAGGATACCGGTCGTGATCATCAGCACGGCCAGCCAGTTCGTCGGCATGCTCAACAGCAGCAGGACTGCCCCAACAGCGACGGAAAAGGCGACAACCTCAATCACCCCGGTTCCAGGGGTATGGACGCTGGTTGCTGCGATCCATAAGCCTGCCCACAATATCACATACGCGATATTTGGATCATAAAATATTTCGGGGATAATCACCTCACATCCTCACTTTAACTTTTCACTTCCTTTTACCTATTATGCCCTGAAAGTTGATAATTCGGACTACCCAAAAGTTAGGGGAGAGGATGTGGAATTCTTAAGACGTGGTTATAATGAGGCATCATGCGTTAATGCTTACTTTACAGGCTCATCATTATTATGGACTTCAGTGCTTATCGTATTCAGTCCGACCGTCTGAAAGCTGATTTCGATACGCTCGCCCAGATCGGTGCGACACCGGCTGGCGGCGTAACCCGTGTCGCCCTCTCACACGAAGATGTACAGGCCCGCACATGGTTTGCCAACCGTGCTGAAGAGGACGGCTTCTTACTGCGTGATGATGAGGCTGGCAACCTGAGCGCAGTGCATCTGAGTGACAACCCCAACGCTAAAACCCTGCTGATCGGCTCTCATCTGGACAGTGTGCCCAACGGCGGCAAGTATGATGGCTCGGTCGGGGTGCTGGCCGCGCTGGAAGTGCTGCGCGTCGTGAAGGAAAACGGCCTGAAACTGCCAGTGCATCTGGAAGCGATCAACTTCACGGATGAAGAGGGCTGCTGGCAGGGACTGTTCGGCAGCAAGGCATTCACCGGGCATCTCGCGCCGCTGAAAGACAGTGACTACGATGTCCGCGAGAAGGCGATGTTCCGCGCGGCACTGTTACGCGCCGGGATCAACCCCGCCGAGGTCCACTGTGCACGGCGAATGCCGGACGATTATGCTGGCTACCTCGAACTGCACATCGAGCAGGGTGCACAGCTTTACAAGCAGTGGGCGGAGATCGGGATCGTCACGACGGTTGTAGGCCGGACAACTTTCCAGATTACCTTTTATGGTGAGGCCAGTCACTCCGGGACGACTGCACCGGAAGACAGGCGGGATGCGCTGTTTGCGGCGTCGGACTTTATCAGTCAGGCGCATCGAACTCTGAGCGCTGAAGGCGGGATCTTCAACTGTGGCAATCTCCGTGTAGAGCCGGGATCGTTCAACATCATCCCCAACCTCGCGGTCCTGACTGTAGAGTGTCGGCACCCGGACGAACAGGAGCTTGAGCGGCTTGAAAGCGCGATGCTGAGGCTGGCGCAGGAGATCGCGGTACAGCATCATCTCTCGGTCAGCTCCCGCAAAGTCATCCACATGCCTGCGGCCCCCATGTCTCAAAGGGTCATCACCTGTATCGAACAGGCCTGTCAGCAGCTTGGCATTGAGAAATCACTTCATCTCACCAGCTATGCAGGGCACGACGCGCAGGTCATGAGCCTCTTTACCCCCACTGGAATGATCTTCATCCCCTCTTACAAAGGTATCAGCCACAATCCAAATGAATACAGCGAATGGGAACACGTCGTACAGGGCGTTAATGTTCTGCTGCATGCTGTGCTGCTGATGGCCGTGGGTAAAAAAAAGCGCCAGCGCCCTGAGTCACGGATGCCGGTCTCTGTGCCGTAGTTGAGGGTAAGGAAGTTTGCAGTTTGAAAAAGAGAGACCGGCGTATGCACCGGTCTCTCTTTTCTGTCTGATTTCTGCGATGGGGATCTGTTATTGCTCTGTCAGTTCATTCAACTGGAGCAGCGCTTCATCGAAGGTGGCGCGGGCGGTTCCCATCGTATCCAGACCGATCTGCGCATTGCCGCCTAACGTCCCCAGATTGCAGGCCATGTCGAATAACTGCCAGCCAGACCGGCTGAGTTCCAGACCCGTGTTAATCAGGTCGGTGATGCCTACCAGCTCCGGCGAAACAGCACGGACCTCTTCGGACAGCACATAATTCTCCGGAATAATCGGGCGCGGCGTGCTGCATCCATCGGTGCGACCGGTATCGCGGGTTTCGGTCCAGTACTGGTTGAGCAGCGAGATATAGCCACGCGCTGCAATCGCGTTGTCGATCAGCGTGTAGAGTTCGTTGGTATAAATGCGAAGCTCCTGTGCGCTCAGGCCGGGTGTGGCGGTCGGCGTTGGCGTTTCGGTCGGCGGCGGCGGAGTCGCGGTGGGGGTGTGTGTCTCAGTGGGCGGCAGCGCACCGCGTGCGGTGGCTTCGGCTTCAGTCGTGGCCCCGGCATTTGCGAGATCCCCGGCCTGGGCGATGAGTGTCCTGACTTCAGGGATACCACTCAGCACTGTATCCAGACTGCTGAGCGTGCTGGTAAGCTGCTGTTCACTCATGGTCGCGCTGGTCTGGCAGGCGGTATCGAATGGGCGCTTGGCTGTGGTGAAGTCGGCCTGAAGGATGTTATAGCGTTCAGCCGCTGCCTTGATCGCCGGATAGCGGGCGTCCACAATTGAGTCCAGCGTGAAGCGGACCGGCAGGACATAGGGATGGGTGCATTTCAACGCGCTGCCAGTCTGGGCGCTGGTAAGGTCGGCGCGCAGGGTCTGGGCATCCGCCTGAAGTTCATCCAGCCGCAGGCCAAGCTCATGACTGGATCGCTGCGCAAGCGTCCCTGTGCCGCGCAGGGTGTCACTGCTGCCACGTGGGCCCGCCTGTGACAGATTCATATTCAGCGTGACCAGCCCCGCCAGCACACCGATCAGCACCAGATTGATGATGAGCAGATGCAGAGGCCGGAGCCGCAGGCGGCTGCCACGCAGATCGTGCAGGGCGATATCGGTCAGACGCTCGGTGATCTTCGCATTTTCGCTGCGTCCGAGCGCATCTGTCACCGACTCTCCTGTACGGCGGGTGATCGCCTGATCCAGTGCCTTGAACTGTCCCAGTGCATACTCTGCTGCCTGTTTGAGTGCGCGCGGGGTGCCTTCGGTTTCGTAGACATGACGCAGGGCGGAAATCGCTTTCGGTGCGCCGGAATTCCCCAGCCAGTAAGCGGCATCGGCCCGTGCTTTTACGGTCGCACGCGGACTCATCACTGTCTTGATCTTCGCATCGACCTCGTCGTCGAATTCCTCAAGGGTGCGGACGACGGGGCGGGCAAGTGACGTGCCCTTAAACGGATCATCCCTTACATCCAGCAGATCATCCTCAAGATCGAGGAAATCATCATCGTTCATCGTCATTATGACTGTCCCTGTTGTGCCTGCGCCGATGGAAACTGCATCCGGATCATGCCGGTATGCGGGCCTTCTTCTGAACCTGCCGCCTGTGACCTCGTGCCTAATCTGTGCGACAGAGGCCGATACTTCTCCCTTTGTCCCTGAATTATAGACGCCGGAAGCAGATTCAGGAAATAAAGGTCCTGTGACCCTCAACGCTTTTTTTGACTTTTGTTCTAAAGATGTTTCACAATAGAAGTATGTGTTTCTGCATCCATCCTGCATGCAGGCATCGCTAAAAACTGGCCGAAAATTTCGGCTGGAATATAGAACATTTGACAACGGAACTTTTGTTCGTTTATACTCTATAGAACACTTATTCTGAAGGTTGAGACAAAATGAAGAAATTCGAGAAGCTGTCAGAACGGCAGCAGAAGATCCTGCGCTTCATGGAGCGCTACGTCAATGCGAATGGTTATCCGCCTACTATTCGTGAAATCGGAGAGGCGACCCAGATCAATTCGACCTCGGTCGTAAACTACAATCTGAACAAGCTGGTCAAGCTCGGTTACATCCAGCGGTCCTCGACCAAATCACGCGGTCTGCGTATGGTCAAGAATCTGCCGGGTGGTGATCGCATTGTGCGCACCAGCAGTTCGAGCATGTCGATCCCGCTGAAGGGACGCATCGTGGCAGGTCAGCCGGTAGAGCAGTTCGATACCTCTGACGAGGAAATCGAAGTGGTCCCGACTATGCTCGGCGGTGTTGATCCGACTGAAGTGTACGCCGTCCGCGTGAACGGCGACTCGATGATCGACGCGATGATCAGCGATGGCGACATCGTTATCCTGCGCCGCGCCGATTCCGCCCGCAACGGTGATATGGTGGCCGTGTGGCTGGAAGATCGCAACGAGACGACGCTGAAGTACATCTTCTATGAAGAGGATCGCGTCCGTCTTCAGCCTGCACACCCGACGATGGACGCGATCTACGTCCCGGCGAACAGTGTGCGCATTCAGGGACGTGTGCTGTCGGTGCTGCGCGTCGTCCGCTAACGTTAGCGTAACGCACGTTCATCAGGCTGTGTAGAAACACATCCCATTTCTGAAACCTAAGCCGCGACGGGTAACAGCTTCGCGGCTTTTGGCCTGAGGATGACAAAGCGATCGGGTGTTATGCCTGATTGCCGGGATTTGCGTCCGTGCTTCCGGCAGCATTCCCTTCCCCGTCTCCGGCGGCATCTCCACTCAGATAGCTGAAGGGATTCATCCCCCCCGCGCCGACAAGGTGCGGAGCCTCGACAAAGACACCCGACCCTTCGACTGCAACCCGTCCATCCGGCAGCAGCAGTTCACCCGCCGCGAAGACCTTACGCCCTTCCTTGCGAACTACCCATCCGCGCATGGTGATTTCAACATTGAGCGGGACCGCGTGCTTCAGTCTGAATTCGAGATGGACTGCGACTACGCGGTAGCCCGAAAACCACGCAGATGCGCCCATCGCTTCATCGACCAGTGTCGCCAGTGCGCCGCCGTGAACATGTCCGGGTGGTCCCTGCTTGGTGTCATCGACGGTCACTCTGCCGATGATCTGACCGTTATCGGCGGCGTAGAACCGTGCGCCGAATCCACCGGGGGGTGGATTGAAAATAATCGATGATCCGCCAATCCGCCGCTGTTCGCTGAACTGCTCGCTGAACTGCCCGCTGAATTCGTCAGCCTGCGTTTCTGAATTTGTCACCAGCTTCCCCTTCCGCTCATCCATTAAATAATCGAATCATGATTCGTTTTTAGGACGCGAATATAGCCAACACACATCAAACGTGCAATCTTTGCAGTCCCGTTTTCGAAGCGCTTCTGTCTGAGAGTTTGGGATATTTTGGGATATTACAGGGGGATACCGGCCTGCTGTTTCCAGTGATCGCGCCAGCGGCGGACAGAGTCGAAGTGGTGATCCTCTAACCAGTGATCGGGATTGGGGAGATGGCGGCCAAGGTCACGGATCATGACGGCTCCGGCCCACGCATAGAACAGCGCCATTTCATTGGGATGTCCCAGATGTCCACCGGCCTGCTGATAACCAGACCGCCATGCACGTTCCAGAACACGGCGCAGCAGGGCGGTCATCAGCGCAGGTTCGGATGGAGGCAGCGGCTCGACCCGCAGGATGGTATAGGTGCGGGCGAAATCAGCACGGGGATCACCGGCGGCGGCATTGGTCCAGTCCAGCACGCCTGTGACGTTCTGACCCTCTGCCATCACGTTCAGCGGATGATAATCCAGATGCAGCAGGCTGCTTTGCGGCAACCTGCTCGTGCGCGATTTGAGATCGTATAACCGCGCCTTGAGTTCCGGTTCGTCACCCGCCCATTCGATCCAGCCGGTGCTGTCGTGTGCTTCAGGGATCGAAACGCGGTGAATTTCCGCCTGCATCCGACCGAAGGCCGTACCAAGCCGCCAGCCATTCCACGGTTGAGCGCGAAGCTGCTCGATCAGTGTGGCTCCGCGAATCCAGGACAGCAGCAGCACGGGCTGGTCCATCCACACGCCCTGACGGATGATCTCCGGCACCGAAATCCCACTGGCGGCGGCGATGCGCATGAAGGTTATTTCGTGTTCGCAGGCTGCCGTCTGATCTGACCGGAAGACCCGCAGCGCGTAAGACTGGCCGCGCCAGATCACCTTCCAGACAGCGGTGGCAGCCCCACCGGTGACGCGCTCGGCCTGTGCTTCGCTGATCCCTAATGAGGCGAGGATCTTCCGGGGATCAGGCGGGATTGATTCGGTCATGGACTCGTCAGTGCTGTGCGAGGGAATTGCCTAATAACCGTCGTGGGAAGCGCTGGACGACTGGCCGAGCATTTCCTTCATCACGGAGACACCGGCGCTCATGCCGAGGCGGTTCGCCCCTGCTTCGATCATCGCCAGCGCATCACTCAGGGTGCGAATCCCGCCGGATGCCTTGACACCGGTAGCATCACCGACGGTCTGACGCATCAGACGCACATCCGCCACCGTCGCGCCGCCTGTCGAGAAGCCGGTGCTGGTCTTGACGAAATCCGCCCCGGCATCCTGTGCCACGCGGCAGGCGATGACCTTCTCGTTATCATCCAGCAGGGATGTCTCGATAATCACCTTGCACAGCGCATCATTGAGCTGACATTCGGCCACGACCATTGAAATATCATGGTGCAGCATACTGATGTCTTCGCTTTTCAGTGCGCCGACGTGCATCACCATGTCGATTTCGGCTGCGCCGCGTTCAATCGCCAGACGAGTCTCCGCTGCTTTGGCCTGAGAGAGCATCGAGCCTAATGGAAATCCGACCACGGTGCAGACCTTCACCGGGCTTGATGCCAGCAGGGTTGTTGCCTGCGGGACGTAGATGCTGTTGACGCACACCGACGCGAAGCTGTATTCCTTTGCCTCGGCGCAAAGCTGCTCGATCTGCGCGGTGGTTGCCTCCGGCTTCAGCAGCGTATGATCGATCATCTTCGCCAATTGTTCTGGAGAGATTTGCATGAGCATGCCTTTTGAGTGAAATGGGGTTCAGGAAGCGCCGCCGGAGCCAACAGAGGCATCAAGCGGCTTTTCGACGAATTCTGCGCGGAAGGGTTTCAATTCCAGTTTAAGCTGTCTGAGGGTATCCGGCGTGTTGGCGATTTCCAGAATCAGCGCGGGCTGCCCTGCACGGAGCTGCTGGCTGAGGCTTTCGACCTGAGTGCTTTTAAAGCCCGACTCCACCAGATTCGCCGCAAACCGTCCGGCGGCACCGCCGACCAGCCCACCGACCAGCACACCAGCCCCAATCGCGATAATCGCCCCAACACCGGGCAGCGTCAGTGCGCCAAGCTGGACCAGTCCGAGCGTGGTCATGGCCGCGCCCAGCGTCCCGCCTGCGACGCCGCCTTCATCCGGGCTGATATCATCACCGAGGATGAGTGTCTCTCCGCTGGTGGCCTTCGAGATAATGGCAGCACGCTGGATTTTGGTTTCGGAATGCTGGGTAAGGTGATCGATTGCTTTAGTCAACAGCGCACGTGAGGGGAAGATCGCCACAACGAGTTCGTTCGTTTCCATGGTCTTCGACCTTTCCTGACTAACGATCCGCGAACGGCCAGCGGACTGACCTTGCAGGACATGGGTTGAGTCATTGTCTGATGATGCACGATTCTGATAGCGTAATGACGGCACATCGCCGCCCCGTGCCAGAAGCATCTTCAACACAAGTGTACCACCCAAAGCTGAAAAGTGGTGAAGAAAGTTAGAAGTCGGTTTAAGTTTCTTTCAGCTTTCAAATCCGCAGGCGAAAGTGTCACGCTCGGTGGTTGGTTGCGTCGATAGGTTCGACCGTTATATACTACGAGTTGAATTATCCACAGATGAAATATCACCCGCGATGACCGAAGTGCAAAGCCACCAGCCCGTGCAGCCTCTTGTCGAGATCGCATCCCTCAAACGTTTGTTGAAGGATACGCACGATGCCCTTTCCCGGCAGAATGATCTGCTGCAAATGCGCAGAATCGATCTGGCAGTACCCGCACTGGCCGCCTCTAACACCCTCAACGGCGCGCTGGACGAACTTGAGACACGGCTGGCAAGTGAGCAGACCGAGATCGCACAGCTTCGTGCCCTGGTCGATAACGTCGCCATGATCAATTCGTCCTTCGATATTGATACCGTGCTGAATCAGGCGATGGATGTCGTCGTCGCCCTGTCAGGTGCAGAGCGCGGCTTTATCATCCTGGGCAGTGCCGAGGCCGGTGATCTGGAATTCCGCATCGCCCGTCAGACCGATGTCATCGGGCGCAGTTCGGCTTCCAACGGTGACCCACAGATCAGCAGCACGCTGATCCGCGATGTGATGGCTTCAGGGCAGCCGCTGCTGGCGGATAATGCCTATAAGGACGAACGGCTGCGCAGTGTCAGCGTGGCACAGCTTACCCTGCGGTCGGTGCTGTGTGTGCCGCTGAAATATCGAGGCAAGGTGCGAGGCGTCGTCTACGTCGATAACCGCATCCGCGCCGGGGCCTTCGACCAGCGTGAACTGAATCTGCTGGCGGCCTTCGCCAATCTGGTCGCGATTTCACTTCAGAATGCGAGCTTCTATCAGGAGATCCAGCAGGCGGTCAGCGCGATCACGGCGCTGAAGGAGATGATCAACAACGTCTTCGAATCCATCGGCAGCGGTATCCTCACCACCGATGCACAGGACGCGATTATCACCATCAACAGCGCGGCGGAGAGCATCCTGCACAAGAGCCGTGACAGCGTGATCGGTAAACCGATTCAGACCGCGCTGACCAACTTCAGCATGGAATTACATGATATCCTGCTCAAAGTGCGGGACAGCCGCGAAGCGCAGTTGATCGAAACCGAACTTCAGGTCGAGCAGCAGGAGCGTGTCGCGGTCAGCCTCAAATTCAGCCCCCTGATCGATCAGGGAGGTAATACGCAGGGCGTCACACTGGTGCTGGACGATGTCACCGAACAGCGCGAGCGCGACGAAACCCTGAACATTGTGCGGCGCTACCTGCCACCGCAGCTTGTCGATAAATTTCACCTGATCGCGAACCTCGACCTCGGCGGGGAACGCCGCGAAGTCACGTGTATGTATGTGGATGTGCGCTCACTGGATACGCTTCCTGCGGGTATCCGCCCGATTGAACTGATGGAGACCATCAATGTCTATCTGGCCGTGGCGACGGACTGCATTCATCAGGTCAGTGGTGTAATCGACAAATATATGGGGCAGGAGATCATGGCGCTGTTCAACACCCAGTTGAACCCCATGGAAGACCATGCTGCTGCTGCCGTGCATGCCGCCCTGCTGATTCAGGATGCCTTTGCCGAGATCTATGCGCGGCTCGGCCTTGACCCTGCCACCCGTTACTTCCGCATCGGCATCAATACCGGTGTCGCGACGCTTGGCAATGTCGGCAGCATCAGCCGCCGCGACTTTTCCGCCATTGGTGACACGATCAACCTCGCAAAGCGACTCGAAGAGAACGCCGCGATGGGACAGATCATCATCGGCGATGATACCCGGCGTCATCTGGAAAACTCGCTGACTCATCCGCTGAAAATTGCGTTTCAGGAACTGGAACCAATTCAGGTCAAAGGACGTCAACAACAGACGCGCATCTACTCGATCTCCAGAAGTTGAACTTAGGCTTCGTAATGGCATTAGAAGAGACAAACCGGATTGCCACGGTCGGCATCGATTATCTTGAACCGACCTCACAGGAACATATCCGCCAGATTGTGCAGCATACGCACGACCTGATCGATCTGCTGCGCAGC
Organism: Chloroflexota bacterium; assembly: GCA_023430545.1. Classification (GTDB taxonomy): domain Bacteria; phylum Chloroflexota; class Anaerolineae; order Aggregatilineales; family Phototrophicaceae; genus JAEZAF01. The sequence continues at coordinate 19,276 of JAEZAF010000083.1, forward strand.
CAAAAATACAATCTGCGCCAGCGTGGGATGACACTGCCAGCCAGCACCCTCTCCAATATTGAGCATTTCCAGAATCGACTGGAAACGCTGGGGAGTCAGCTTACCGGAAGTGCCGCCGAGCTTCGCACCCTGCGCGCACTGGCTGAAACCACCGCCCTGATCACTTCGACTCTGGATACAGACACCGTTCTCAACCAGGTTATGGACATCGTCATCCAGCTTACAGGGGCGGAACGCGGCTACATCGTGCTGAAGGACCGCACCACCGGTAAACTTGATCAGTTCCGGGTGGCACGCGGTCTCGACAAGGAACAGCTCGAAACCGTCGGCAGTAGCCGGCAGAACAACGAGTACATCGTCAGCCGGACGATCGTCGATGAGGTCGCGCAGACCGGTAAGGCCGTGCTGACCGATAACGCCAGTCAGGATGAGCGCTACCAGAAAAAAGAGAGCATCATGCTCAACTCGCTGCGCAGTATTCTGGCGGTGCCGCTGAATGTGCGTGGCGAGCTGATCGGCGTCGTGTACTGTGATAACCGTGTGGTGCCGGATCTGTTCCAGCCGCGTGACCGCGATCTGGTCAACGCTTTCGCTAATCAGGCGGCGGTCGCCATCGAAAATGCGCGGCTGTTCGAAGAAGCGCAGGCGCAGCTCGCACAGATCACCGAACTGCGTGACCTGCTTCAGAATATCTTTGCGTCGATCACCAGCGGCGTCCTGACGACCGATGCTGCCGGGATCATCACCGACTGTAATCCGGCCACCTATCAGATTCTGGGACAGACCGAGCTGATTGGCCGCGCATTGGTCGAGATCATGCCCGAAATGCCGCCGGTCTTTCATGAGGCGCTTCAGAAGGCCTATCAGGAAGGCGAGCAGAATTGGCTGGAAGTGCAGCCCGTACTGCCGGATGGCAAACGCTACTGGAACATCAACATCACCCGACTGCGCGGCAGCACCAGCGCGGTGCATCAGGCCGGTGGGCTGGCGCTGGTCTTCGATGATGTGACCGAACAGCGGCAGCGCGAAGCCCAGTTGAAAGAGATCAGCCGTTATCTGCCGGTCGCGCTGATCCGCAATATCCGCAGTGTGGATGAAATCGACACCGGCGGACAGGAACGCGAAATCACTGCGATGTTCGCCGATGTGCGCGGCTTCACCAATTTCAGCGAGAATCTGGAACCTGAAGTGCTGATGCGCATCATCAACCGCTATCTGACGGTTGCCAGTGATGCCGTTAATCTGTACGGCGGCATTGTGGAGAAATATCTGGGCGATGCAGTCACCGGTCTGTTCAATACGCAGCTTAACGCGCAGGAAGATCACGCCGTGCGTGCGGTGCGCGCCGGGATGAGCCTGCTCTATGACTTGTTCGCCCTGCACGAAGAACTGCCTGAAGACCAGCGGCTGTTCTACGGCATTGGCATCCATACCGGGATGGCCGTGCTGGGAAATGTGGGCGGACGCAATCGCAAGGAATTCGCCGCGCTGGGCGATGCCACTCAGATCAGCAAGATTTTGCAGGAAAGCGCACGCGGGACGGTCATCATCAGCCCTGCGACTTACGAATACGTCAAAGAGGTCTTTGACTGTGAACAGGTCGAACTGGTGACCAACAAGGGGCGCAGCGACCTGACACACGGCTACCGTGTATTGCGTCATAAGCGCAGCAAAACCACCAGCGTGCTGATCGACAGCGAATGATTATCGACAATTCTATCCCTCTGTGAGTAAGAGCCGTGACACAACAACCTGAAGATCAGCATGACGCAACGCAGGCAGGCCAGCCCGATGCGATGTATCCATCGAGGCCGCTTCCCGGTAACACTGATGAACTGATCGGCAAACGTCTGGGGACGTTTGAAATTCTGGAAGAAATCGGGCGCGGCGGGATGGCGACAGTCTACAAGGCCCGTCAGACCACCATCAACCGGACGGTGGCGGTGAAGGTTCTGCCGCGCCGCCTGCTGCATGATCCGGGCTTCTATGAACGCTTCGAGCGCGAAGTCGAGGTGATCTCGCATCTGGAGCATCCCCATATCGTCCCGATCTATGAATACGGGCAGAGCGACGGCATGCCCTATATCGCCATGCGTTATCTCGGCGGCGGAAGCCTTGAGACGCTGCTGCGCCGTCGTCTGCCGGAGCTGAGAGAACTGGAACGCCCGCTTCAGCAGATCGCGCACGCCCTCGATCATGCTCACCGGCTGGGCATCATCCACCGTGACCTCAAGCCCGGCAATATCATGCTGGATGAAAGCGGCAACGCCTATCTGAGTGACTTCGGGATTGCCCGTGTGCTCGGCAGCAATATGACCGGCAGCATGATCGTCGGCACCCCGGCTTATATGTCGCCGGAACAGGCCAACGGTGTGTCGCTGGATGGCCGCTCGGATATTTATGCGCTCGGTGTGGTGCTGTTCGAAATCCTGACCGGTCGCGAACCGTATCAGGCTGAGACACCCGTCGCCGTGCTGCTGAAGCACATCAACGAGCCGATCCCGTCTGTGCGCGAATTCCGTCCGGAGATTCCGTTCGCAGTCGAAGCAATTGTCAACAAGGCAACGGCTAAAAATCCGAATGATCGCTTCCCCTCTGCGACGGAGATGATGGAAGCACTCAGCATCGCCATTCATGCGGCGGTCGGTTACACCGAAGAAGACAGGGATGATCTGCCGACTATCGGACTAAATGCGCAGGAAGTGGCGACACGTCAGCAGGGCGGAGTGCAGCGCAGCAGTTCACAGCATGGACGCGCCACCCGTCCCAATCCCGCCGCACCCGATGATGCCGGGACCTTTATCGGTCAAACCCCCGGCACCGGTTCATCACGGGCGGGGGTCTCGCGTCCTGTGACGGCTCCGCAGCCTGCATCGCAACCTGGACGTGGTCCCTCATCAGGGTATGAAACCGAGACGCCGGCCAAAACCCGCAGCCTCACGCCGCTGCTGGTCGGTGGTCTGGTGGTGGTGTTACTGTTGATTGGCGGTGGGGCACTGCTGACGCTTATCAATCAACCCCCAGCCGTGCTGGATAACGTGATTCCGACCGCGTTCCCACGGGCTGAAGTAGTACGTGCTGCCGATTACTCGATCTCGATGCCAGTGGACTGGATTGCGCTCGGTGGTTATACCGATGTCTCGCGGGATGGCCGTCAGATTCATCTGTGGCAGTCGGACAGCGACGAGGCGTTTGTGACACTCGCCCGTGTTGAATCAGATGGCAGCACGCCGGATGCCTTCGCCACAACCTATCGCGAGACCTACTACGCCGAAGACGGCTTGCAATTGATCGATGAGGACACGGCTGAGAATGGCACGATCCGCCAGAGCTACCGGCTGGACGGCTCGACCGGTTTCCCATCCGGGCAGATGGATGTCTTCTATCAGCAGCGCGGGCAGGATGTGTGGATTCTCGAACTGTATACAGCGGATACCACCGGCAATCGACTGGTCCCCAGTATGCAGTTGATCCTCGACTCGCTGCGTGTCTCGCAAAGCTGAGCGCCTTAACCCATTGAGCGCCTCAACGAGTTGAGGGTATCACAAGCCTGAGAAGCTGCTGAGAGCATGTTCAGCAGGCGTGTGTTACACTAGCCGTTACTAAACTGACATTGTGTGCCACCTTTTAGTTTCGAAAGGCAACTCACATGCTTCGACTTCGCGCTCTGATGATCGCCCTCGCGCTGTCTGCGCTGACACTGTTCGGCCTTGTCCAACTGCCTGATGTCATCGCGCAGACCGGCGAGGCGGACGCCCCTACCCTGATCGTCGCCCCAGGCAGCGGGCCAGCGGGGACGCTTCACCTGATCCGTGCCGAGAACCTGACACCGAACACGGAATATCAGATCTGGATTTATGCGGAGGGTGAACCGGCTCCGCTTTTCGAAAGGGCGGCCACCAGTACGGGTCGCGGCCTGATCAGCCTCAATTACCAGACCGATGCACAGCAGGCCGCAGGGACTTACCGTGTCGAGCTGTCGCTGGGTGCTGAAGTTGTCGCTACAGCGGAGTTTGAAGTGACCGGCTCATCAGCGGGAACACCTGCACCAGAAGGTACCCCGTCGGGTGAAGCCGTCGGCGTGATCAATGTCGAACCCCCTGCGGGTGTGATCGGGACGGGACACCTGATCTCGGTGGAGAATCTCACACCGGGGCAGGCGTATATTCTGGAAGTCGAGTTCGACGGGCGGGTGGTGTTCGATCTCCGCCTGACTGCCGACGAGAACGGGATGACAGGCACGATCCTGCGCAGTGATCCCACCGACACCCCCGGCGAATATATCCTGCGGCTGGTGGAAGCTGAAAGCGGCGCTGAAGTCGCCACCGGCGTCCTGATCATCGAAACTGAAGGCGGAACACCGGTCGCGCCAGCGGAAACATCGGCAGCGCCGGAAATGTCGGCGACGCCGTCCGATGCAACCGCAGCACCGACCAGCCCGAATCAGGACAGCGAATCCGCTGAGACTGCTGCCCCCATCGAGCCTGATCAGCCGCCTGCTGGCACACAGCGCTTTGAAGGCCAGCTTGACAGCGAAACCGCCAGCGCATCCTTTGAATTCGAAGGCACCGCTGGTCAGGTGATCAGCGTGCGCATGACCTCGGCAGACTTCGATGCCTATCTGCTGATCGCCGATGCCAGCGATAACATCCTCATGCGCAACGACAACAGCGGCGGCGATTTCAACGCCGAGATCAGCGGTTACACCCTTCCCGCCGATGGACGTTATACAATTGTCGCCACGGCGCGGCAGAATCTGGAAAATGGCGGACGCGCTGAGTCCAGCGGTGACTTTGTGGTCACACTCAGCTTTGCGCGTGAAGCCAACGGCGGCGCGATGGTCAGTGGTGAAACCCTCATCGGCCAGCTTGAAGCCGGTGCGGATGAGGCCGCCTACACCTTCAGCGGCGAAGAAGGCCAGCTTGTGACCATCGATCTGGCGTCGGATGCCTTTGATCCGTTCGTGATTCTGGTTGGGCCGGATGGCCGCGAGATCATCAGTGACGATGACAGTGGGCCGAGCCTGTACGCACGTATCGCGAACTTCCAACTGCGCGAGAGCGGCGAATACACGATTGAAGTCGATGGCTTCCGTGGGCCAACCGGTCAGCGCGAGATCAGCGGCGAATACCGCCTGACGCTGATTGTGGCGGACGAAGCCGCGCCCTCCTTCCAGCCGACCGGCACGCCGCCTCCTGTTACGGAGACACCCGAAGCCGAGATACCTGATATCCCCGATGACGCGCCGGTGGTGATTTACGGTCAGCCCTTCGAAGGTGAACTGACGACCGATGATCAGACCGTCGAAGTCCAGTTTGAGGGCAGCGCGGGTGATGTGGTGGAGATCATCCTCGACTCGGCTGATTTCGACCCGAATATGACCATTATCGCGTCATCGGGTGAGGAAATCGCCAGCGACGATGACTCCGGCCCCGGTGTCAACGCACTGCTGACAGGGCTTGAACTGCCCGAAAGCGGCACTTACACCATCATCATCGACGGCTATCGTGGCGCAGGCGGTGATCGTGAGATCAGCGGTACATTCCTGCTGACGATCAACAGCGCTAATGCACCCGCCGTGACTTCGACGCCGTCCGGTGAAACACCCGATGAACCGACAGACCAACCGACCAGCGCACCTGACTCCGGTACAGGTACCGATCTCGGCATCGTGACTGGAGACGCGCCTGTCACTGGCACGCTGAACGGCGATACGCAGATCGCGCAGTACAGCTTTGAGGCCAGCGCGGGTGATGTCGTCACGATTGACCTGACCTCGGCGGATTTCGATCCCTTCGTCCGTCTGCTGGATGCCAATGGAAACGTGATCGCCGAAGACGATGACGGCGGCGGCAGTTCACAGGCACGCATCACTGAGTTCGTCATCCCGGCGGATGGGGAATACACCATCGAGGTCGATGCCTTCCGTGGGTTTAACGGCAC
>JAEZAF010000093.1 GCA_023430545.1 Chloroflexota bacterium
GTCCGCCCGCAGCCAGCACGCAATCGCATGTGATGCTGTGCATCACCATCTCCCTTACAAAACATGCGGAGGGTAGGGACAGGGCCGCATTGCTTGCAATAGCGCCCTATCCGCTATAAACACCTGAAACAAAAACAAATACCTGCCTTTGAAAACCACTTTTTGGTCCACTTCGTTTGAAAATTCGAACCGCACAATCCGAACATTCGTGCTATGATAATCAATCACAGTAACCCTCTCCGCCGCATATTTTGTAGGGATGTTGAACATGCTTGCAGCACCTTGCAGCAGCACATTCGTCATTTTCAGGGGAAAATCCTTGTTGCCGCACAAAATTTTTGTGCGGCAGCAGCAGCAGCAACAAACAGCAGCTTGTTGCTACAGGCAGCGTCTTGCGGCACCTTGTGGCGTAAATGCGCCGCAAGACTGCCATCGCCACCCACTTTGAGGGGAAATTTGTTGCGGCGGCGCATTTTTTTCGCGCCGCCGCCGCCACTGCAATCCCCAGACGACGGAAGCGCTTCCTGTCGGAAGCGACTAGGGGAAGAGGAATGAGATCGCTAATCTTCCAGACTGAAATCCTCGCGAAACAGGTCCATCTCCGCGATGTCCGGGATCTCGACCTCATACAGCCAGCCCTCAAACAGATCATCGAGCTGCTGGCCGCTGATCGCTTCCGCCAGATCGATAAAATCCTGTGTTGTTGCATTCCCGTCCGCATAGCGGCTGGTATAGGTTTGCAGAAGCTCAAAAAACGCTTCATCGCCGACTGTCAGCCGCAGGGCGTGGAGTGTCAGCCCACCGCGCAGATATACCGCCGTATTGAAGAGATTCATGCGCGGCGGCTTCCCCGGCATTGCCAGACGTGACGGCACAACACCGGAAGCCATGATCTCGTACCACTGTTCGATCATCGCATCACGCGCATAGGCGTCCTGTGTGTGTTCAATCCACAGCGCCTGAGCATAGGTCGCGAAGCCCTCATTCAGCCAGATATCTTCCCATGTACTGAGGCTGACGCTGTTCCCAAACCACTGATGCGCCAGTTCATGCGCGATCACCCCCTGTGCGCCATCCGGTGAGCGGCGGCCCGTATTCTGCGTGATGGTGTCGCGGCCAAAGAGGGAAATGGTCTGTGTCTCCAGCGCAAACGGCAGCGCGACATCTGCCACCACCGCCCCATAGACATCAAACGGATATGGACCGAAGACCGTCTCGAAATACTCGATCATGGCCGCCTGCTGCGAGAAGACGACTTCACCTTCATCCGCAATATCAGCCGGGAAATAATTGCGGATCGGCAGGCCGCTGGAGGTTTCGTCTGTACGCTCTTCGAACTGCGCGATATTGACCGTCACCAGATAACTGGCGGTAGGTTCCGGGTTGTCCCAGTGATAGGTACGCGTATCCTCTGCTTCCTCGACTTCCAGCAGTGTACCGTTGCTGGCAACCACGAACGGCTCCGGTACGGTAACCTGAATGCTGTAGGTCGCCTTGTCCAGCGGATGATCGTTGACCGGATACCACAGGGCAGCACCGGCGGGTTCGCTGGCGACGTACACGCCCCGTCTGTATCTGGACCATCCCCCCGAAAACAGGTTGACCTCGTTCGCTTCCGGGACACCAGCATACGTGATGATCACTTCAAATTCTGCGCCTTCAGCGATCGGCTCGTTCGGTGTGATCGTCAGTTCGCGGGCGCGGCGGGAATATTCGACCGGGTCGCCATCCAGCAGAATTTTATCCACCTGAAAACCGAAGAAATCGAGGTTGAACGCACTGAGATCCTGCGTCGCCTGTGCCTGAATAGTGACAATCCCGTCGAGGTAATTCAGGTTCAGATTGACATCAATATCGATATTGTAATGCAGGGCATCATAGCCACTGTTGCCCAGGGTAGGATAGAATGCATCACCGATATTGTCGTCACCGGGGGTTCCTGTGGTCTGCGCGTGGATGAACGATACTGCCAGAACACCTAGCCCGATCAGGGCCAGTAAAACTGCGAGTTTCTTCCTCATGCCGCCTCCTGTAGAATCCTGTAACAAGTCATTGTAAGTGGTTTAAAAGGATGATGATAGACGATGGGCTACCCTTCTAACGTGATCCAGCGTCCACCCGCACGCCGCAGCGGCTGCACCGCCGCCGGATGCATTCTGGCACTGGCCGCTCTGCTGGCGGTTATCACCGTCGCTGTGCTGCTCGTACTGCCAAACCTGCCGTTGATCGCCGCGCGCCTTGCTGGATTGGAACCTGCTGGCAGCACTGTGGACCAGTTTACCAACAGTGCCCCTGTTCCCACGATTGAAATCCAGAATGCACGCAGCGCCTCGAACGTGACCATCAACGCGCCGCAGGTTGGTTCGGTCAATCTGGAGCCGCTGGGATTCACCATCGGACAGGCATCCACCGGAGCCGATGTCGCAACGGCTACCTACAGCGAGTCGCAGTTGAACACATTATGTCGCGAACGGTCCCCAATCTGCACCACAGGCGATGGACGCATCCGCAACGCCAGCATCGATCTGCGACCGGGTGGAGCGATTGTGCGCGGAGAGGTCCTTGTCCCACAGCTCAACGCATGGCAGCAGGTCGGCGTCGTACTGAAGACCGGCAGCACGTCCCTACGTCTCGAAGTCGCCGGGGTCGATATGAACGGCCAGTTTTTTGCACTGCCTGAGGGTGAAATCGGAGATGCTGCCCGTCGCATTGCGGATGCAGCCAATGATGCACTTGCACAGGCCACCGCCAACGTGGACGGCTCAATCCTTCAGCTTCGCGAAATCTATGCCGATGATCAGCAGGTACTGGCGGTGTTCCGATGAACGATTCCATCAACGATAACGATTCGGCACAGTCGAATTCACAGACATTTTCCGCAGCCGATTGGAAAAAACTCAAGGAAGAGATGCGCGACATCCTCGTCGGTGTGGCGCGGACATGCAGTACCATCACCTATTCGGAACTGGCATCCGCCATGCGGACCGCCCACATGCACCAGCGTGCGCCGCTGTTCCATAAGCTGATCCGCGACATGGACCGTGACGAACGCCGCGCCGGTCGTCCGTCACTGGCGGCGCTGGTTGTGCGCAAGGACAGCGGCATCCCCGGACAGGGTTTCTTCTCCGGCGTGAATACCGCTGAAGGCGACAGCTTCGACCCTGAAGTTTACTGGCGTGCAGAATTCGACAAGGTATGCGATTACTGGGGAGAACAACTGAAACTGCTATGAGTCTTTACAATGAACGCACCCTCATCCTGATCAAACACGCCCTGCCCGATATCGACTCGACGCAGCCTGCCGCCGCATGGCAGTTGGGCGAAACCGGTCAGGCACAGGCGCAGGCACTGATCGGTCCGCTTTCCGTTTATGATTTGCAGCGCATCATCACCAGTACGGAGTCAAAAGCCATCACGACGGGGCAGATCATCGCGGATGGCCTGCAGATCCCACGCATCACGGCAGACGATCTTCACGAGCACGAACGGGCGAATGAGCGTTACATGGACAAAGCAACTTTTGAGATGAAGGTGAAGCAGTTTTTCTCGGATCAGGACATGCTGCACTTCGGCACCGAAACCGCTCGCGCTGCTCATGCACGCTTTAAAGCCGCAGTCGATCAGGTGCTGGCAGAATATCCCGATCCGGCACTTGCCGTCGTTGCCCACGGGACCGTTATCAGCCTGTATGCTGCGCCGCTGCTGAACCGCGATCCCTTTGAGATGTGGCAGTCACTCGACTGTGGTGAATTTGTCATCCTGACGTAAACTGGTATCACATCTCAGACAAACAGCAGTTAAACTATAGGCTAACGATAGTCAAACGAAGTCAGGCCATAGTCAGACAGTATTCAACCCCTGTACCGTTCATCATCTTCACAGTGGAATTGACAAATCGGCAGCCGTTCCCGTACAACCCACCCTGATGATGGGTATAGGGACGATGTCACCTTAACCATATATATACAGTAGCAAAGCAAACAGGAAAGTAAATTCAATGCCAGGCCAGGAACTGATCGGTCGTAAACTTGGGGACTACACCATTGTCGAAATGCTCGGACAGGGTGGGATGGCGCACGTCTATAAAGGGCTTGACGCCAACTTACAGCGCTATGCTGCACTCAAGGTAATCGAAACCAGGACACTGCCGACCGAAGAGGAACCGGAATATCGTGAACGCTTTCTGCGCGAGGCACGGGCTATCGCACGGTTGAGCCATCCGCGTATCGTCGGCGTGTACCAGTTCGGTCAGACCGATGACCAGCTCTACTACATGGCGATGCACTTTGTACCGGGCCGTGACCTGCGCTTTATCCTCAAGGATTACATCCGGCGCGGCAAACGCCCCGGCAGCCGTCATATCCTGCGCATCATCCGTGATATCGCAGGCGCACTGGACTACGCCCACCGTCACGGCGTCATCCACCGCGATGTCAAGCCCTCGAACATCATGATCACGCAGGACGGCAGCGCGATCCTGACCGATTTCGGTCTGGTGCTGACGAGCAATGAGCACACACTGGGGAACGCCTTTGGCAGTGTCCATTACGTCGCGCCGGAGCAGGCCCTGGGATCTGATAAGGCCGTCCCGCAGAGTGACCTCTACTCACTCGGCGTTGTCCTCTACGAGATGATGACAGGCCGTGTCCCCTTCGATGACAAGAGTAGCATGAGTGTCGCGCTCAAACAGGTTCAGGAGCCACCACCGCTGCCACGAAGCCTGAACAGTGACATCAGCATCGCCGTGGAAGATGTCATCCTGACCGCGCTCGATAAGTCCCCGGAGAATCGCTATCAGACCGGCGCACAGTTCGTCACCGCACTTGAAAATGCACTGATGTCTGGCAGTGGTGATGACACACAGGACGTGCATCACTTTGACTCAAAATCGCGGCCCATCGTGCTGCCGAATCCCAGTCTGCTGTCCACCGGCACACATCGGCTCGTGCTGTCTCAGGGGGATGACTCCAGACCGAGAAGCCCACTCGGCAGCGCATCAGATACCAAACCGCCGCATACGCCAGTGTCGCTGCCCGGTCCTCTCAGTGCCACGCCGACCGGCGCGTCTCAGCGCACACGACTCGACCCGGACGAACAGCTCAGAATTCAGGAGATGAAAACCATCACCGACAGTTCCCGGACCAGTCAGCTTCGAAATGACATCCGTGCCGAACTGGGGACAACGACCGAAACCGGTCGCATCACGCGTGACCGTCTCGGTCTGATGGTCGCCGGTGTCGCACTGGCACTGATCGCGAGTGTGGTAGCGCTGGTCCTCCTCCTGAGCAGCACCAACGACTCGCTGATCCTGACACCCACCTCCGACTCGCTGGCGGTCGTCGTATCGGCGGTCATCACGGCCACGGCTGAAAACAGCACAGGGGCATCAGGTGCACTGACGGAAGAACCCGCCGCACAGGAAGAAACCCGTACAACCAGCAGCGCTCCCACAGTCGATACCGAGCCGCTTTCCAGCCCGACTGTGCGCCGCAGCGCCACCAGCACCACCGGTACTGAAACAGCCAGTACTGAAACAACCGACGCGGACTCAAATACCGCCGCACCGACACGCACCCGTCACACAGCAGCCGCGACTCCATCACCGGATGCCTCACCTGACACCACCGCCCTGCCTGCCGATGTGACCGGCAGCAGTACGGAAGATGCGACTGCCAGCCCGGATGCCGGTACGCTTTCGGTCACGCCCACCCCTGCGCTCGATATGTCCGAGGGCGAGGGCCGCGTGCTGCTGCGCTACGATGGCCGGTCGCTGATCCTCTACAATCGCGATACGCGCTTCACCGATGTCTCGAACCTCGATTTCATCGTGTTCGAAGAAGACGACGAACCGATCGAGGTCTTTAACTCCAGTCAGTGGGGCAGTGAAAATATCTATGTCCTGCGCCATGCAAACTGTCTTCAGCTCTGGCGCACCGATTTTGTATCCCTGAATGCCGATGAGTTCCCAGCGGACATCTGCCAGTTCCGGCAGGCATTTCGACAGGCGGACCAGCCCTTCTGGGTTGGGAAAGAAGGCGAAACCTTCATCGTTGAGCGCAACGGGATCGAGTATGCGACCTGCCCGCGAGTGCCGGAACGCAATCGTGCCGACAACCGCTGTGTGCTCATGCTGCCCTGACACGATATGGAAGGCTGACGACCGATTGCTGCGCCGATGCGCTTGCATTGCTGTCAAAAGCTATCGGTGTTGCATCTCATACCGGGCAAAGCCACATCTTTTCCCGCCTGAGGCTGTTAACAATAGCGAACACAACCTCAGCCGTTATAATAAACGCCTGAGACTGAGTACAATCTCAGCGTGGAATTCAGCCAGATAAGCGGATTATATGTCATCTTTTCAATTTGAAGTCATCGCAGAGGATGGGGCTGCGCGTGCAGGTATTCTGCACACCCCTCACGGCAGCATTCCCACACCGGTCTACTGTCCGGTAGGGACGCAGGCTGCTGTCAAAGCAATTGCCCCACGTGAATTGCAGGAAATTGGCGCAACCCTGATCCTCGCTAACACCTATCACCTGCATCTGCGACCGGGGAGCGATTTAATCCGGGATCTGGGTGGGCTGCATCGCTTCATGTCCTGGCAGGGACCAATCCTGACCGACTCCGGCGGCTTTCAGGTCTTCAGTCTGGCAGAAATCAACCGGATCGACGACGACGGCGTCACCTTTCGCAGTCATCTCGACGGCAGCCGCCACCGCCTGACACCGGAAATCTCGATGGGCATTCAGCAGAATCTGGGTGCCGACATCATCATGTGCTTTGATCAATGCCCCACGCCGACTGATCGCGAGATCGTTGAACGTGCGGTTGCACGTACCTCGGCATGGGCAGCACGCTGCCGCGAGGCCCATCCTGACGACTCGATTCAGGCGCTGTTTGGCATCGTACAGGGCGGTATCTTCCCTGATTTGCGTGAGCAGTCTGCCGTATTTTTACGCACGCTGGATTTCCCCGGCTATGCCATCGGTGGCCTTGCGGTGGGAGAGACCAAAGCGGCCATGTACGAGACCATCGACGTCACCGTCCCCCTGCTGCCAGACGACAGGCCCCGCTATCTGATGGGCGTTGGTGATCCCGACGATCTCGTTGAGGCATCATGGCGCGGTATGGACATTTACGACTGCGTCATGCCGACCCGTGTCGCACGTCACGGCGCAGCCCTCACCAGCGATGGTCGCATCAATATGCGCAATCTCGAACATGCGCGTGATGAGCGCCCCGTCGAAATCGGCTGCACCTGCTACTGCTGCCAGAACTTCACCCGTGCCTATATCCGGCATCTGCTGAAAGCCAGGGAGATCCTCGGCTTGCAGTTACTGAGTCTGCACAATGTACACTTCCTGATCGATCACATGCAAAACATTCGGGAAGCCATTATCGCAGGAAATCTGAAGGATTATCGCGAACGGTTCCTGCGTCGGTATCTTCAAACTGCCTGATCCTTGATCTTCGGATACCTGACACCCGTATGATCTTTTCTCCGAAACGCACCCTCGTCATCGTCGCATGCACTACGCTGGTGGGATGCTCCAACCCAGGGCTGCCTGCGACGATGCTGGATACGCCAGATCAGCCCCTGCGTCTGTACACGACACAGGCAGCCCTTCCCCTCGTCACTGATCTGACCGATGCCTACAGCGAACTCATGACCGATATGGAACTGCGCAGCGGCAGCCTGCGAACAGCGCTCAATGCCCTGCACAGCGGCGAAGTGCCGTATATTATCAGCAGTCATCTGCCACCGCCGGAACCCAACCGTCCGCCGCTGTGGGCGGCCCCGATTGCACAGGATGGTCTGGCGCTGATCGTCAACACGGCCAACCGCATCCAGAATGTCTCACTCGATGAGGTGCGTGATCTGTATCAGGGCCGCGTGAAAAACTGGCAGAGTCTTGGGGGAAGCAATCTGGATGTCGTCCTGTTCAGTCCGGAGCAGGGAGCAGACACCCGTGCCGAGTTCGAGCATCTGGTGATGGGGCCGTCACGTCCGATTACACTGTCGGCGCGGCTGGCAAACTCATCTGACTCCGCACTGAAATTCGTCAGCGCGACCGAGGGCGGCATCGCCTATATCCCGCTGTCAGCGCTGTCCACCGGATACAGGGCCGATAATATCCGCGTTCTGCAGATCGACAACATCTCGGCAACATCATTTAACGTTGCGCAGAATCGTTATCCGCTGCGTTCCACAATCTTCATCATCGGATTACAGGAACCGCAGGGCAGGCTGCGTGCGTTCTTCGGCTGGATACAAAGCCCGGACGGTCAGGTGATCGTCCGCCAGAATTACACCCCACTGAGTTACTGACCGGTCCCTTCAGGACACATCGTTAAGGCGTAGTCATCAGATTGGCACCGCGCTCCAATACGGGATAAATCTGATTCATCCGCTCCATCTCGGTGAAGAGGACCGCGAACAGCATACCCAGAATCATCACCCAGAACACGACCAGCAGCACACGTTGGATCATCTGAAGCCGCGCACGACGCTTCTCCATCCGCATTTCCGGTTCGCGCAAACGGTATAGCGCACCGGCGGCGGGCATGTTGCGCGGGTTCACCCGCAGCACATTATCCAGACACACAGAACTCTGATCGAGCGAATCAACGGCCACGCTCATCCACAGCCATGCATCTTCAAAATCTGCATCCTGCTGGATCAGCTCACGCAGCATCACCCGCGCTTCTTCGCGCCGGTCGGCTTTGACCAGCTCAATCGCATCCAGCAGCCGGTCGATCTGTTCGGCAGTTGCCATAGGCGTTCAGGCCATCCATCTCATCGCGATTCCATATGCGTTAACTGCATTCTATGTGATTCGGCCTGATGGAAATCGCGTGGTTTTTCGTTAGTCTTTCGGGACGTTGGCAAAAAGGTCGAATTCGTCAATCCGATTGTGACTGGGTTTGGGATACACCCGCGTGAAACTCTGCGAACCCGCCAGCAGACGTCGCAGGGATTTCGGCACCGTCCGTAGGCCGCTGCCACCGCCCTGGCTCACATGGCATGCACTGGCGCGATCCCAGATGTCATAGTACTGGCTGATGTTGACACGGGCATGGTTGGCCTCGATATTCTCCACGATTTTGAGCATATCGATGTCCTTGTTCACCCCCAGTCGGCGTGGGTCCTGTCGCTGGAGCCGCATCCGGGCAATCGCAAGCTGAAGCGGCAGCTTCGGGATGTTGTTGTAATAAAGTTTCTTCGGCTGATACACGGCCTGATGTGTAACGTAATTCTCATCTCCAGCCAGTGTGAAGGCTTCAGTCGTCGCACGCTGGATGGCGATATGATCCGGGTGACCGTAACCGCCGTATTTATTGAAGGTAATCACCACCTGTGGCCGGATCTCGCGGATCACTTCCACCATACGCCGAGTCACTTCTTCCGGGCAGTGATTCCACGCATACCACAGGCTGCGCTCATCATCGTTGGCCGCCGCGCCAAGCATTCCGCTGTCCTTGTAACCGAAGGTGAACACCTGACGGAATCCCAGCACCTCGGATGCTGCCGCCAGTTCTGCCAGCCGCAGATCACGCACACTCTCATACCCCTGCAAATGCTCCGGGCTGACCGTGCCCACATCCCCATCGGTCGCGCAGACCAGATAGACATCGACCCCGGCAGCCACATACTTTCCGATCAACCCGCCAAGCCCGAAGCTCTCGTCATCAGGATGCGCAAAGGCGATCAGCAGGCGGTGATTGGGTGTCGCCGGTGTCTCAGACGCTGCCGATTCTGCGGATGGAGTATTCTGTAAGGAAGCCATTGTTACCCTCTGTGTGTCTTTTATCTCTGTAATGCGAACCGTTGATGTCGCTTCTGAAAGGACGTTGCAACTGGTCATTTAGACGCAACCAGCCTTAAAATGCTTTCCGTATCATGCCTATAAAGCAGCCTGTTTATAGAGCATCATATATCAGCACCATCGACCCATAAGCCGTATCTGTCACCTGACGAATCGAGTACGATGACAACACCTGAAACACGCCGCCCTGATAATCGCCCGATTACTAATCGCCCATTCGACGGCCTGATCTTCGATCTGGATGGTGTGCTGACCGACACCAATCGTCTTCATTATGAATCGTGGTCGAAGTTGGCACAAGAAGAACAGTTCCCACTGACGCAGAGCGACTACGACGGGATTCGCGGCATGTCCCGTTACGATGGCCTGCGCCGTCTGCTTCGGGATCGCGAACTGGATGAAATCACGTCCGAAGACTGGCTGACGCGCAAGAATAATTACTTCCGCGAACTGATGCAGCATCTGACTCCATCGGATATTCTTCCGGGCGTGCTGGACTGGATACAGGAAGCACGTCGTCTGGGGATGTCCGTTGGGCTTGGATCGGCCAGCCGCAATGCACGCGATGTACTGGCCCGGCTGGAACTCGATCAGGCCTTCGACGCTATCGGTGACGGGACGACGGTTACCAACATCAAACCCGCGCCGGACATTTTCCTGTGGGTGGCGGGGCGGATGAATGTCACCCCGGCGCGTACCCTGATTGTCGAAGATAGTGAGGCCGGGGTTCTGGCAGGGCATGCCGGGGGCTTCCGGGTGATTGGCGTCGGCATCGAAACACTGGTCCGCGATGCCGATCTCTATCTGCCTACGCTTGCCGATCTGTCACTCGAAGCAGTCTGTCAGCGTCTGTGGCGCTGATCACTTGTCTGCAGACGGCTTCGCCAGATACTGTGCCACCATATCCAGCAGTTCCTGTCGCGAGATCGGTTTGGGCAGGTAATCGCTGCAGCCAGCGGCCAGCATCTTTTCGCGGTCTCCGACCATCGCATTCGCCGTCAGTGCGATAATCGGCAGGGCTTGCAACGCCGGATTCTCACGGATGCGTGCCAGCACTTCCAGACCGTCAATATCTGGCAGGTTAATGTCCAGCAGGATCAGGTCCATCGATTCGCTCGCGACGACTTCCAGTGCCGTAAGTCCGTCTTCGGCTTCCAGCATCTCATACCCGGCATGGTTGAGAATCTTGCGCACCAGCCGCATATTCTGGTAATTATCTTCCACATAGAGGATGCGCGCGCTCCGGCGGTTTTCGGTTACATCTTTTTCATCACGGCCTGAAGCTGAACCGGTCAGCGTGTCGGTCTTTCCCACATCCATGCTCCTGTTATGCAATCCTGATCGTAATGCCATTATAAGTTGACAGCATGACAAATCGCATAAAGGATCTTATGGAATCCTCAATTCATTAAGAACCCGTAGGATTTTGCCTCAACTGTTGGGCAGCCTGCCGCTGGAGCTGCTGCACCTGCTGCTGGAATTCCCCCTCGCCCACTGGTTCCTGGGAAGTCGTGATGCTCATCCAGTCGGGCCTGTCCGTCCGCAGATGGCCGTAAATCGGAGCCTCATTGCGCATAATATCGACAAACGCCGCAATATCGCTGATGGGCATGAACAGATAGCCCTTCTTATTTTCGACTTCGAAGATCGGCTGTGCAGGATAGGGACTGTCCGGCGCGAAGAAGATCACATCAATCGAGTAGTTCTCACCGGACTTCGGCTCGGAGCCGCTGCAGCGCACAATCCCGCGAATCTGAACCGCTACGCCGCCAAAATCGCGCACTTCCACCTGCCGCCAGATCACCATATACTGCTTGATCTCGAACATGACCGTATCCATCAGGAGTCCCCTTTAACCTTCATCTGAACTATCATCCGCAACTATACAACGCTGCTATCCCTGCGACAACCTAAGTTGTTCGACAGGCCATTGCGACCCACAGTCTCAGCACTGTATAGTCTGAAGGTTGCCGACTGAAGGGGCATCAAACATGAACAGATCTTTATTCACTGCTGCAATCATCGTGCTGGCCGTCGCTGTCGGGCTGGCAGCGCTGATGCTGCGCCAATCCCCCACCCGCACGCTGACCGTCTTCGCCGCCGCCTCGCTGACCAATGCCTTCGAGGAACTCGCCGAGGCATTCGAAGCGGCCAACACCGGCGTCGATGTGGTCTTCAGCTTTGCCGGTTCATCAGACCTCGTGGCACAGCTTGCACAGGGTGCACCGGCTGATGTGTTCGCCAGCGCCAATAACGCCCAGATGACGGTGGCGGTCGATGGCGGTCGCATCGCCGGAAACCCTCAGACCTTCGCGCAGAATCGGCTGGTGCTGCTGGTCCCGGCGGAAAATCCCGCACAGATCAGTTCCCTTCAGGATCTTGCAAAGGAAAACGTGCAGTTAATCATCGCCGCACCTGCTGTCCCTGTCCGCGAATATACCAATCAGATGCTCGATCTGCTGGCCGCCGATCCCGCCTACGGTGAAAGTTATCGCGAGGCGTTCATGGCGAATATCGTCTCCGAAGAGCAGAACGTGCGGCAGGTTTCCGCCAAAATCGCGTTAGGTGAGGCTGATGCAGGCATCGTCTATCTGTCGGATGTGACACCGGACATCAGCACTCAGGTGATCGCGATTCCTATCCCCGATGCGCTCAACACTATCGCCAGCTATCCGATTGCCACCGTCACCGAGAGCGCCCATCCCGATCTGGCACAGGCTTTCGTCGATTACGTACTCTCCGATGCCGGACAGGGCATTCTCCAGCGCTGGAACTTCGTGCCGGTCCGCGCCCCATCCTGATTGCAGGGTTCGAACTATCCAAAGGGGTAGTATCGGCCAGAGTACAATCTGACGACAATAAGGTTGTCCCCTTCGCAGACAGACTGACGTTCAGTCGATAGGAACAACTTATGGCCGATAAACCCGTCCCCACACTCTATCAATGGGCAGGCGATAATCTGGACATTTTCAAACGGCTGGTCGAAACCTTCTACGATATGGCCGTAGCCGATCCCCTGCTCGAACCACTGTTCGCAGGCATGCCCGAAGCCCATCGTGAAAACGTCGCGCTGTGGTTTGCCGAAGTCTTCAAAGGTCCGAAGCACTACAGCACCGAACGCGGTAGCCACGCCCACATGATCCGCCAGCATCTCAACCTTCAGATCACCGAAGCACAGCGCACCCGCTGGACACAGTTAATGGCCGTCGCTGCGGACAAGGTCCAGCTTCCCGACGATCCTGAATTTCGCTCAGCATTTGTCGCCTATGTCGAATGGGGAACACGCATGGCGCTCATGTATTCACAGCCCGGCCAGCAGCCCCCGTCGGACCAGTCCCCCATGCCGGCATGGGGTTGGGGTGAAGCCCCACCCTACATCCCGGAATAACCCTGAGCATACCAGCCATCAAACCGGATTATCAGCCTCCTCAAACGATGTTCGAACCTCACGATCCGAACATTCGTGCTACAATATCAGGTTGAGGCTGTGTGATTTTTCTCAGGAAGTCAGCACCATTTGCTGCACAAATTGCAGCAGCACAAAAATTTTTGTGCGGCAGCAGCAGCAGCAACAAACTGCCACAGGCAGCAGAGGCGGCAGAGGCGGCAGAGTTCAGCCCTTGCGCATGGCAATCACCCGAACACCGAACAGGCGAAAGGGCAGTGACGCTGCCAGCTTGAGTTTCAGCGTGCGCGGCGCTTCCCGGAACGGGATCGTCTGATAGCCGAAGCGCGTATAGTACGGTTCCATTTTACTTTCACACACCAGATACAGCGGGCGGTTCGCCTTCGCTTCCAGCGCACTGATGAGCAGCCCTGCCACACCGCGATTGCGATAATCCGGCAGGACGACCAGACTGCCGAGTTCCTGACAATCGGGATACGGTTTGATCTGGCCAATGCCGACAATCTGTCCATCGGCTTCTGCGATCAGGAAATTGCGCCAGTCCCGCGAAGTCGGGTCAAGCGATTCATCGCGAATCATCTGGTGGATGGTACGCTTGTCAGTCTCAACAGCCGGGCGGATGGTTATCTCAGCAATAGCGGTCATGTTTAAGTCTCGTCAGGGGATAGCCAGCGGTAGACGGTTTGCGTCCGGGGCTGTCATCGCTACAATACCCGCTATGATAAAGACCATGATGATAAAGACCAACCGTTTGTTTCTGAACCGATTTTTCGCGATCTCACTGACTGTCTTTCTGCTGGTGCTTCTGACGGCCTGCCAGCCACAGGTGGAAGCGCCCCGGCTGGTAATCACACCGTTTCCGTCGGTCACACCCGGTGATATTTTCGAAGGCGAGCTGTCTTCACAGGGTGGCGCTGCCCCCGCGACGATCGTTGCCATCAGCCGCGCCGCCACGCCCACGCCGGATTTCGCCGGATGCCTGCCGCTGACCTCGGCTGAAGTCCCGCTGGAGACCACTGCACCTGCCAATCCGGTGATCGCCGCTGAGGAGATCGTGCGTTATCTGGACGCCGGAGGCGATCTGGGCCGACTGCGCGAAACTCTATCCGACGACTGGGAACTGCTCGGCGAAAACGGCTATCTGCGTGATGACATCGACTTCACCGGCGAGGGTCTGAACGAGATCATCATCGGCTATGCCCTGCCGGACACCAACGGCACGATGCTCATCATCGGTTGTTCGGAAAACGCCTACCAGATCCTGTATCAGTCGGACGCCGATACGCCGCAGCCCCCGCAGATCGTCGCATTCGGTGACCTCAACAACAGTCAGACCAACGACCTGCTGTTCGCCGTCCAGACCTGTGAGCGCGACGCGCAGGGCCAGATTCGCGGCGATGTCCCCGACGACTGCGGTTACGTCAACCGCCTGCTGACATGGCAGGAATCGCGCCAGCGCTTCACCAATCTGCTTCCGGAAGATGTCTGGAATCTGGCACCGGCGACCGTCAGCGACTTCGATAACGATCAGGTCAGCGAAGTCGTGCTCCAGCTTGAGTCCAACGGTAATACCGCCACCGGCCCGCTGCGGACCGGCGTCAATGTCTATGACTGGGATGGCCAGAGCTATCTGCTCTCAATTGTCCAGTTGAACCCACCGCACTATGCCATTCAGGTGGTGCAGGAAGCCGACCGCCAGTTCAATCAGCGCAGCTGGACAACCGCCATCCCGCTGTATCAGCAGGTGCTGTTAGAGGATGCCAGCCTGCGCTACTGGTTCAATGACGAAATCGAAGTCCTGCGCAGCTACGCGCTCTATAAGTTACTGGTCGCGCAGATCGCGGCATCGGATCTCGGTCTGCCTTCGACACAACAGCAGCTCACCACCCTGTACCCTGATCCCGCGAACGCGCCGGTCTATGCGCGTATGGCGACGGCCTTCGTCAACACCTTCTCGCTTCAGGGAGATGTCGGCGCGGCCTGTGATCAGGTCAATGCCATTGTCGGTGTCGAACCGCAGGCGCTGTCACTGATGAACCGCTACGGCACGCGCAATCCTGGGGTCACCGCCGCTGAGTTGTGCCCATTCTAAAACGGCGGACTGTCTGGAAAGGTACTATCCAGAGCGCGGATCACACGTCATAATGAACGCGGTTTCTGCGCATGACAAACCTGCTCATGCGCTTATTTCAGGATAAAGGAATTGGGAATGTCTGAACTGCTGGCTTACTTCGAAACTCAGAAACAGGCGATGACCGACCTGCTGATCGAGCTGATCAGCTACGAAACGCCTACTAAAAACAAGGCGGCGGTCGATGTGCTGGGCAATGTGATGATGCAGAAATTTCAGGAACGCGGTGCGTCATCCATCACCCGGATTGCGCAGACCGATGTCGGGGACTTTCTGCTCGCCAAGTGGAACGAAGACGCCCCCGGTAAGCCGATTATGTTCCTGATTCATATCGACACCGTCTGGGATCTCGGCACGCTGGCCGAACGCCCCACCCGTATCGAAGACGACGGCAAGCTCTATGGCCCCGGCGCAGTCGATATGAAGGGCGGCATCACGCTGGTGCTGGAGACCATTCGCGGCCTGAACGAACTCGGTCAGATGCCGAACCGCCCGGTCTGGGTGCTGATGACCAGCGACGAAGAGATCGGCAGTGTCAACTCAATCCCCGTGCTGCGCGATGTCGCGAAGAACGTCGGCCTCGTGCTGGTGATGGAACCGGGCACTAAGGAAGGCGCACTCAAGACATGGCGCAAGGGACTGGCAACCTACCGTCTGCATGTGGAAGGCCGCGCCTCACACGCCGGGAATGCACCGGAACAGGGTATCAACGCGATTGTCGAACTCTCGCAGCAGATCCTGAAGGTCAATCAGTTGAATGACCTCAAGAACGGCACATCGGTCTCGGTGACGATGCTCGAAGGCGGCACCGCTGGCAATGTGATCCCGGCCTCAGCCAGCGCCTACATCGACACCCGCGTGCTGACGATGCGCGCCCATGAATCGCTGCGCGAAGGCATCTTCGATGTGAATCCCTTCATCCCCGGCGCGAAGGTGTGGATTGAGGAAATCCATTCCCGTGAGCCGATGGAGCACAACGATCAGATGAAGGCCACCTTCGCTCAGTGCAAGGCCATTGGTGAGAAGTACGGCGTCACCGTGCGCGAAGATGGCAGCGGTGGCGGTAGTGATGGCAACATCACGGCGGCGATGGGTGTTCCCACACTGGACGGCTTAGGGCCGCAGGGCGATGGTCTGCACGCCATTCATGAACAGGTCGTACTGAGCAGTCTGCCCACCCGCGCCACCCTGCTGGCCGGGATGCTCAAGGACTGGCAGTTCAGCTAGGCACAGACCGCTGACTGTATTCTTCAGATAACAAAACAGGGCGCAACGTATTGGCTGCGCCCTGTTTATCTCGCGTTCTTAAATCTGTTAAGGTGTCGGCGCGGCGAGTGTCACCGTCGGCATGGCTGCTTCATAACGCCCACTGCTTTCCGGTGCAGGTGTTGTCAGGACCACAATCAGAATCAGGGCCAGCACCACTACCACGCCGATGCCCACCATCGTCATCTGTTGGCGTGATAAATTCCCTACGCTGGCGAGGCCACCAAGCCGTGCCGCGTTCGGACGGTCAGCGGACTCCGCTGAATCAAAGCCTCCGTGTTCGCGCAGCCAGCGCCGAAACAGATCAGACTTGAGGCGCACCCCTCGCGCTGTCCCTGCATCATAGACCACCAGTTCGCGGTATTCCAGCCCACGCAGGGCCGCCTGAATCGCTGTCATGTCCATCGGATGCTCGGTCTGCACCAGCCATGCCTGAATCTCGGCAGCCGTTACCGCCTTAAAGGGGTCGATATACTGCGCGGTGCTGATCGCCGTCAGGACGCGCCGTTCCTGCGGCGAGAGACCCTCCCACCAGCGCTGAAACACCGCCTGATGTCGGCTGTAAACCTGTGGTGTCATGGTCTCGATATGGTTGATAGACAGCTTTCTGGGCGACTCGATCCGCAGATAGGCGGCGATCAGCTCTGCATGGCCGCCGGTCCAGCGATAGAGGTCATGGGCAGCACGTTCCTCGGTAAAGGCAGTGTGGATCTCGTCCTCAGTAAGCTGCGTCAGACGCATGGTGTGTTCAGGCTGGATCAGTGGCGCAAGCAGTTTCAGACGCTGTTCCTCATCCTGATCAACCGTGAACACCAGCGTGATGGTATCACTGTGTGGTGCGATCATCCCGGCCACCACCGCCGGAAAATCCGCCGACAGCAGCTTCTGCTCAATCGCATCCATCCAGACCTGCGCGTCATCGAGCAAAAAGATAAGGCGGCGGCCCGGCCTCATGGCATGGCGGATTCCCGGCAGTCCGGTATCTGCCAGCCACTCCATCCAGTCCGGTGTGACGTCATCGTTGATGGGCGGTGTCGGCAGACGGCTCGGGAGTGCTGCGATACCACGGTCTGCGATCAGTGCGCCATAAGCCGCCTGATACAGTGCCAGTGCCAGTTCATTCTTATGCGTCGGCAGCGACTCCAGGGGGATAAAGACACCCACACCGATCTGATTGACAGTCATATGCTGATCGATGGCGTACAGCAGTGCGGTCTTACCGACACCTTCCGCCCCTATATACATCAATGCGCCCGAGTGAGAGGTATTTAAAACCTGCGAAAGACGTGCAAAAGCGGCTGTACGTCCGATAAACGGTGTGCGTCGCTGTAACGGGTCCTGTGTATCTTCAGTTGAGTAATCGGAAGGCCATTCGATCATTGGCATTTACCTGTGGATGAAAGCCACACACCAGACCGCAGCGATTGGCTTCTCTAATTAGAAATAAGGTGAGTCATAGATCTATTGAGGTTAATATTGCACCACAAGTACATCATGACGCAATAATTTGCGCAGAAAAATTCATAGATCAGTTTCAACGGACAGCATTCGACACGACAGGCTGCGGAGTCAATCAACCTTCAGGCCGCCATACCGGAGCATTTTCCCGCAGGGGACTGGTCAGCAGCGGTTGTAATGTCTGTGTGTCCGGCGTATACAGATAGAGGTCAGACAGGCCGCCTACCTTTGAACCGCCTAAAGCCAGATAGGTCTGGTCCGGTGACCATGACAGGCTGCTGACCTCGCCCGGAAGCTTTACACCGACTGGAAGCACCTCAGCACGATCACTGTCTACTATGTACAGCGCCGTTTCAGACTCATCCGATGCCACAAACGCGATCTGTGTGCCATCCGGTGACCATGCGGACGCGCTGACAGCACCGGGATTCGCACTCAGCAGCTTTGGCTCGGCATGGAACAGTGGAATGGATGCAAAGCTGCGCGGACGTTCTACATCTACCACATAGAGATGCACCGGCGGCGCGAGTATCCCCTGTTCGGTCTGCAGGGGGATGCCAGTAAAGATCAGCCGTGTGCTGTCTGGGGAAAATGCCAGACCACCAACAACAGTAAACGGGGGACGTGTCACGGGATGCGGCGGTTGGTCCTCCACCTGAAGCAGCAGGCTGCGTGGATAATCCGACACATCTCCGGTCTGATAGGCAAGTATGCGTCCATCAGGTGACCACAGACCATTGAAGCTGTTACGTCCGCGCTGGATCAGAGGCGGCGTATCATCGATCAGAGCTTCTGTCAGAAGAGTGACCTCAATGGTGTAAATATTCCATCGGTCCGGGAAACCGAATCGCGAGTATGTCAGTGTGCGGCTGTCAGATGTCCACGACAGACGTCCACCTAATCCCGAAATCGTCCGCCCCGTATGGCTGAGCGTCGCGAGATCGATCACAACCAGTTCACTGCTTCCGTTGGCGTTTTCCTGAATAAATGCCAGCTTTTCGCCATCCGGGGACCAGTACAGGTCGCTACCGCCGCTGTTACCCGCCACCTCGGCGGCCCGGGGCAGGCTCATGAGTACAATCGGCACACCACGGTTTGTATCCTGAAGAATGAGGCGCGTGGTGAGGCCCTGCTGCTGAACATACGCCAATTCTCGGCGGAGAGTGTAAGCATGCTCCAGACGACCGACAATAACCGCACTACCCGTCACAACCAGCATGACGGCCAGCAGCATCATACCTACCCGGACGATCCACCGGCTCATCAGCATCGATGTCAGGAGCCTTGTGGGGAGGGTCGACGCTGGAGATTGACGATCCTCTCGTCGAATACAGGTGTAACCGGAATCAGTTCACCGGTCTCAAGATCGAAACGTGCCATATCACTGCGGCTGAGCGTCCAGACGCGGTTCACGTACAGGCTGCGGCTGTCCGCTGCCCAGACCAATTCGGTGATGGCAGGGTGTGTGAATGTGAGTTTCTGTCGCAGCGTCTGAAGCTGTCCATCGACAATCACCAGATCACCGGGCCGCCCGGACTGCACAAAGGCTGCCAGCATATTATCCGGTGACCATACAAAATCAAGTAGATGTGCCCCGGTATCGTATTCGGCCAGATGGTCACCGACTGCCTGCGGTTCAGAAATCTCTGCGTCACCGATATCGATAAAATGCGGTTTCCAGCTTTCGGAGGCGGTGTAACTCAACACCCCGTCCGGCGACCAGTCGAGCAGTTGTCCCATTGTAAATTGGGTACTGAACTGCCGCTCAAGCAGCCTGTCGCCCGCCGCGCCGCGGATCATCAGCAAACGCTGTTCGCCAGTCGTGGTATGTGCAAGCCGGGTGCCATCGGCTGACCAGATCGGATCGCGAAAAAAAGTGTTCTCATACTCCGCACGGATCTCCTGTCGCGCATCCGGGGCAGCAGAACCATCGATCAGATACAGAATACCGCCGCACAGGTACGCGATCTGGTCACGGGTGGACCATGTCGGGCTGTTGCAACCTGATGCAGCTTCGGCCAGCAGTTCCGGCGCGCCTGTGATATGCCTGCGCATCAGGCGAGGTGTACCACGACTGCGATCTTCGTAGACAATCTGCTGACCATCCGGTGACCAACTGTACGCCGGAGGCTGGACGTTACCTGTCCGCACCGGCGATGAGGTATCCGCAAGCATTGCTGTCAGGCGGTGATCCAGATCGAATAACCGTATCCCGGCATAACCGTTCGACGCCGCAAAAGCAAAACTGATCTGAGGGGATGGAGGCAGAAGCCGCGCCAACAGGAGCGTCACCAACAATGTAACCAGCCAGACAACCGCCTGAATACTGACGATCTTTAACAGCAACCTTCTCAACGCAACTTACCCATCATCAGGCCGCCACTGAAGATTCGCCATCGCCAGATCGAATACGGGTGTTACAGGTTCCAGCATCCCTGTTTCAACATCGATCCGTGCGATCTCATACTGATTGCCACTTATCAGACGAATGACATAGACACTTCGGCTGTCCGCTGACCATACGAGTTCCATTGCAATCTGTGTGGTAAAGTTGAAGCGCTTCACCCTCTCCTGAAGCTGTCCGTCAGTAATCATCAGGCTCCAGGGCCGCCCACTTCGGATCATCGCGGCCAGACGGTCATTCGGAGACCATGCAAAATCCAGCACGACTTCTCCGTTCTCATATTCCACCAGATGATCGACCAGCGGCAGCGGCTCAGAGATGTGTGTGCCGCTGGCTTCCCTGAAATGCGGCTTCCAGTTTTGATTGGTGCTATAGGTGAGGATACGGTCGGCGGACCAGTCGAACAATCGGTTGATGGTGGCAGGTGGTTCAATCCGCTGATCGACCCGCACTACCCCTTCATTACTGATGATGCTGAGCCTGACCTGTGCAGCAATCGAGAGATGGGCCAACTGCTGAGCATCAGCAGACCATAGCAGTTCGCTGTAAAAGGGCATCTGCTGCAAGGCAATGCTCTCAAGAGAGGGATCAGCGACCGCTTGCTGATGAGCATTCTGAGCATCAACGAGGTACAGCGTCCAGCCGCACAGATAGGCGATCTGATCGCGAACAGACCACGCCGGGTGACTGCATCCACCCTCCTCATCTGCCAGCAGTTCCGCCGCGTCGGGGATGCGTCGGCGCATCAGACGCGGTGTGCCAAAGCTGCGATCCTCATAGACGATCTGCTGCCCATCGGGTGACCACGTGTAAGCTGGGGGTTGGATAATATTACTTTGTACCGGAGAGGTGGTATCCGCGATTAAGACCGGCACCCGATGACCAAGATCAAACAACTGGATGCCGGTCCGTCCGCCGCCCGCCACAAAGGCAAAGCTGATCTGGGGTGATGGAGGCAGAAGATGCGCAAGCAGCAGCGTCAGCACCAGCCCGGCACCCCAGACCGCTGTCAGCACCCCGACGGTGTGGATCAGCAGTCTTCTCAACTCAGCTTACCGAGATAAGCCATCACCTTCTGCGCCGCCGCCTGTCCCGCGTCAAAACGATCCTGTAAGGTCGGTCGTCCACCTGTCGTGAGATAATCACTACCTGCCAGCGCGATCCCCTCCGGAAGCAGATGCTGAAGTTCTTCCATCCGTTCAGCGTGATGATCATCCAGCCACATCAGTGGGTCCGCCTCCGGCCAGCGGGTGACACGTTCTACCAGCGGCATCTGAGACCAATCCATCAGCGCGGCCACCTGCCCAATGATATCGGGCAGCAGTCCTTTCTGCGGATCAAAGCGCACACCCGCCTGAAGCAGCACATAATCACCTGACGGGTCTGGCACCCGATCAGGGTGCTGGACGCTGTGGATGTATGAAATGGGATAATCTTCCGGGGCCAGAGGCGGGATCTGCGGCACATCACCGGCGCGATAACCGAGCGACAGCCGTGCAATCGAGTCATAGCGATAATCCAGCAGACGGAAGCTGATCTCCGGCTTCAGCGTATAGAAGATGCGCTCCGCATAACGTGCCGGAGCAGTGACGATGATCGCTCTGGCATCGAGCAGCATGCCATTTTCCATACAGATACCAAAACGTGGCCGGGATGCATGTCCACCATGTCCAGTGGGACCGCCATGCACCCCATCCAGCCAGCCAAGTGTACTGACTGCCATACGCATCATCAGGGAATGCGGTGCACCCTCCACCGTCAGCGGAGCTGACAGCGTGTTGATGAGCGCCTGTGCACCAGCTTTAAAGCCGAGCTGCTGTTCGAACCCACCTTCGACTGGTGTCGTGACGCTAAAGACCTCATCCTGCATGCCAAGTGTTTGCAGAAACCCGGCATCCGGCGTATCCGGGAAGAGCATCGGGCCGCTGTCGAGGATAAAGCCCTCTGCATATTCGCTGCCGAGACTGCCACCCAGACGCGGCTTGACTTCAATCAGTGTGCAGGCAACACCGGCACGATCCAGCGTGTAAGCTGCTGCCAGCCCGGTCAGGCCGCCACCGATGATCACAATATCCCGAAACATGGTGCGAAGACTCGCCTTTTACGAAAACGCTGTGTAAATCCGCTTGATCCCCGTCACACTACTGATGATACGGTTCATCAGTGCGTTGACATCCGTGTCGGCTTCCAGTCGGCCAGTGAGCTTGACGATGCCATATTCGACATTCACGAAGATACCAATCGGCGTCAGCTGGCTGATTTGCAGACGGAGATCATCATCATTCGCCAGCGCCTCTGCCTGCACTTCCTTCACACCAGCAATTTCTGGTACTTTGTCCAGCAGAAACTGCTGCGTGACTCTTGATTTCACATTCCCTGTGAGCGTGACCACCCCCTCATGGATCGTGAACTCAAAGTGGTGCTGATCGTGTGCAGCGGGTGGATAGTGGGCCACCAGATCCTGAAGATCGACCTCGATGTCAAGCGCTGGCCGTACAAGGGACTGTGAGGAGATTTCTTCTGCCATAACAACAATTTCCTTCCATCAGAGGCTGCCTTTACATCCACGCATCCAAAGTCGATTGATGTGACCGACCGACGGTAAGGACAGGCAGACAGCCTGTATGAGCAATATCGAATAGCGCTAATTCTGGCCTAAGTAAGGACGAAATGCCAGCGACATTCTCTCTACCCTCACGAAATCTGATCAGCGCTGTTCTGCAACTTCGTGATGCATATGGCGTATAATGTACATATCCGGGCTGATCGAGGAACTGGCGATGCGCTTCCCCTACTTTGCGGTGATCTGGTTTGTGTACATGGTACTGGCAGGTATTTCGATGTTTGAAGCCAGTGGAAATTTTATCATCCTGCTGATTTTAACCGTTGGGGCCGTGATTGCGACTGGCCTTGTGATGGAAAATGTCAAACCACAGGATCAGATCGAGCAGCTCACACAGTCCAATCATGAGAAGGCCAAGCGCAGCGCAGAGCCTCTCAATTCCAGCCTGCTGGGCCTGCTTGACGATTCCGACCGTGAAATCCTGCGCCAGCAGATTATGAATCGCCTGCTGGACAACATCGAACGCAGTTCTGACGGTGAACTCAATACACTGGAAGCGCTGCTGTCTGAGCAAAATCATCGTCAGCGGCGCTGAATGAACGCCGCTAACACGCGTTATCTATAAACTTCAGCCCGCGGTGAAACCACCGTCGATGGCGAGCGCATGCCCGTTGACGAACGACGCGCCATCTGACAGCAGCCAGACCACCGCCGCCGCGACTTCACTGGTATCGCCCAGCCGTTTCATAGGATTGGCCCGTGCCACCCCCTGCACCATTCCGGCGCGGTAGGTGTCCATCTCTTCTACCATCGGTGTATCGACAAAGCCGGGGCAGACCGCGTTTACACGCACACCCTGACGCGCGTATTCCAGCGCCGCCGCTTTCGTCAGCCCGACGACGCCATGTTTACTGGCGGTATACGGCGCATTATTCGGCATCCCGATCAGGCCAGCGGCAGATGCCATATTAACGATCGCCCCCTTACCGTCACGCAGACGGGGGATCTCTGCTTTCAGGCACAGCCATACCGACTTCAGATTGACGTCGATCACCTTATCCCAGATCGCATCATCCAGTATATGAAGTGCTCCCATCTGGCCGCCAATACCGGCATTGTTAAATGCGCCATCCAGCCCGCCGAAACGCTCGACTGCTGCATCAGCCAATGCCTCGATCTGTTCCAGCCGGGTGACATCGGTCTGAAGAAAGAATGCCTGTCCACCATGCTCTGTGATCTGCTGGACGGTGGACTCTCCGCCTTCTGTATTGAGATCACCAAGTGCCACCGCCCCACCTGCCATCGCAATCGCGATGGCCGCCGCCCGGCCAATCCCGGATGCCGCCCCAGTGACCAGATAAACACGGTTGTGTAATGCTCCGTTATCAGAATTGTTCACAGGACCAGCTCCGCCATCGTACGCAGATCATCAATGTTATAAACGCCGATATTCATCGTCGTGATCGGGCTGTCCTGCCACAACTGAAGTCGATCCTTGATTCGCGCCTTTGACCCGACCAGCGCAACCTTGTCGATCAGGTCATCGGGCACGGCCATCATGGCTTCACCTCTTTGTCCGGAGAGATAGAGTGTCTGGATTTTCTCGGCGGCTTCTTCGTAACCATAACGTACTGCCAGATCGTTATAGAAGTTCTTGCCCTTTGCCCCCATCCCGCCGATATACAGCGCCAGCATCGGTCGGACGGCGTTACGAGCCGATTCGAGATCGTCATCAATGACAACGGTCACACTCGGCGCGATGTCAAAATTCTCGATGGACTTGCCGTTTCCGGCTTTGGCGAAACCGGCTTCCACCTGTTCGCGATAGGTCAAATCATATTCTTCCGGCGAAAAGAAAATCGGGAGCCAGCCATCGGCGATTTCAGCCGTCAGTGTGACATTTTTTGGCCCAATCGCCGCCAGATAGACCGGGATATCCGGTGAGGCCTGAAGAATGCTTTTCAGCGGCTTGCCAAGCCCTGTCGCATCCTCACCCTGATACGGCACCTGATAATATTCCCCCTGATGCACCAGCGGC
The DNA here is from genome assembly GCA_023430545.1 of Chloroflexota bacterium. GTDB lineage: Bacteria > Chloroflexota > Anaerolineae > Aggregatilineales > Phototrophicaceae > JAEZAF01. Next base: position 25,094 of record JAEZAF010000093.1, read on the forward strand.
GCTTCGCGCTGCATGATCTTGCGCACAATCTCAACGTATTCCCGTGTGCGGGCCAGCGGCTTCCCATAGCTTACACCATGCCAGCCCTCGACGACCTGCGGCCCGGACAGCCCCAACCCTAGCAGACAGCGTCCGCCGGAAAGCTGATCGAGGGTCATGGCGGTCATGGCAGTATTAGCGGGCGTACGCCCCGGCATCTGCATGATGCCTGTGCCAAGCCGGATATTCTGTGTCAGTGCGCCCAGCCACGCCAGCGGCGTCACGGCATCGGAGCCATATGCCTCAGAGGTCCACAGCGCGTAATATCCGAGCCGGTCCGCTTCCTGCACCAGTTCGACTGGCAGTTCGACTTTCGCGCCAGAATAACCGATCAATAACCCTAATCGCATTGCGAGAAACTCCTTTTAAAGAAAGATTATTTAAAATTCCCGGCGCACCATACAGCCAGCAGGTCAATAAACCAGCACATCAGCCCGGCGGAAGGGTCGAGGTTGTTGTCGCTGTAACCGTTGTCGTATTGGTATCACGCCTTGTCACCCGGTTGAGCAGATCAAACCAGAAAGGCGCACCCTGTGCCGCCGCAATCGCGGTCGCGAGGATGCCGATGATCTTCTGTAAGAGCAGGCTGAAATCTGGTCGCATCAGATTCCACAGATTGCGCGTGTTGGTGTACGGACTTGCCAGCCCGACTTCCTGACTCAGCGCAACCATTTCAGTTGTGACTGGTGTGTATTCCCAGCCGATGGGAAGCTGAAGCTCCAGCAACTGCTGGACAAGCAGGCCAATATCTGCGATATCCCCCTGAACCTCGACCAGCGGCTGGCTGAGACGCAGTGCATCACGGGCCACCTGCGCTTCCAGGGTTTCCTCATTCAGCGGCAGGCCCGTGCCGGGTTCAGGGGTGGCCTCACTGGGTTCATCGCGTCTCCCTGAAGTCCCCTGCTGCTCCTGCTGAAGGTCAAGGCGCTTGGCCGCGATCACCACCTGCGCCCGCAGCAGCGGGTCATCCCACAGCGTGCGTGCCAGATGAATGGTATCGATATTGAAGATAATCGCCAGCAGCAGTGAAAACACCAGTGAGAAGATCTGAATCCAGCGGATGTAAGCAGCGCTGGCACGGGTCATACCGTCATCAAACCAGCGCTCGATCTTCACCCGCGCCTGATCGAGATCGTTAGCGGTCGAAAGCAGCACCCGCAGCGCATCACGGATAGCAGGGGTTTCGATGGTCGAGACGCCTGCCTGAAGCGTCTGCAAATTGTTGCTCTGATAGCGCGTTTCTTCGAGCACCGTCCGCACTGGGCGCAGCGCGGCAGTCAGACCTGCGCCAAACTGGGCGGGAAGCTGGGCTGCCGCCGTTTCCAGTTCAGCCAGTTCAGCCGGGGTTGGCATCGTCCGCAGATTATTGAGCAGTGTTCGCAGGTTCCCCTGAATCTGCACATCCGGGACTTTGGCGATCTCGATCTCGACCGGATCATAGACGCGGACGAACAACGTGCTGATCAGCGCTTCACTGAAGACACTGGGGGCGATATAGGTGACGTTATTCACTTCAGAAGTTGGTTTGTTGATTTCCTGCGCGGTCTGCGCCGAAATCTGAAGCGACTGTGGCTGTTGATCCGGCACGACGACCTTGATCATCGGGTGTACAAGGATTTCGGCCTGAAGGCGTTCATCAATCAACAGTCGCTGCAAACCTGCTTTCAGAGTCTTGGCACGCAGCTTCAGCGCATTCGCGATCAGCGAGTTGATCTGCGTCACCAGCAGCCCGATCAGGCTGTAGAGGAAAATTAAACCGATGGCGACTTCGATAATTGGCGTGTTAAACATCCATTTCACCTCACATCTGCTGCCTGTCGCAGTCCGCTGTTGATGCAGTCTGATGACTATACAAGATCACAAACCGCTTTCGGACCGGCTTCCAACCAAAGTCAAACAGAATACGAACACACTATCCTGTGGGCAATTGTAATGAGGAACACGCTTTGGCACAAAATCTCCCTTGAGGTGTGTCACCATCCCGACAATGGATATAACCATTGAGGAAAAATTGGATACACAAACCAAAGGTCGGGATTACAATAAGGTTGAGATGCAATTTCCCTTCTGAGACAGCCCCTTAGGCTGCTATTGGCAGGTGCCACAGGCTGAGAAGTGAAATGCATTTTTTTCATGTCTGGTGATCGTTAATCATATTCTCCCGTGAGGAGAGGAACTAAGTCTTGAGTATCAATTCAAGCATGACAACCGCGCTCATTATGCGCATCCCGCAGGCGAAACAGGAACGCCTGAACTACTTCCACCTGATTGGTGAGATCTTCTGGTTTGGGCTGGCCTTCAGCGCGACGAACCGCTTCCTGCCGATGTTTGCGCTGCGCCTTGACGCCACACCCTTCGAAGTCGGCCTGATGACCGGGCTGCCCGGCCTCTTTCTGTTGATCGGTACAGCGCTGTCGGGCTGGTGGCGCACCCACTTTGACTCGACCATGAAGTCTCTATACCTTCCTTCCTGCCTGTTTCGGATGGTGTTCATCCTGCCCGCGCTGACACCGCTGCTGCCGCAGCCGCTTCAGGTTCCCTGGCTGATCGCATCCACTGTGCTGCCCGCCATCCCGCAGGGCATTGCAGGTGCGCTGTTTGTGGTGATGATGCGCGAGGCGATGAACGATCAGCGCCTGCCGAATCTTTGGAGCCGTCGTCTGGTGTCGATGAATATCGCACTGGCGGGCAGTACACTGGCATACGGCTTTCTGCTGGAACGGCTGGTGTTCCCGCTCAATTATCAGCTTATGTTCCTGTTTGCGTTCCTGTTCTCGCTGATCAGCTTCCTGCAGGTGATGCAGGCCCGTGCGTTGTATCTGGAGCAGAACCCGCAGACGGAGACCGATACACCGTCACCGCGCCGTTTGAGCTATCGACAGTTGTGGCGCACGCCGGAATGCTGGTCGATTGTCTTCGTCGTATTTGTCACACATCTGGCGTTCTTCTCCGTCCAGCCAATGATTCAGGTGCATATCGTCAATAATCTCGGGGCGTCGGAAGAATTCATCGCGTGGTTCGGCCTGATCGAACTGATGGCAGCGGCCACCGCCGGTCTGTTCGCGGACCGGATCATGGCACGCATCGGGGCACGCAATCTGATCGCCGCGACGATTGGCATCACCGGACTGTCGGTCTTTCTGGTGGCGAATGCGCCCACGCTGGCGGTGACGCTGTTGCCAGCCGCGCTCAGCGGTGCGGCATGGACAGCCGCCTCAGTCGCTTTTTTCGGCTTCCTGATGGAGCGCACACCTGTCCATAATATGCAGGGTATGACGATGATCTTTAATCAGGTGATCGGCATGGGGCAGTTCTCCGGCTCGATTTTCGGCAGCGCACTGGCGAACACCGGCCTGTATCTCGGCGCAGTCCTGACCTTTGGCAGCGTGCTCCGTATTGGCAGTGCGGTGCTGGCACTGAACCCACAGCGCGCCTCACGGTTTTTCGCATCGCGCTTCAAGCGGCGTGCACTGGTGCCACAGCTCGGCGGGGATTAGGCACACAGGCTATCATTCAATCACTTCCAAAAGACGGCGTCCACATGGTCAGCCGTCTTTTCATTATGACTGGCAGTTGGGTTAAAATCACCGGCACCACCAGCGATCAACACAGGAGCAGTCACAGTGGAATATATCAACCTTGGGAACACCGGCCTGAAGGTCTCGCGTATCTGCCTGGGCATGATGACTTACGGGACATCGAAGTGGCGCGACTGGGTACTGAATGAAGAAGAAAGCCGTCCGTTTGTCCAGCGCGCACTCGAAGCCGGGATTAATTTCTTCGATACCGCCAATGGCTATTCCCACGGCGTCAGTGAAGAGGTTACAGGCCGCGCCCTGAAGGATTTCGCCCCTCGTGATGAAGTCGTCGTCGCGACAAAGGTCTACTTCCCGGTCAATAAGAAGCCTAACATGGGCGGCCTGTCACGCAAACATCTGATGGCGCAGATTGACGCATCGCTTCAGCGCCTGGGGATGGATTATGTCGATCTTTATCAGATCCACCGCTGGGATTACGAAACCCCGATTGAAGAGACGATGGAAGCCCTGCACGACATCGTCAAGGCGGGGAAGGCGCGTTATATCGGCGCGAGCAGTATGTACGCATGGCAGTTCGCCAAGGCACAGACCGTCGCCCGCCTCAATCACTGGACGCCGTTCATCTCGATGCAGAATCATTACAATCTGATTTACCGCGAAGAAGAGCGCGAGATGATCCCGATGTGTATGGATATGGGAGTCGGTGTCATCCCGTGGAGTCCACTGGCACGCGGCTTCCTTGCCGGGAATCGCAGTCGTGAGGACTATGGCGCGACCACCCGTGCCAAAACCGACACTTACGCGCAGGATATGTACTATGTCGAATCGGATTTCCAGATCGTCGATTCGCTCAAGGCAGAAGCGGAAAAGATCGGTATTAAACCGGCGCAGCTTGCGCTGGCATGGATGCTGAACAAGCCCGGTATTACCTCTCCGATTATCGGAGCGAGCAAGATGTATCAGCTTGAGGAAGCGCTGGCCGTAGCGGATCTCAAGCTCGACGCTGAAGTCATTGAGGCACTGGAAGCCCCGTATCAGGCGAAAAGCGTCCTCGGTCACGACTAAGCATCAACTCCCGGAACTGAACGCCTGTCAATCGACTGTTCTGCCAAAAATTCGGGTCAGAACAGTCGATTTTGTTTCCCTTGCGACATTACATCACTTAAGACGGTTTATTCTCAAGCAACGCTTCATCAATAGTTGTTGCACAATTGTAATATTGAGAATATTCAGCAGTGTTCCATACGGACACTGCTATTGACCGAAATAAAGGTAGCATTATGTCAGAAGAAACCCCTGTTCCTGCGGCTTCTGGTGATTCTACGGCCTCAGCACAACCCTCAACGACTTCAAATCCCGGGGCGCTCTCCAACCCGCAGGTGCTGACCGCAATTATCACCGGTATCGTCACGGTGGTGGCGGCTTTTGTCGGTATTCTGCCGACGCTGATCCAGGCCACCCAGACAGCGGCGGTGCCGACAGAGACGCACACCCCGACGGCCACCTATACGCTCACTCCGACCGACGAACCGACGGTTGTTGTGACTCAAACGCCGCTTCCGACAGATGTTCCCGCAACCGCACTGCCGGTTCAGGCGACCGTGACGCCGCTGCCGCCTGTCGTCCCACAGCCGACGATTCTGCCGGTCGGCGCTGTCCCGACGACGGTAGCGGTCGAACCGCCGGTCAGTCAACCAGTGGATCAGAACGTACAGCCGGTACAGGTAAATCCGCCCAACACCCTGCTGATCTATGACGATGCGGCCTTTACGCTCGTCAATGTGTCGGGCAAGGCGCTGAACCTCGATGGTGTGCGCTTCCGCAGCGGCAGCGGAAAGTTCAATTCCAACAAGTGGGCCAATTACCGCGGTGTTCCCAATAACAACTGCGTGCGCCTGCGCGATGCTGCCGCCGGACGGCGTAACCCACCCGGTGAGTGCAAATCTCTGCTGAGCCTCCTGGAAATCGGCAGTGATCTGTTCTGGCTGAATACCCCGACGTTTGAAGTGGTCAGAAACGGTGAAACGGTAGCAACCTGCACGACCGACACCGACCGCTGCGCTGTCTTTATCCCACAGGGGTGACTTGCAGCACAGAGTGCAACAGCAGGTGCTGATTAGGCAGATTGCGGCACTATTGTGCTGCAATCTGCCGCTGTTGTGACGAAGATGAAGATGCTTTTAGCCTCAAATGACGGTTATTTGCTGCTGCTGCTGCTGCCGCACAAAAAAAAGTGCTGCTGCAACAACGCTCCGCATGGAAACCTGTCTGAAAGTTCGTCATCTGCATGGGCCGAACCGCAGTGCTGAATGTTAAGGTGCGTGATTTGTGTGCCCCCATATACTGCAACTTTAGAGATTTGAGGCGAAAAAAGCCCCCCATCCCTGCGGAACAAATTCCGCTTTCCCTTCCCGGCATTGCTTGCAATGCTAACCAGTCGCTTCGCTCCGAGGCAAGGGAGAAAAACAGGTTTTACGAAGGGCAACATTACTTGCTATGCTGCTTAGGAGATGGGTTTTTACCGATTCACGCCGGTTTTTAAATCTGCAATTTGCTTAAGTTGCTGCATATGGGTGCGTGATTTATGTGCACTTTACAGTATAGCACACATGTTCTGCGTGTGCGGTTAGAGTTTTCAAATTATCATGTGGATTGCAAGTAGGTTTGCAGCGTATGTATCGCATATGCAGTAAGTTAAGCCATCAAGCCACCGTTCGCTAAGCGGCACGATAGACCCCCACCTAAATCCTCCCCCGTAGACAGGGGAGGACTTTTACATCGCGTGTGCCTTGCTTTTCTCCCTTCCCTCTGAGCGGAGGACAATGCTCTTCTCTGTCTGCAGCGGAATAAGGGGGTTGAACGAAGCTGGAAAGTCTCATTTCTGACCGGCGCAGCAGCACTAGCCTTCCCTCGCAGCAGACGACGTGCTGGTCATGCGAAGCATGCGGCGCTTCCCTACACCCTTTCAACAACCCTTTCACGGTATTGGTCGGTTTACCGGCTTACCGGTTATCAAACAGACCGTTCATCTGCGCATACTGGAGCAGGATGACGGTTTTGCCATCGACGATCTCGCCGCGGCGCACCTGATCCAATGCGTCGTCGAAATGCAGTTCCAGCACCTCGATCAGCTCACCGTCGGACTGAACGCCGCCGCCTTCGGTGACTTTCTCGTGGGCTGAGTATTCTGCCACGAAAAAATAGAGTTTCTCGGTGACCGATCCCGGACTCATATACAGCTCGAAAACCTTCTGCGGCTGGTGGATACGGTAGCCGGTTTCTTCCTCGACTTCGCGGCGGATGGCTTCTTCCGGTGCGTATTCGTCGAGCAGTCCGGCGCATGTTTCGGTCAGCATGCCATCCCACTGGCCATACGCATGACCCGACAGCGGATTGACATAAGCCGGATAGCGAAACTGCCGCGTGAGGATCACCGTCCGCTGGTGGCGGTTATAAAGCAGGATGGTCGCGCCATTGCCGCGATCATAGGTCTCGCGGGTTAAGGTCTGCCGGACATCGCCGCGCACGCCGCGCACGCGGTAATCGAGCACCGTCTTTTTGAGGACGCCCCAACTGTCGGACAGCAGTTCGACGCTCTGAATACGCACCCGATCCGCGTGATGGATCTCAGTCAGCATCTCAGACATACAGCACCGCCGGGATATCTTCAAGGCGATAGAAGATCTGGAGGCCGGCGGCTTCGGCTGTGCGGACCATTTCGTCCGCGCCAGCGGATGGCCCACCGATGCGCAGACAGGCGTCACAGTGCTGCAACAGACGTACCGCTGACGGGTGAAAGATCTCGTTGAAACGGTCGTCGCCAATGTACTGTGATCCGGCGGTAGCGATCAGCGGCAGCGCCATCCATTCGCCGACCATCGGCAGATGTCCGGCGCGGAAAACATGCAGGGCGGCGTCATTCATCGCCTGCAGGTTAGCTGCAATCAGCGTGGGATCGTCGTTCGTGCCAGAGCGATAGGGGCCAGCAATTAAAATCATCAGTGGATGTGAGGTGTTATTGTTCATCATGTTCCCTGTGTATCGAAAGTACGCTTTCGATTGTTGTGGGATTCTGGTATGTTCACAAGCACCAGAAACGCTACTTCAACAGGTACCAGACCGTTTATGACCTCCGCGACATTTCTCACCTCGTTTATCTCGATTGATCCCGCACTCAAAAGCCCGCTGCATATGCAGGTATGCGACAGCCTGCGCCGTGCAATCACGGAAGGCCAGCTTGCCGCCGGGACGCAGCTTCCCTCGTCACGTGATCTGGCCGAGCTGATTCAGGTCTCGCGCAATACGGTCCTGAACGCGCTGGATCAACTGATTGCAGAAGGGTATCTGGAAACCCACGACCGTCAGGGGACGTTTGTCACATCCCAGCTCCCGGAAGGGTTCCTGCATTCACCACAGGGACAGGCTGCACGTCCGGCTGAGCATCCGGAACCTCTGCGGCTTTCGGCACACGGGCAGCGCATGGCTGGTGTGAAGCCGCACCAGATCCGTCAGGGGAACGCGCACAACATCTTCACCAACGGCATCCCGGCGCTGGATCACTTCCCATTCGAAATGTGGGCGAAACTGACCGCCCGACACTACCGCTATTCGCCGGTCTCGCTGTTCGATGAGACAATCCCCGCCGCCGGGTATGAACCGCTGCGTGAAGCGGTCGCCGAGCATCTGCGGGTGGCAAGGTCGGTGGTGTGTGATGCTGAACAGGTCATTATTACGTCAGGATCACAGCAGGGTTTTTATCTGACGGCCAATCTGCTGCTGGACCCTGGCGATCAGGTATGGATGGAAGAACCCGGCTGCATGGGACCGCGTGCGGCCTTTTTAAGCTGCGGCGCGACGCTGATCCCTGTGCCGGTGGATGCGCAGGGGACCAACGTCGAAGCGGGTATTGAAAGGGCACCACAGGCACGGCTGGCTTATATCAACCCATCACACCATTATCCGCTGGGTGTGACCATGAGCCTGTCGCGCCGGTATCAACTGCTGCAATGGGCGGCGGAACATCAGAGCTGGATCATGGAAGACGACTATGACAGCGAATTTCGCTATGTGGGGCGTCCGCTGCCGAGTGTGCAGGGACAGGATACGCACGGTCTGGTGATTTACATCGGCACCTTCAGCAAAACGCTGTTCCCTGGCCTGCGTCTCGGCTATATGGTGGTGCCGAAGCCCTTTGCACGTCAGTTCGCCGCCGCGCGCGCCGTAATCGACAAGTACCCACATATCATCAACCAGATGGTGCTGGCAGACTTTATCGCAGAAGGCCACTTCTATCGGCATCTGCGGAAGATGCGGCGGCTGTACAATCAGCGGCGCATGGCGATGATCGATCTGCTTCAGCGGGAACTCGGCGACTTTATCACGCTCGGTCCAGCCGATACAGGTATGCACATCTGCGGCTATCTGCCGGAGAACATCGCCGATCACGCGGTAGCCGCATCTGCCGCACGGCGCGGTATCGAAGTGCTGCCGCTGTCCGACTTTTACATTGGCGACGAGAAACGCAGCGGGCTGATTCTGGGGTATACCGCTATCCCTGAAGCCCATATGGAAGCGGGTGCTGCGCTGTTAAAGCAGGCAATCCTCGAACACGCGAAATGAGATCAGAGGCACATCCGTTTTACAGGCCCAGTTTCGCGAGCAGGTCGGCCAGCAGTTCGCCCTGTTCTGCGCTTAATTCGGGCAGTGTGTCGGCGTTAAGATCCACCCAGTAGAGGTCAAACGGAATTGGATTCCCCTTACCCTGACTGGGATCGGATTCATGGTGTATCCAGCGCTCCTGCACTTCATCGTCGTCACAGATCAGGTGATAGAAGAAACGCCGGTGAATCTCGGGCTTTCCATACGGTGTCAGATCCAGAACCCGTTCCCCTAACAGGCCATCGAGCCGCAGATTGGTCAGGCCGGTTTCTTCTTCGGCTTCTCGCAGGGCCGCAATCTCCGGCTGTTCCTTGTAGTGCAGTGTCCCGGCGGGGACCTGTGTTCCAGCTTCGGGTGAGTCAGGATGATCGAAGACCAACAGTCGATTGTGATGGGTGATGTACATAACGCATTTCTGTCTGATCGGTAAGGTAAACATTGAAAGGCTTCAGTTTCTCCGCGGATTTGGGATATATTGGGATATATTCACAACAGACAATTCGATTGTGCAATTCTGAACTTAGAAGCGCATCGTTGGAATGCAAAATCGGACTGGTTTATCCCAAGTTATCCCAAATAATTCTCATAAAACACACGACTGTAAAGTATAGGTGATTGCCTGTAACAAAGTAAAATAAAAGGATGCTCAGCACAAGGCGTGCATCCTGTAAGCGTCATACGCCTGTGCTGCTGAAACGATAGATCCAGACGACATCCATCACCCAAGAGAGAGCCACATGACCACCCTTCAAGATGCGCTCCAGCGCTTTCAGAATGCCTATCAGACGCTTTTCGACGTGATCGCCGAGTATCCGGTGGAACGGCGCGAACAGAGTGGTGCATGCGGTGTCTGGTCGCCCAAGCAGGTGATCGATCACCTCAGCGGCTGGATTGTGGAAGCCAACCGCCGTTATGACAATTACGATGCCGGTGATACCGCGGGCATCCGCTACGATTTCGACACCTTCAATGCCGGATCAGTCGATGCCCGTGCGGAACAGAGCTGGTCGGCATCAGAGGCGGAAGTACGCCAGCGTGCCGCCGATTTTCAGCAGCGTGCGCAGAACGTCGATCCGGCTTCACCTCTGATCGAGCGCTATGCCGGATGGCTGGATGTGCTGGGCGAGGATTGTGAGGAACACACCGAACAGCTTCGCGCCTTTGCTGACCAGTCCTCTGACACCGTTCACTCCGAATAGCAGAGAAAGTGAATGTGAAACGTGATGCGACATCTGATCGTCCTGATCGGTCTGGCCGTTATCGAAAAGGCACAGCTTGCGCGTGATCTCTCCGACGAGCTTCAGAGTCAGGGGCATACAGTGCGGATCATGGACTCGTCATCGACCGCCGACGATGCACGGCTGCCTGATGAAAGCCGCCGCGCTGAGGAGTCCGTCCTGATCTGGAATACGCCTGCTGAAACTGACATCGATCAGCTCGCATCACGTCTTATCACACTAGAAGCGGATGGCATCCGTCCGCTGACGATTGCACTGCTCGATAACCGCACCTGTGAATGCTTTCCTACCGTGCAGGACCAGCTCGAACAGACAGCAGATCTCACCTTCCATTTACCCTTTGAACTCAGGGATGTCTTATGGTCAATCTCGACACAGTTATCAGCCAGTTGATACCGATTATCGTTTTCTTCGCGATCCTTGCGATCTGTGGAGTCATCATCTGGTATAACAACCAGAAATCAGCCAGCGGCACGGAACAGGTGATCACACTGGTTGACCCTGAAAAAGCGGCGGCGGACGCTGAATTTCTGGAGCATCTGCAGAACAACAAAAAGATCAACGCTATCAAGCGCTACCGCGAACTGACCGGAGTCGGGCTGAAAGAAGCGAAAGATAGTGTCGAATACCTCCAGCGAAATCCCGACGCCCTGGTGAACAAACGCGCCAGCCGACTCAGCGGGGAAGCAGCGGGGACACCCTTCGACGCTGGCATCCGTGAACTGATCCGCCAGAATAAGAGCCATGAGGCGATCAAGGTGTATCAGGACTTCACCGGCGCGTCATTGTCGGAAGCGGCGGTGGAAATCGAGCGTATCTCGTGGGAGATGGATGAACGCGAGAAGCGTTCCGGTGAGGATGCGCTATGACCGATGATCAACTGGTCGCGCTGGTATCGGTGCTGCTGGCGCTGGTGCTGGCCGTGATGCGTCTGCGCGGGGAACTGGCAGCACGCCGAGAACGCAGCGAACAAAGTAAGACGCAAACCCCACCGTCTAACGATTTCGAACGCTGGCGCTGAGTTCCGGGCACGCGGATGAAATCGTGAGATAAAGGACTTTCACCGCGTCTGTAAGGTAACAGCAGGTGATGCCCTTTTGTTATATCAGGGCATCCCCTATACTAAATGTGATCATAACCTGCATTCAAAGTGAAGGTAAACGAGATGCAGACTGTACAATCTCTACCCGGTATGCGCTGGGTAATACGCCATCCCCGACTGGCAGCATGGCTGGTGCTGGCCGCGGGAATGCTGCTTTTCCTGCTCATCGAGGGGCGCGACATTGGCCTGAATGCCGGAAGCTGGATCGCGCTGATTATCGCGACCGTGCTGGTCGCTGGGCTGTGTGTCTGGATCGTGAGCTGGGAAGACAATAACGAAGCTGACACTGTGGCTACAGCGTCGCCTGCCGAGCCAGTAACACCGATAGAATCCATAGAACCCGTTGAGATGACGGCACCGGTCAACACGCCAGACGCCATCAATACCACATCAGCAGACCAGACCGAGACGCTGCCATGAAACCCTTTATGGACGACATCCCTCTCACATCGCAGCCAATTTCGCCCATCTCACAGGAACGTCCGCCGCGTGCGGATGCTGTCAAAAATCGTACACTGCTGCTGGAAGCGGCTGCACAGCTTTTTCAGGAAAACGGTGTAGAAAACGTCACCATGTCCGACATCGCACAGGCTGCTGGTGTGGGTAAGGGGACGCTTTACCGGCATTTCAACCACAAGACCGAACTGTGCTATGCGCTGCTGGATGAAGACCAGCGAGCATTGCAGCAGGCCACGCTGGACCGTCTGAAGCGTGGTAATAGACCGGTCGAGAATCTGCTGTGGTTTGTGGAGCAGGCTGCCAGCTTTGTATGGCGCAATCTCGATCTACTAAGCGTGATTGGCGAGACTAGCATCGACTATATTATGCTCAACCGTGCGCATCTGTGGTGGCAGCAGACCATCTTTGCGCTGCTTCAGCGGGCAGGTGGCCAGCAGAGCGATACTTCAACCCTCCGGTATCAGGCCGACACACTTTATGTGATGCTCTCGCCGACCACGCTGTACTTTCAGCGCAAGCAGGGCCGCGATCTCGTTGTGATTGTCACCGGCCTGCATCAGTTAGTGGAAGTCTTCGTGCAGCACGGTGCAAAGCAGCACGGTGCAGAGCAGCACGGTGCAGAGCAGCACAGCACATAGATGCATGAGAACATAATGTGACTTCTCAGAAAAGGCTGTGTACGAGCGCGTCTGAAATGTAAACACCAAACACCCTGAACCTGTTAAGCGGAGGAATATCATGACACAGAAAGAACTGAACACTTCATGGATGTGGCAGGCTGGCGACGGTGTCAATGGCCTGAAAATCGATGCTGATCAGGGCCTGATCCAGTGGTATGATAACTTCGGCTGCGCCTGTGGTGACAGCACCGCCACACAGACCTATGAGGATTACTTCAAGCACGGTCCTACCTTCTCATCCATGCCGGACGATGTACAGGCGGAAGTGGCGCAGTCGCTGGCAGCGCTCGGTATCCAGCCGGAGTAACGGCGATGATTCGCACCTCAGACTTTTACTGGACAGAGACCGTCTGACTGTCAGGCGGTTTTATTTTGTCGTTTGCACGGGTTCCCGTGTGAACCGTGACCCTGTGTTTTTATGATCCAACGCTTGCTCGATACCTTACGCGCACGCCTTCCGGCCCGTATCCGGCAGGATGCCAACCTGAAGGATCTCCTGCGCAACTCCGGCATTCTGTATGCTGCTGGGATGATTTCACTTGCCCTGACCTATTTACAGCAGCTCACAACCGCCAATCTGCTTGGGGCAGAGGATTATGGACGTTACGCCATTGTCGTCAGCAGCGGCATGCTGATGATGCTGATCGCGGATTTCCGCACCTGGGAGATCGGCAGTAAGCTGCTGGCACGGCCGATGGGAGACAGCGATCATCCTGAGTTTATTCGGATTACAAGCTGGCTGCTGTTCCTCGAAATCCTGACCGGTGGATTAAGCACGCTTCTCCTGATTCTGCTGGCGAATTTCATCGCACACGAGTTCCTGCATGCACCCGAATTAAGCTCACTGCTGACGGTGTTCGCTTTTTCGCTGCCTTTCAGGACAATGTCGGTTGGTGTACTCGGTGTGATCCCGCGATTCTACAATCGCTTTAACTGGCTTGCATGGAAATCCATTGGTTATGCGGTCATCCGTCTGATCCTGATCACGGGTGCAGCGTGGATGGGCTTCGGCCTGACTGGGGTCATCGTTGGCGTTGTCGTTGGTGAGATCCTCAACACGCTGATCCTGTTCTTTTTTTATCAGCGGATCTGGCAGCAGCATATGATGCCGGATTCGAGGCGTCTGCTTAGCCTGAAACAGCCGCTCAGTGAGATAGGCTGGCGTAAACTGCTTGTGGACCAGTGGGTGAGTTCCACCCTTGCCGGGATTCATTACCAGTTGTTCATTCCGGTCGTCGCCCTGCTGACAACGCCGGTTCATGTCGGTGTGCTGCGCAGCGGTATGGATATTGCCGATTTGCTGGAACGCGCCATCCAGCCGATTACGCTTGTGTTTTCTCCACGCATTATCGCCCTGTTCGAGCAGAACAACCTGCGCGAATTCCGCCGCTATCTGAAACAGGTGGCCTTACTGCTGATCGGGATTATGCTGCCGTTAAGCGGCGTGCTGCTCATCAGCGCACCCTTTATCCTTCCCCGCTTCTATGATCCAAATGAGTTCGTGGGCCTTGTGCCAGTTGCTATGTGGCTGGTGCTTGGGACCGGGATCTATAACAGTCTCTTCTGGTGGGTTCGCCCTGCACTCATCACAGTTACAGGCTTACGGTATAACAATATCCTTTTAACAATATGGATCGTCATTGGCGCTTTGGGACTGATCGCATTTGTACCTGATTATGCCGCAGCAGGGGCCGGTGCAGTCCGGGCTGCTTTCCTGGGTCTATATGCATTGACGTCCTACTTCCAGTTAAAATACGCTTTAGATCAGCTTGAAGCACGCTCAAACATGAACCTGATAAAGGCCTAGAATAAGCATATGATTGACTTTTCCAGCATTTCACGCCGCAGTCGAACCCTGGGCAGAATTCTTCGCCTTCCTCTGGACATGATCCCCAAAGGAACAGTGGTCCCTATTCTGCAGGGGAAGCTACGGGGAAGACGCTGGATTGTCGGAGCTAATCTCCATGCCTGCTGGCTTGGAAGTTATGAAATGGATAAACAGCAGTTTTTCCACTCTCATCTTCAGCCCGGAAGTATCGTCTTTGATGTTGGAGCCAATGTCGGTTTTTACACCCTGCTTTCATCGGTAATTGTTGGTGAAACCGGGCATATCTTCGCCTTTGAGCCGCTTCCGAGAAATCTGGACCTGCTTCAGAAACACCTCACACTAAATAAGCTTGAGAATGTAACCGTTCTGCCCTTAGCTATCGCAGATCGTGTAGGTACAGCTCAATTTGAGCAAGGTCCCCGGCATACATGGGGTCGAATAGGAGATCATGGGGATATCAATGTAAAGATCTCTACCCTCGATTTCTTATTGGAGCTGCAGCAGGTAAAAATCCCGGATTTCATTAAGATTGACGTTGAAGGGGCTGAAGTTGATGTGTTACGTGGTGGCGAGAACCTGCTGCGCAGCTACTCTCCTGTGATCATTCTGGAAACGCATGGCGAAGAACTTTACACTGAGTGCGTTTCACTGCTTAAGCAGTATGGTTATGAAGTACATGATTTTGTTGCCGCAACACAGGAACGTGAGATTTTCGCCGTTAAAAAATGAAGCCCAATTTACGTTACAGATAAGATCTAAGAGCGGTATTGCCTTCCCAAGGAGCGACAATGCAGATTACAGGACGGGGGATGGTTGCGCGCAGTCTCCAGCCTTACGCACAACAGTTTCCTGATGTCGTTGCGTTTGCCGGTGGAGTCGCAAATTCAACGTTACAGAATGATGCTGGTTACAATCGCGAATATTCCCTTCTCCGTGATCAACTGGATGTCTGCCGTGAGGCTGGAAAACTGCTCATCTATTTTTCCAGTGCTGGGGCGATCTATGGTTCACTTTCAGGTATCCGTGATGAGAACAGCACTACTCAGCCTGTCTCGCGGTATGGTCAGCATAAAATGGCCTGCGAAACGTTGATCCGCAGCTCGGGGGCGAGATATCTGATCGTTCGTCTGGCTAATCTGGTCGGATTTTCGCAGAATTCCGCACAGCTTCTGCCCGTTTTAACCGAGCAGGTGAAATCCGGACAGGTAACGCTGCAAAAGCACGCGACACGCGACATTATGGACGTGGATGATTTCGCGATGATTCTGACACAGCTACTGCCTGTGATCCCCGATAACCAAACGATTATTATTGCATCAGGGATTTCGGTTCCAGTGAGCCAGCTTGTCGAGAGCATTCAAGATGCCTTAGGGCTTACCGCCGCGATCGAATATCTGAACAGCGGTGAACCACAGGAGTTCTCTATTGCCCGGTTACAATCACTGCTTCCGAGTGTCTCGTTTCCACCGGATTATTATCAGAACGTCATTCGAAAATATCTTACGGTGAATATCCCGAAATGATCTCCAAGAGAATGAGCAGTTCATGGACATTGTAGGCCACTTCCTCGTCACCTATTTACGGTCGAGCTGGCTTTATAACCAGATTACCTCCCAGAAACGCTACCGCAGACGAATTTACAGTTGGGCGCGTAATGTCGATGATGACATTACAAAGGGTACTGATTATTTTCAGGTCGGGCCTGAGTTTGGCGCATCGACTAAAGGGCGTGTCGCGACTTTGGGGATTGTCTCTGCATGTGAACGACTCATGCAAGGGGCCAGCCGCAGCCTGAGTACTCAGATGCAGGCCGATCAGGTTAACGTTATCCATGCGCACTTTGGCCGTGCCGGTTATCTGGCGATCAACGCGGCGGATCGCGCAAAACTGCCTTTGATCACGTCATTCTATGGGTACGATGTCGCGCAGTACGGCAAACTTCCGAAGTGGCAGCGTAATTATCGCAGGTTGTTCGAGCGTGGGGATCTGATGCTGTGCCTGGGGCCGAACATGCAGCGTGATCTGATCGAGTTGGGCTGTCCGCAGGAAAAGACGCGCATTCACCACCTCGGGGTCGATATACGGAATATTGAATATCGTCCTCGTGTCTGGAATGGACAAGAACCGCTGCGCGTCCTGATTGCCGCCGCCTTCCGCCCGAAAAAAGGCATCCCATTTGCGCTGCAGGCGCTAGGGCAGTTTCGGCGTGAAGTCGATCTTCAGATCACCCTTATTGGGGATACACTGGATACTCCTGACTCCATGCCCGAAAAGCAGAAGATTCTTGCAACGATTGAAGCGCAGGCCCTTAGTGATTGCACAGCGGTACTGGGATTTAAACCATATCAGTTTCTGCTGGAAGAAGCGTATAACCACCATGTCTTTATTGCGCCAAGCATCACCGCGGACGATGGGGATATGGAAGGCACACCGATGGCGCTGGCAGATATGGCGGCTACAGGAATACCGATCATCAGTACCCGACATGCTGATATTCCGGAACTGATCGTGGATGGCAACACTGGTTTACTGGCTGATGAGCGCGATACAGAGGGACTAGTCCAGCATCTGCGCTGGCTGGTGTCAAATCAGGATCAGTGGGAAACTATAACGCGTGAGGGCCGTCAACACATCGAAACTGAGTTCGACCTGCATGTTCAGGCCGAACGTCTGGCTTCGATCTACGATTCGTTACGTTAGCCGAATACTACCTGTCCCCAAGCGCTGCACGTGCGGTGTTGTACAGCCGTTTGGGAACCGGGTCCTGCGGTGAGTATCGCATCGCCGAACGATAGTCACTCATCGCGCCGGACAAATTCCCCTGCTGCTGGCTGATTAGTCCACGATAGACCAGCGGCGCCGCCTGCTTTGGCTGAAGATGCAGTGCCATATTCAGATCACCGAGCGCTTCGGTCCAGCGATGCAGATGAAAATAGCAGATGCCACGCTGTAAATAGGCCTGCATATGACGCGGCTCGGCCTGCAAAAGCGCATCATAATCGGCAATTGCGGCCTCGTAGCGGCCCTGTTCTTCCAGCGCCAGTGCCCGATGATAATGGGCATCCGACAGACGAGGATTGAGCTTCAGGGCCTGCGTGCAGGCTCTCACGGCCTCTTCAAAGCGTCCTTTGAGGACGAACGTTGCCCCCCAGTTGCGATAAATATCGGCCAGTGTGTGACGTACCCAGTGGTTAGCGAACATTTTTAGCAACTTCCTACAAAAATCAGAATACTTTTATTATCAGCATTTACTAAAAAAGCACAATGAAGACAGCTTGAGAGTCTGCTGAACGTCGTGCAGAAACGTGACAGGTTTCCGGCTGATACGAATATGACACGCAGGCTGGATCTACAGACAGTTTGTCATTACGGGGTACACTCAGGGGAGCCTTTTAATCCGCCCAATTAAACAGGATGAAATACGCCCACCATGCCCACTGAGCATCTGACCTATTCGACCTATCTGCGGCTTGAGGACCTCCTCAGCGCGCAGACGCTGAAATCACAGGATCAGGAACACGATGAGATGCTGTTTATCATCATCCATCAGGTGTATGAGCTGTGGTTCAAGCAGATGCTGCACGAGTTCGATCACCTGATCGGGATGCTGCGCTCCGGCCAGCCATCCGATCGCATCCGCTGCCTGCATACGCTGCACCGCATCCTGACCATCCTGAAAACCGTCGTCAGCCAGATCGATGTGCTGGAGACGATGACTCCGCTGGAGTTCAACGCCTTCCGGGGCTTTCTGGAAGCCGCGAGCGGATTTCAGTCCGCGCAGTTTCGCGAAATCGAGTTTCTGCTGGGGCGCAAACACCCCAATCACCTGAAGCATTTCGAGGATCATCCTACGGCCCACGAACACCTGCGCCGCCGTTATCATGAGCCAACACTTTGGGATGCTTTCCTCTCGCATCTCAATCAGAGCGGTTACACTATCCCGGATAGCCAGTTGCAGCGGGATATCACGCAGGCGGTCGAAGCATCACCTGAGGTGCAGGCTGTGATCGTTGAGGTCTACCGGAATGATCCGGCGCTGACACAGCTCTGCGAGCGCCTGGTCGATCTGGATGAGGGTTTACAGGAATGGCGCTACCGTCATGTAAAAATGGTGGAGCGCACGATCGGCATGAAACGCGGCACCGGTGGTTCTCCGGGAGTGGGCTATCTCGCCACCACGCTGACACCCTTCTTCCCGGATTTATGGGCCATTCGCGTCCAGCTTTAATGTTGAGGGATTCCATGACATCACCCATTGATACTTCACCGGAATACGCTCGTCAGCTTGACGAACGTGATCCACTCCGCACTTTTCGTCAGCGCTTCGCCATTGCTGACGATGGCATGATCTACATGGACGGCAACTCGCTTGGACGCCTGCCACAGGATGCCGTAAAGCTGGCTGAGGAGCTGGTCCGGCAGCAGTGGGGAACACGCCTGATCCGAAGCTGGAATGAGGGCTGGTGGGATGCATCCGAGCGTATCGGGGCTAAAATCGCTGCCCTGATCGGCGCACAGCCTGATGAAGTGATTGTAGCCGACTCGACATCGGTCAACCTGTTCAAACTGGCGACCGCCGCCCTGAGATCACAGAACGGTCGCACCCGCATCCTGACCGACGACCTGAACTTCCCGTCGGATGTCTACATCCTTCAGGGGATCGTCGATCTGCTTGGTGGACAGCATCGCGTCGAGATTATCCGGTCGGACGATGGCATCCATACGCCGGATGAAGCACTGTCCGCTGCTGTGGATGCTGACACCACCCTTGTGACGGTCTCGCATACCGCGTTCAAAAGCGGCGCGGTCTATGATATGGCGCAGGTGACACAGGCTGCACATCAGCATGGTGCGCTGACGCTGTGGGATCTGAGTCACTCGGTGGGTGCACTGCCAGTCGATCTCAACGGCGCGGAGGCTGATCTGGCGATCGGATGCACGTATAAATATCTGAACGGCGGCCCTGGTGCGCCAGCGTTTCTCTACGTCCGGCGCGATCTTCAGGACCGGCTGCTGAACCCGATTTCGGGGTGGTTTGGCCAGCGTGATCCGTTCGCTTTTGGACTGGAATATCAACCGGTGCAGGGCATCCGCCGTTTTCTGACCGGCACACCGCCCATCATCTCACTGTCACTGATCGAGCCGGGTGTCGATCTGCTGCTGGAAGCAGGCATGGACACGCTGCGGACAAAATCCGTACAACAGACCGCCTATCTGATCGGGCTGTGGGAAGCTGTGCTTCAACCACTGGGATATACACTTTTCACCCCACACGACCCAGCCAGACGTGGTTCGCACGTCTCACTCGGCCACGAACATGGGCTTGCGATCGACCTTGCACTGATCGAGCGTTATCAGGTGCTGCCAGACTTCCGTGCGCCGAATATCATCCGGTTCGGGATTACACCGCTGTATACCACATATGAGGAAATTCACCGGACGGTGATGGCCCTGCGCGATATTGTCGAGACACGCGCCTACGAAGCCTATCGCGATACCGCGCCGACAGTTACATAAATCTATCGAGCTGATTTGTCTTTTTCCGCATAAGGAGAGTGATGATCATGGTACTTGGTATGGGAACACTGGCCGGACTGCCGTTGCTGCGACCCGGTGTCAAGCGCCGCCGCATCTCCAGTTATGATAAGACCGGAGGCAATGCAGATTCGTGGATCTTCCAGCCGGGTGAAGTGCGCGACATCGCTAATATCACCGGACCGGGCAGCATCAAGCACATCTGGATGACGATGGCCTGCGGCGATCCGGGGCGCTATCGCAAGGTACTGCTGCGCATGTTCTGGGACGATGAGACCACCCCCAGCGTCGAGACACCGATTGGCGATTTCTTCGGCATGGGGCACAACATGATTCGCAACTTTGTCTCACTGCCGCTTCAGATGAGTCCGGAACATGGGCAGGGTTTCAACTGCTGGTTCCCGATGCCGTTCGGATCTTCCGCCCGGATCGAGGTCGCGAACGAAGCAGATCAGCCGCTGTATCTCTATTTCTATGTCGATTATGAAGCCTATCCCGAAGGCACCGACATGAGCGAGTACGGGCGCTTCCATGCCCAATGGCGGCGCGTCAATCCGACACCCGGCTGGCTCGATCCGGCAGACCGTTTCGACCGTTATCCGGAGCGCCGCGAAGAGACATGGAAGACTCCCAACACCACCGGCGATAACAATTACGTCATCCTCGAAGCCACCGGGCACGGTCACTATGTCGGCTGTCATCTCGACATCGACTGTTTTACACGTCAGGCTAATGACTGGTACGGCGAAGGCGACGATATGATCTTCGTCGATGGAGAAGCATGGCCGGCGATTCATGGCACCGGCACCGAAGACTACTTTAATACCGCCTACTGCCCGACACAGGAGTACAACGCCCCCTATCATGGCCTGATTTTGTATCAGGGGACAGCGGACTGGCCGTGGCGCGGGAAAAACACCCTGTACCGCTACCATATCGAAGATCCGATCTTCTTTGAACAGTCGATCCGAGTCACAATTGAACACGGCCATGCCAACAAACTAAGCAACGATTACGCATCCACCGCCTACTGGTATCAGGCCGAGCCACATGCCCCATTTCCACAAATGCTGTCTGTTGAGGAGCGATTACCACGTTAAATTATCATCACCTCAGGGATCTTCTGATCACTGCACTTGGCCCTATCACATGGGGCAGCACGTATATCGTCACGACCGAACTGCTGCCCCCTGACCGGCCTTTATTCGTCGGCATGATGCGGGCATTACCGATTGGCCTGCTGTTTCTGGCCTTCTCACGAGAACTGCCCAAAGGACAGTGGTGGTGGAAAGTCGCCGTGCTGGGCATGCTCAACTTTGGGCTGTTCTTCGGGCTGCTGTTCTTCGCCACCTATCGGCTTCCCGGTGGGGTCGCCGCGACACTTGGCGCTGTCCAGCCGATTTTCGTCGGATTTCTGGCATGGAAGCTGCTCGGTGAAGCCTTGCTTCCGGCCCGGATTGCGGCTGGCGTGATGGGTGTCATCGGTGTGGCGATGCTGGTACTGGGGACCAGCGTTCAACTCGATCTGCTCGGTGTTCTGGCGGTCTTCGTGCTGACCGGCTTCGGAGCGATGGGGCTGGTACTAACGAAAAAATGGGGGCGTCCCACCGATGTCCTGACCTTCACCGGCTGGCAGTTAGTGATCGGTGGGCTGTTTCTGGTCCCCGTCACGTTGATCGTCGAGGGAGGGTTTCCCACCCTGACCACGACCAACGTCCTCGGGTTTATCTATCTGGGGCTGGTCAACACCGGCTTCAGCTATGCGCTGTGGTTTCGCGGGATTGTAAGGCTGCCCGCCAGTGCGGTAACGTTCCTGTCGCTGTTTATCCCGCTGGTTGCCACCCTGATCGGCTGGCTGATACTCGACCAGCACCTGACGGTTGTGCAGCTCATCGGCATGTTGGTGATCTTTGCCAGCGTGGTGGTTGCGCAGTTCGTCGGGAAACCAGGGGATGGAGGTGTTACACCGACCTTCATGCAACCAGAATCCGCTTCACTGACAGATGTTCACGAAAGGGAACTGCATGACCATGACGATCCGTCCCATCAACGCCCTCAGCCTGCAAGAGTTGAAGCCGCTGCTCGATGAAAGCCTGAGCGAAGGCTATGAGTTTGTACAGCGCCTGTGGAATGAATATGAAAATGGCGTTCTTCGCTTCGACGGGACGGGTGAAGCGCTGCTTGGTGTGTATCAGGATGATCGTCTGATCGCAATTGGCGGCCTTCACCACGACCCGTATCTGAATGACGCTGCGATAGGCCGTATCCGGCATGTCTATGTGTTGAACACCTATCGCGGTCACGGCATCGGACGACGACTGCTGGATGCGCTGATCGATACCGCGAAAGCACACTATCACACACTGACGCTGCGTACCCTGACACCGGATGCAGTCGCCTTTTACAACGCAATCGGTTTTGAGAACACACCGCAATATCAGAACGCCACCCACTGGCTTGAATTGCAGGAACGCTGAAAGTCATAATGCCTGATGTCAGGCTGGTAAACGATCAGGCTCACTGCGAGTTAAGTCAGTCTCGTGGAGT
Organism: Chloroflexota bacterium; assembly: GCA_023430545.1. GTDB lineage: Bacteria > Chloroflexota > Anaerolineae > Aggregatilineales > Phototrophicaceae > JAEZAF01. The sequence goes on from JAEZAF010000093.1 coordinate 47,719, forward strand.
CATTAACAGCCACGCATCATACTCGCAGACCTTCTGAAAACCAGTTTTCTCGGCAACACGGACCGACGGCATATTGGTAAGCCAACTGTCCCACCAGACCCATAAGCCGCGTGCTGATGCTTCACGAACAAACGCGGATGCCATTGCCGTTGCGAGGCCATGCACCTGATAAGCCTCAAGCGTTTCGATACCGACGCCGCAGACACCGGCACTGACATATTCGGCTGTACACCATGCGACAATACCGTCTGTCTCATGGTGTACACAGTATCCGATGCCTTCGCTTAGAAAGCGCTCTGGTGACGGCCAGCCGGAATCAATCTCTGCTCTCATGGCGTCCAGATTTTGCAGTCCCGTATGCGCAAGCAGGTCGGAGTCGATACGCCTCAGAGATAACCCATCCTGCAAGGCGTCTGGCGCTCTAAGAAGATCTGCGCTCGCCTGTATCCCGTACAGTACCCTGCGCCGCCGCTGTAACTGGACAGAGTGAAAGGCGGTTTCAAGCACCGGCGTCCAGTCTTCACTGGTGACATGCAGCTTCAGGATCGACAATACACGCTGCCGCACATCCGGCAACAGCGTCCCTGTCAGCAATGTGGTCAGCGCGTGATTAAAGGCTTCGTTATCGGCATCTCCGCCGAAATACAGACAGTGTGCGCCATCCCACACGAAGGCGGTGCGTGGATTCTGCACATCATCCAGCCACGCGCCGCCGGGACTGTTGCCCGCCTCAATGGATACAATCCGATAGTTCAGCTCTGGCACTTCGAAAAGTCGTGATACCTGTCCGGGATGCATGTGTGGTTCGTTGATCATCTGCTGTGTTCTCCGTATTGTCTATTCTGCTGTCGTCTGGATTTCGTCGCTGTAACCCACGATATCACTGAAAGACGCAAAATCTGGTTTGCCCGCGAACCCAATCAGATGCGCCGGACATCGGCAGTCCGATGCACCGAAACGCGGGATGGGGACTGCCGCATCAGGCAGGCTTCGCAGAGCATCAGACCATTGATGCTCACAGGGCGTCTCGCTGGCAATCCACCAGACCTCGCATACGCCTGCCCCCTGGCGCAGATAATCGATATGCCAGTGAGGTTTTATCGCTGGTGAGAGGTGATGTTTCAGCCTGCCGCGCAGCCCGCCGGAGCCAAAGGCGCTGCCGACATAAGCGTAATAGCCAACCAGAAATTTGAATGTGCCGAGCCTGCCAATCGTCAGGCGGGTGGATAAATTCAGATGCAGGATGAGGATATAAGTCCCTTTGTCGGCTGGGAAATTCAATCCGTCCAAAGCAGCTTCATTCGCTTCTCAAAACCACCTCGTTCGTCACGGCGCTTTTGCTGTACAGCGCGGACGGCATCCTTGTCCAGATCAAAGGCTGCGATGACGGCATCAATCACTTCGTACAGGTCTGAGAGTTCCTTCATCAGTTCGGCTGGTTCGGCTCCGGCGGCTTCCTCAGCTTCTTCGACCAGCTTCGTCAGCAGCGCCTGACGGTATTCCGCATCTGTCATGATTTCGGTGGCACAGCCGCGCCCCTCAGCCGCGATGATCTCCGGGATGCGGTCACGGACGAGTTTGTTATACATTTTGCGCTGGCTCATTCAGCATCCTCATAGTAGATTTCAATCCGCCTCAAGGCGATTTCCTTCAGTTCGATCAGGTCGGCGGCGGACATCTGTGACCAGAGCGCTGATTTGATACGCACATCGTCATCTTCCACCGCGATAAATGCATCCATCAGGTCAAGTGGATAGCGTGTCAGAATCTGCCAGATCTGCTCGTCGGTCACTTCATCCGGCCTGATCAATGGAGATGGGCGCTCACGGTCTTTTTCGGCTGGCAATCCCCGGCGCTGGCGATCCAGATAGAAGGCATGAACATTACGAATCAGCGTGGCGCGACTGGATTTTCCATGATGGTCAATGGCATTCAGCAGCGCCAGTACCATCACAGCCTTGTAGGAAAAGGTCATATGGGTGGTAGTGAGATATTCCTTGAGGGCATCAATTGTTGTCATAATCTGTACAGTATCGGTTTGGTTCTGACAGGCGAACAGCATGGGGTCACTTCAGCGCATAATGTATAGAGAATGCTGTGTTAAAGCAAACAGGCGACCCTGGGGTCACCTGTTTGAACTGCATCTTTTATGGGTCCAGTAGGATTCGAACCTACAACCAAACGGTTATGAGCCGTCCGCTCTGCCGTTGAGCTATAGACCCGACAGATGACCGCCATTATAGCATAATCCGGCATTCACTGTCACGTCCTGACTGATGTTTACTGCAAAAGTTATGATTCTCGCCTGTTCCTGCTTCTGCCCCTGGAAGATTGATCCGGTTCCTCATACAGACCAAATTCAACCTCACCATCATTAGTCAGGCGGTAAGTGCTTTCAGCCTCATTCTTGACCTTTTCGCGCGCTTTCAATTCCCTCTCTAGTGCTCGCTCTGAGAACTCTTCAAATAACAAATAGGCCGTATGCGCAATCGGAAAGACAAACACAAGAAAGGCAATCTGCCGTAAGTTCTGATCGGACAACATTACAATGAAGAACAGAAGCACAATAAGGACACTTGCCATATAGAGGAAACGTCTTGCATAGCGCTTGCGAATCCGTTTTTCAATCGCTTCAGGATCCCAGTACGACATAGAGCACCTCATGATGGTTTACTTCTGGGGTGAAGGCAGCGATCAATGTAACTGCTTCACGACACAACGCAAGTCGACACGATCGTGACAGAGTGTGCGAAATAAAGCGTTACGGCACTTCATGTCCCATGGACGCTTCCCAGATCATGTACCAGTGCTGCACATCCAGTTGAAGATCGACGGCATCCACCGCCGCTTTGATGCGGTCCAGCTTACCTGTACCGAGTACCGGCAGCGGCTTTGACGGATGTTTCATCGCCCACGCCAGCGCCACCTGATCGATCCCTGCGCCGCCTAATTCATCTGCGATCACCTCCAGCGTGCGGCGCAGGCGCGTGCTGCGTTCGTCATCAGCGGTAAACAGACCACCGCCACCCAGCGGCGACCAGATCATTGGCGGCGTGCGAAGCTGCTGACACTGGTCAAGCGTGCCATCTTCCAGCGGCTGCATGTGAGTGACCGAGAACTCGATCTGATTGGTCGCCAGCGGAAAGTCCAGCCGTGATTGCAGCAGAGCGTGATGGGATGGCGTGAAATTCGATACGCCGAAGAAGCGCACCTTCCCTGCCTGACGCAGCTCATGAAACGTCTCTGCCACCTCATCGGCATCCATCAACGCGTCCAGCCGGTGGATCAGCAGCAGATCGAGGTAATCGGTCTGAAAATTCCGCAGCGAATTCTCGACTGACTCCAGAATGTGCTTTCGGCTACTGTCATAGTGATGGACACGGTGCTGCGGTCGATTGGGGTTCACCAGCGCGATGTTGCACTTGGTCACCAACTGGAGTTTTTCACGCAGTCCGGGGGCGGCTGCCAGTGCCTCACCAAAGGTCGATTCGATCTGATACCCGCCGTAAATGTCGGCATGATCGAAGGTGGTCAGCCCCATGTCATAGCAGGCCTGAATCCAGCCAGTAAGTTCCTCACGGCTCAGCTTCCAGCTAAAAAGACGCATCAGGCCGGGGATAATCCGCGAGAGAGTGAGTCCAGGGTCACCCATTGTGACCATTGAAACCGCCATGGGTTCTGTCCTTTACCATAAGCAATTGAATGCTCAGACTATACCGCAGGGCTATTCATACACCCAACCAGCTCGAATCAAAAAGGGCACATCTTCACCAGATGCGCCCTACTAAAATTGTTATTGGGTGCCAGCTATGGCAGCGGAAGTGACATGACACCTGCCTCGATGGTCAGCATGACGTCATCGACGAAGAACTTGCCTTTCGCACCATCATAGCGCAGATCGACTTTCACTGACTTCACCGACTTTCCAGTCAGATCGAGCAGCACGCTGTCGGCCTGCTGGATGTAGCTTCCAGCCGCTGGAATGCTTAGCTTCAGCGTGGACTTCGAGCCATCGCTGTACACAATTTTCGCCTGTGCGAACTTCGTCCCGACGGGTGCGCTGCGTGGATCGATCCATGTACTGAGTGTGACAGTCGCGCCGTGGACAAACACGCTGGTGTCGCTCACCTTCTGCAACAGTTTCGATGTACTGCCGTCAGGATTGCCCTTGAACATGAACGCGCATGTGCCGTTGTATGCAAAGGTCTTGTCTGCTTTATCGCACTTGAGCTTGTCCGCCGACGCGATGGTGGTCTTCTTGCCCTTCCAACTATCGGGTAGCTTATCCCCGTCAGCATCGACTTCAAACCCGCCGTTCGCCAGCAGATTGATGGTCGGCGCGGTGGTCGCTGTCGGCGGAACTGTTATCGCTGTAGGGGGAACCTCAGTGGACGGGACGGGTGTCTCGGTCGTTGGAGACGGCGTTACCTCTGTTGGCGGGGTTTCTGTCGTTGCAACTGGCGTTTCCGTTGTGGGAACCGGTGTCTCGGTGGTTGG
>JAEZAF010000110.1 GCA_023430545.1 Chloroflexota bacterium
CGTTTCAGGATGGATACAGCGCAGTTCCAGCCAAAGCTTCTCTGGGACATCAGTGTAAAGCGCCGCAAGAAATCCATTTCTCATGGCGATTCGTTCGTTGTTCACTATCGTTTTCTGTGTCATACTATGTTTGATCCTTTTAGGTCTACACAGGGGCTAGAAGCGCGTACGTTTGGCGACGGTGTGCGCTTCCGGCTCCTGTGTGCTTTATAGGTAAATGTCCCATAAATGCGTAAGCCGCATTTATGCGGTTATCGGTCAATGGTTGGGTATTCTCCGGTGCTGGTATCGATCTCCTGCTCGCCGCGTCGACCCCGTAACTGCTCTTTCAGTTGGATCGCGAGGCGCTCCGCTTCCTCATGGTCGAGATCGCTTCTCACTGGACGGAACTGCAGCGACATCTGGTCTTCACGGTTTTTGAAGTAGCCGTAAAAACCGATTGCGCTGGCGTCCTCATTGGTCCGGCGAACGCCTGCCCATATTGGGCCGATCTCCGGTTCCTGACCGTGCGCTTCCTCTATCGTGACAATCTGTTCCTGCTGTTCACGGACGGCGGCCAGTGCGTCGTAACGCTGCTCCCAATCGCGTCCGGCGTAGCGGTCCATGAGCGCGACCATGTTCTCCTGTGTGACCTCATGCAGCATCTCGATATGATCAACACTCCTGTTTTTTGAGAAGTACAGCGGTTTACGTCGCCCTTCGTCGGCATCGTAGTAGGTGCCCGGCAGAATGATGTGTGTATGCGGGTTATGCTGTCCCGGCGCTTCATCGCCGTCCGTCTTGCGGTGATGCAAAACCGCCGACCACTCGACACCGGTATCAATGCCTCTGGCATCGAAGAAATCGTTCATTGTGCGTTCGGTGAGCTGGCGGACGAACTGCTCGCGCTGCTCAGGCGGGACCATGCGGATGAGATCGACATTCGGGTTGATGACGAGGCTGAACATCAGCACATGCTCACTCTGATAGGCCTCACAGCGTTCAGCGATTTCAGCCACCGAACCACCCATACCCCGATCCAGCCAGCGCTCACGACCACCGGCATGACGTGCCTTCTCGGTGCGCGATTCACGATAGGTCAGGTACTTGAGTAGCGTGCCCATCCGCTTGCTTTCGTTGGTGGTGGGCTTCTTGTACTTCACATTCGAGACGCACATCCGCTTTCGATCCATGTCCTATGCCTCACGCTTGCGTTTGAAGTAGGCGACCATCTTTTCCAGCAAATCATTCTGCCGCTGAAGCTGCTCTTCGACGGCATCCAGCCGACCTTCCAGCTTGCGGGTGATGGCGGCGCGTGTGCCGGGGATGTCATCCTGATGAGACAGATACAGATTCAGTGCATCGCGGATCAGATCGGTTTTGTGCTGTATCTCACCCTTTCGTGCTCGAACGCGCAGGATTTCCTCCAGCCGCCGCATCTGTTCTGGCGTGAACCCCACACTGAGACGCTCGGTATATCCATCACGGTTTTTACGTTTACTCATGGTTAATCTCCTGAAGCTGTTCCTTCAACAGTTCAGTGGGATGGAAACGGCCATACACCCGGCGCAGTCGTCCGTGTTGAGCCAGCAGACCCCCGGCCTTCATCTCCTGCACTTCGATGCTCAACCGTCCGATGTCGGGGACGGTAATGCTCCTTCCTTCTATAAGCTCCTTCATCCAGACTTCCGTCAGTACTTCGACAATTTCAGCCACATCGCGCTGCGTGCGGTGTGGCAAGCGTCTGGCCACTTCGGCAATGACTTCTCGATGATGCATGTCGTTCTCCTGTTAGAAACTGTTTGCTTTCAGTCAGATGGCAGCATGTCGTCGGACGCGGCTCGCCAGAGCAGCACCACCACACACCGCGAATCTGCGCTGGAGTGTGGCCTGTCGGGTTGGAAAACCAGCGCGACAGGTGCGGCGGATCGGTAACATCGCCGCATGGGTGCAGCCACCAACCGGCGCTGCACCAAGCCCCTCCGGCGCTGAGGAGCCAGCGATTTAGCTGGCTTGCTACTCCTGGGGCGCAGGGACGGATATCCGACCGGCTGCTGAGTGGACAATACGTTGTCCCATCCCAGCCCCAGGAGGAGTGTACGGTGTCGGTAGGACACCGATGGTCTGCGCCAGCAGGCCACAGCAGGCCATGCCGTCAGACACCGTGCGAACGTTGTGAGGGTTACCATGTGGCTTTTCTCATTCGCTTTGTCCGACGCTCGGCATCCGCCTCTGTCAGTGCCGGTTCGGGAGATGCTCTGGGTGGAGGTTGACCCCCAGTCAATGGCTGGGCAACGGCGATGGTGTTGGCAGTAACGTGCTGGACCATGCGCTCCAGATAGGCAGGCATGTCGTTGAGCGCATCCCGGATCCAGAGGGTGTCCCGGCGTACTTCCAGCAGTTCCGACAGATCGAGAACAGGTGCTTTTGGCTTGCGTCGGACGAAACCCAACTGCTCTCGGATCAGGTCGCGGATCACATCGCTTCGTTCACCTGCCTCGATCTCTTCCCACCAGTTGAGAATGTCTTCATCGGTGTCGTAGTACACCTTGAAGTTGATCATCTTGTAGGTGCGGTTCTTGGTTTGGCGTTTTGTCATATTTTCATCTCCTCTAAGGGGTCTTACACGTAAATACAGCTTGTAAATACCCGTAAGACCCGCTCCCTGGACCGTACACTAGCCCTGACGGCTGACAAAGTTGGCGTAGTACAGATAGCCGCGTGCATTCGCCATCTGCGCATGAGGGACCAGCTTTGTCTGGGGATAGGCTTCGATGATCTGCTCATAGACCAGTTCTGCACCGCCGCCAGAGAGATAAATCACATCGACAGTTGTGCCTCGCTGCCATTTCTCTGACATGAGGTTCAGCGTTGCGCTTCGAAGTGGAGACAGCGCGTCTTCGACTTCTGTGCTGTAGTCGATCGGCTTGCCGCTGGCAGTGAAAATGCCAGTCCGTAGAACCTGCTCGATGATCTTGTAGGGCATCTTCTCGCGGTAGTCGCGCTCCAGCATGGTGGAGATGCGTTCCTGTGCGGTGTAGACTCCACCTTCGACGCTTCCGCTCTCGCTATCCAGAAACTCACCGTCGTCGTCCAGCGCAATATCGACGGTATATGTTCCAACATCGACGATGCCGGTCCGCATATAGGTGTGATAGACATTCACATCACCGGTGGGGGTGAGCATCTGGCTGTAGGCGCTGCCGTAGGGCTGAGGCATGACGATCACATCGGTGACGTTGGCGATGACTTCACAACTGTCGGTCTGAATGAGATGCTGACCGAACAGGGCTTCCTTCAGTTCGGCGGCGTCACGCATGTGGTCTACTGGGAGTCCCGTCGCGATTTTCAGATGGACGACATCCCGACCCCACACCCCCTGCACCAGTTTGCCGATGGCGATTTTTGCGAGGCGCTGACGGAAAGTATTGCCCATGGTCTTTTCGTTGGCAGTGCGTCCGCGCAGACGGAGCAGCTCACCCGGTGGAAGCTGGGCTAGCGCGAGGTCGCCCACAAACCATGTACCTTCATCGTCACTGATCTGATCGCCGGGATACTTCTGCTGGATGGTCTCCTGCTGAAACTTGAGTTCACGGGCATGACCCATCACGGAAGGGAAGGTGAGAGCGCTGTCATTAGTGACGACTTTCACGACGCCATAACCGATGTCCAGACCGACGGTGACAACGCCTGCCGACAGGTTATTGAAGTTCTGCTGTTGCTTCTTCGCTTGTTTTGCCATGATTCCTCTATCTCTCCGTATGACTGGAAATTGGGAGGAGGCAACACAAAGCCATGCAAAACACAGCGGCAAGCGTGTGAGATGCCAGAAAATCGCTAAGTTGTTGTGTTTTTGGGGTTAGCATTGAGTGCCCCAAGTCCCAATCTCCACTTTAGATTGGGTTGTCAGGACCCTCCCCGGTCGGCATCAATGTTGGGCCTGACCAGGTTATTATGGGTAAGCGTGGTTGGTAGATGTTTTGGTTAAATCAGGTTGTCGTCGTACTGTCTGTACTTTAACGTTACGACTCTGATTTACCTCAAGAAAATGCTTAGCTGTAGGGCCGGTATCGATAAATATACCGGCTCTTCTGTTTCCAGAAGGCTTCACTATCCTCAACATATCCTGTGGAATAGCATCGATACAGCGGGGTAAAATAGAAATAAAAAGGGCTTTTTGAGGTGGCGTGATGCAGATGATTTTCCTTGTGGGTTATTTGCTGGTGATGTTGATCGTCGTACCCGTCGGCGCACAGGATGACAATTACCGCCTCCACATCCCTGCTACAGATGAGTATCTCTCCCAACTGCCGGAAATTTGGATGCGGAGTGGTGCGCTTCCGCGCATGTTTGATGAAGAGGCTTATGGGTTTCATATGCCTGAGCAGCTCATCAAGCTTATGGAAACCACTTTCCTGTATCGCTACGCCGACACTTCCACTACAGAACAACTTATTGAGGCGTATGAGACGCTCAATCAGGGGGATGTATTCGGATATGCCAATTACATGCCGTTTATAGATGTCCAGTATTGGAATCTCCGTATTGTACAGCAATGGCTGGACGAAAATCCGATTGGTTGGCAGACGGTTGAGCAGATCGAGTTCGATCCTTATACGATTATCGTGAGTCGCCATCATCTGACCGATACAGATGAGCAGGATATTTTATTGTACGTATCGCGTGGGGATTTTGTGGATCACTGGCTAGCTGTTCCTGAAAATGGGACTGATCAACTGGTACTTACTCCTGTGGATTATTCTGAGGCTGGGTATTGGCTTTCACAGCCAAATGGGACAACGGCTGAGATAACTGTTCGCGATGTTAACGCGGATGGTCTGGACGAGATGATCAGTAAACAGTGGAATCCATATCCCGGATCAAACTACATTGGCAATATCGCGACGTTGACTGTTTGGGGCTGGCGCGAGGGACGATGGCATCGGATGGTAAGTTCTCAGGGGGCGGCTAATCCAGATGCTTACTCGGATATACCACAGTGGCAATTTGAGAACATTGACGCTGACACGCCTTTGGAACTCATCCAGAACGACTATGGACTCGACAATTTTTACTGTTTACAGCACCGCCGCCAAGTGTTCGATTGGAACGGTGAAGTTTATGAACGCATTGTCGATCAGACGACATTTGAGGAGACCGTCGGCTGTGCGTTGCGGTTCGCACAGCAGGCGATGTGGGACCATGATTATGATGAGTCCATCAACTTTTATGAACTGGCGTTAGCACGATTTTCGGGTGATTTCTCCGATTATGACGGCGAGCAGGATAGTATCGAGCAGTTCGCCGCTTATGCTCAGGAACGACTGTTTATCGCCTATATGCTGGCAGGAGATGTGACTACAGCACGAGACATGCTTGATGATTTGCGGGAACAACCTCTTATTGATAATACGATCGTACAGCAGCTTATTGCTATCCCTGAAGCCGACCTCAATGCGCTGAAGGTTTGTGAGACTGCCTACAACTTTTTAAATGAGGAATTTGTTGATACCGCGCCTGAGCTGAACTATCGAAATGTCCCCAACATCGGCTATATCGAAGAAAATGTACATATTTACTTCATGTGGCGTGAAGGATGGGGCAGCTCGGAGCGCGTCGCATGCGACCTTCCCTACATGCATGAACAGATTGCCGCGATGACGGCTTCACCTCCACCAACAGCCACTCGTCAGCCCACCGCGACACCAGATGCATTATGGCTGGCTGACATACAGATAGAAAGTGATTTACACTCAGACATAGGCGATATGATCAATGCTCTGCGTTCTGGTGAGATGGACAACGCTCTGGCTCACAGTGAATCCGTATTTGACAGCCCACTCGTGACACCCGCTTCCGATATCGCGTTACTCATTCGCCACTATCGTGCCCTGGCATTGGAAGCCCTTGGACGGGATGCTGAAGCTCTGGCGGAATATGTCACCATTTACGAGATCGCACCAGAGTCCGCATGGGGGATGCTGGCCGCGCTGTATCTGGAGCGTATAGAGAGGTGAACCTGCACACTGGTGAATACTGGACTCATGGAATGAACGACGCGGTGATAAAATAGGGCCGTATCCTTTGACCGTTCAACGCTGGAGAGTGCTGACCCAATGGCTGCGGATTCCCAACCCGATAAGGCCCAGACAGCGCCGGATATTCGTCACCGGCTGAACATCAACACCGATCTCGCACGGCGTATGCTGACGGGATTCATCCGTGATCAGATTGAGAAGGCTGGACAGAAAGGCGCAGTGCTCGGTCTTTCCGGTGGAATCGACTCGGCACTGTCGGCGTATCTCTCGGCTGAAGCACTGGGGGCTGAGAATGTCCTCGCGGTGCGGATGCCGTATCGCTCCTCATCTGAATCCAGCCTGACGGATGCTGAAGCCGTGATCGAAGACCTCGGCCTGCCCAGCATCACCATCCCGATTACCGATATGGTGGACCCGCTGATCGCACAGTTCCCGGATATGAGCAACGTTCGCAAGGGGAACATCATGGCGCGGATGCGGATGATCGTCCTGTACGATCAGTCGGCGGCGCGTGGTCTGCTCCCGATGGGGACAAGCAACAAGACGGAGTTCCTGCTCGGTTATTCCACGATCTACGGAGACAGCGGAGTTGCCCTGCACCCGATTGCCGACCTGTACAAGTATCAGGTAAGACAGCTCTCCGCTGCGCTGGGGGTTCCACAGTCGATCCTTGATAAGGCTCCGTCGGCGGACTTGTGGGAAGGGCAGACGGATGAAGCTGAGCTTGGTTTTACCTATGATGACGTGGATCAGGTCCTGTATCTGCTGGTGGATGAACGCTATACCGTAGCCGAAGTGATTGAAGAAGGCTTTGATGCGACCTTCGTCGAGAAGGTGTGGAGGCGGGTGAAGAGTAACCACTACAAGCGGACGATGCCGAATGTTGCGAAGGTGAGTAAGCGCACCATCGGACATGACTTCCTGTACCTGCGTGACCTGACTGGAAGATGAACGGGTGAACGACGGAAAAGAGCGCTGTCCATGGTGCGGGGATGACCCGTTTTATGTTCATTATCATGACACCGAATGGGGTGTCCCGCTGAGAGATGATGATCCGGCATGGTTCGAGCGGCTGTCACTGGAGGCGGCACAGGCTGGACTGAGCTGGATTACCATCCTGCGGAAGCGTGAGAATTACCGGGAAGCCTTCGATGGGTTCGACCCGGAGAAAGTGGCGCTTTACGATCAGGACAAAGTTGAAAGCCTGATGGGAAATGCGGGCATTATCCGAAACCGGTTGAAGATCAACGCCGTGATACAGAATGCACAGCGGTTTATGGATGTTCAGCGGGAATTTGGCTCCTTTGCGGCCTATATGTGGGGCTTTGTGGATGGAAAGCCGATTCGGAATGCGTGGGCTACACTGGCAGAGGTTCCTGCTTCGACGCCTTTATCCCAGACGATCAGTAAAGACCTCAAAAAACGCGGGTTCAAATTTGTGGGACCAACGATCTGTTATGCGATGATGCAGGCGACCGGTATGGTTAACGATCATCTTGTAAGCTGTTTCCGTTATTCTGAACTGAGTGGGAAACCGACTCAACCTTAAGGAGATCTGGATGCCTTTTGTCGAATTATCGACTGGTGCGCGCCTGCATTACATTGATATGGATGAAATGGGTGAGACCGGTAAGCCGGTCATATTACTGCTTCATGGGATGCTGGGGACTGGTGAGCTGCACTTCCCCCGTGTGATCGAATGGCTGAAGCCTGATTATCGTGTGATCGCGCCCTCGATGCGGGGTTATGGGCTGTCTGAGCCGAAGCCGCGAGACTTCCCTCCGCAGTTTTATCACCGTGATGCGCGTGATGTGCTGGCGTTCATTGATGGACTGGGGCTGGAGCCGATGCATGTCATGGGATACTCCGATGGTGGTGAGATCGCACTGGTAGCGGCTGGAATGGAACCAGCGAAGTTCCGGTCGGTGACGGTCTGGGGGGCAGTGGGATACTTCGGACCGGCGATGCGGCCCGTGATCCAGCGGATGTACCCGGCGGACTGGCTGACCGAAGATCAGATGGCGCCACATGGCTTAACCGACCGCGATGCGTTTGCACTGGGCTGGATACAATCCACCAAGGCAATGGTGGATGCGGGCGGCGATGTGAGCCTGAGCCTTGCACCGAATATCACGGCCCCGGTCCTGCTGATGCTTGGTGATCAGGATACGCTGAATCCTGAAGAATATGGACAGAACTTCATCGATAAGACACCGAATGGGCGTTTGCAGATGTTCGCCTGTGGGCATCCGATCCACGATCAGGCGTGGGACGAATTCCGACAGGTGGTCGGTGACTTTCTTAAAACGGTCGAGTGATCTGATCCGGTTTGCAGCAGCAGCAGCGGCAGCAGCAGAAAAAATTTGTGCTGCTAGTAGCAACTCACGGCTGCTGCAAGCTGTTTTCCCCTCAACATGGGCGGCGGTGGCAGATTTTGTGGCGCATTTATGCTGCAAATGTGCTGCAATTTCAGGTAAATGGCTGCTGCTGGCTGTCAGTGCCTGCTGTTTGTAGCAGTTTGTTGCTGCTGCTGCTGCTGCTGCTGCACAAAAATTTTATGCGGCAGCAACAATGCTTCTGTATCTGTGGGATGGTGGGTCACTACGGCAGAAGGCATTGGCATCATGCGGGGTTACATCCTCTGGATTACAGGATCTTCCTGAGAACATTATAGCACGGATGTTCGATCTGTGCGGTTCGAATTTTCTAACTTTGGGGGAAAAGCCCCCACCCTAAATCCCTCACTCACTCGGCAAACCGGAGTTTGCTACGCAACCCAGTTTGCATTCCGAGGGAGGGACTTTTAAGTAAGGACTTTTTTTGTGTATAGTGGGCTGGAGGATGCTTCTCTCTGTATTGGGCGGACGTGCTTCTGTACGTCCCCTACGGGCGGATGAAAAATAATGGGCGGGAATGTTTCCGCCCCATATGCAGCAACTTAAGGGATTTGAGGCGAAAAAAGCCCCCCATCCCTGCGGAATAAATTCCGCTTTCCCTTCCCCCACTCGGCAAATCTTCGATTTACTCTCCGAGGGAAGGGAGAAAAACAGGTTTTACGAAGGGCAGCATTACTTGCTATGCTGCTTAGGAGATGGGTTTTACCGATTCACGCCGGTTTTTAAATCTGCAATTTGCTTAAGTTGCTACGCATGGGGCGGGAATAATCCCGCCCCTGCAGAAAATCTGCTTACAGAGCCTCATCATCATCAAAATTAACAGAAGCTATTCTGCGAGGGTAGACAATGCCTTCTGTAAACGCTTGCGCTCTGTATCATCTGCGGCCTGTTCAGCCCGTTCAATACACTTTTCCAGCGCCATTCTGTGAGCGACCTTCAGCGCTTCATCAGCCGGAACCTGAATATCAGGAGTGACACCGGTGCCTTCCCAATTGGTTTGGGTGATGGGGCTGATGGGACGGCCATCCGGCACAAACAGTGTGAAGACACCGCTGACGGCGTGGAAATCCCCGGGATTTGCAGCACCGCCGGTTGTTTCACCAATCACTGTGGCTCGTCCTAAGGCCTGAAGGTTGTAGGCAAGATCCTCGCCGCCAGAATAGGTGTGACGGCTGGTCAGAATGTAGACGTCGATATCAGGAAGGCGTTTGCCGGGGACGTAGGGCAGTGTCCAGTAATGGGTGTATTTATCCTCATGGCGGACATAGATGCTGTTGAGATGCTGAAGTTCTGCCGAAAACAGATAGGACGCAATCAACTGCACCATTTCCGGTTCACCCCCGCCATTTTTGCGCAGGTCGATGATGAGCGCTTTCACATTCGCAAAGAAATTCATGGCAGCGACGGCGAGATCCCCGGCAAGGAAAGTGGGTGCAAACAGCCGCAGATCAAAATAGCCAATGCCACCCCTCAGCCATTCGACACGTGAGAAACCGTAGTTTTCCCTGCCCAGTTCCTGCCATTCGGCGGTGATATCCGCTTCGTCCTTTCGCATCAGGATCAGGCCGGCATTGGCCGGGTCATAGCGAAAGTAGAGATGTTTATCATGGCTGATACTTTGCAGGTCTTCTGTGACGGCATTTGCAAACGATGCCGGATCTTCGATGGCTGTGTATGCCGGAAGTCTGGAGTCCAGCAGGGTGTTCATCTGCTGGGCGGTTTCCGGAAAAATATAGCGTGCTTGCAGCAGGGTTTTGATCTGCTCAAGGGCTTCGGCATGAGAAAACGTGACGGACATCTGATCTCCTGAAGAGGGTGTTGGGTGTTCAGTATTGTTGTGAAAATGCTGTGCATATATACGGGTGAGGCGGTGAATTTGTTCATTTCAATATGGTGATCAGGGCCTGCGTGCGACGAAGATATGACGGTCGAAGGGATCGATGACGAAATGGGCCTCGAAGCCGACGTCATGCAGCAGGGTCAGCCACTGGTCGAGTGAGAATAATCCTAAGGTGTGCTGATCATGTTCAATACTGACCGGCTGACCGTCTTCACGCAGGACGAATACATAATCGGTGATGTAAGTGCTGTCGGTGGGGTCAGGGTCATAAGTCCATTCCAGATAGCGAGCGCTGCGGCCCGCGTCATCCTCACCGCCGTGTTCGGTGGAGGGTTCGAAGGTTTCACGCACGGAATCCGGGACGAAGAGCGCCATTCCGCCTGATTTACAGTGCATAAAGGCGGTTTCGAAAGCCTGACGCAAATCGTCAGGTGTTGTCATGTAGTCTATGGCGTCGTGGACAAAGACCGCATCGAAGGTGCGTCCCAGACGGAGCGTGCGCATATCACCCTGAATATGTTCGCATTCCGGGTTGAGGTGGCGGCTGACTTCCAGCATCTGAGGTGATAAATCTGTGAGGGTGACGGATGCAAAGGCGGACTTCATGTGCAGCGCATTGTTACCACCCCCGCTGCCAAGCTCCAGCAGGGTTGCGGACGGCTTCGATGTGATATCTGACAGCAGTGGCAGAAAAAAGGCCGCTTCTTCAGCATAATCATCCGGGGCGGAAATCAGCGGCCACCAGACAGCCAGTTCTTCGTAAAACCCGGACATAAATCCCCCTTTGCGTAGTAATGAAGTGTAGGAAGGAAGTGCATGAAAGAAGTGCATGAAAGAAGTTCGTGTGTGCACGAAGGTTATTGCTCAATATATGATGCCCTATCGCTTTAGCTTTCAAGCCACGGCTGAAGCTCAGCTTCGGTGAGGAATCCGTCCGCTGCACCACCACGTGCACCAATTTTGTAGGATGCGAAGACCTGCGCCTTACGAACAGCGGCGTAGGGGTCTTGGTCCTGTGCATAGAAATGGGTGAAGGCCGAAAGCAGTGCATCCCCTGCGCCGATGGTGTTGAATACCGGACGAGTGGTGGCTGCCGGGAGGCGCTCGACGAAGTTGTCTGCCTTGACAGCGAGCAGTGCGCCTTCTGATCCCATGCCGATGACGGCGATCCTGGTCCCGTAGCGATTCCAAAGATGGGTGATCCATTCCTCGGGTGAGCAGGGCAGCCGCTCATGACTCTGAAACAGGATATCGGCGGCGGCCATGTAATCGGCGTTGTAGGGATCGTCCAGGGTGTTGACGGCGTGTACGTCGGTGACAATGGCGATGCCACGCTGTCTGGCGATGTTGAGCATGGGGCGTGAGAAGTTGATATTGCAGAGGACCGCAAGATCAGCCTGATACAAGGCGGCTTCGGCGGTGTCCAGCGGGTAGGCTGTGTCCTGAATATCCTTCAGATCGGAATTGATGGCACGGCGACCGGTCGGGTCGAATAGGATGACGCTCTGCGCGGTCTCGGCTGCGTCTGCCCGCAGGCCGGATGTGTCGATGTTCTGTTCGCGCAGTGCCTGCTCGACCAGACGCGCTGGTTCATCCTTCCCGACAATCGAGAGAAGCTGCACCTGATCACCGAGGGTCGTGAGGGCCCTGGCAATATTGAAGCCGACGCCGGAGACATGGGTATGGATGCCGAAAAAGGGATAACGGACCGGCTGATAGTGGATCGGGAAATCATCGACCTGAAGGGTGGTTTCCAGATTGATCAGACCAGCGACTGTGACTGCTGCCATAGGTCAACCATTGGGTGATGTGATGGGTAATGCTGTTCAGTGTACGCTGATTTTGAGGTTATCACGAGAGAGAAGGTGGCTGGCGTGCGGAGACTATATCAGGGCGCAGTGCATCGCGCCCTGTCAGTTTTGATTTTCAGACCGGGGCGGATGGCCGGGATGGATGGTCCGCTGTATTGGACGCTGGCTTGCGCTCGGCAGGCTGGTCATTTACTGGTGCGGTCGGCTGAGTCGGGGCATCGTCATCCTCTTCTTCTGACAGCGATGGCGTCGATGATGAGGCGGTTGTCAATGCAGGTGAAGCCGATGAAGCTGGCGGCAGTGTAGGCGGCATCGGTGGTGTCTGAGTAGCGGCGGGCTGGACGGAAACTGCTGGTACTGATGATGCCGATGCCGGTTCGACAGGGATCTGCAGGAAGGTGCGGACCGTATCCAGCAGTTCGTTTTTCGTCAGCGGTTTGCCGAGAAATCCCTGACAGCCAGCCGCAAAGCAGCGCTGGCGATCATCCAGTGAGGTATTGGCAGTCACGGCGACGATGGGGATATGCGCAAGGGCAGGTGTGGCCTTGATACGGCGCGTGGCTTCCCATCCATCGATATCGGGCAGATTGATGTCCATCAGGATCAGGTGCGGCATGGCTTCCATCGCGAGTTCGATACCAGAAAGGCCATCGAGTGCTTCAATCATGTTGTGGAAGCCGCCCATCTCCAGAAACTTGCGGACCAGGCGAAGGTTCAACACGTTGTCTTCGATGTAGAGGATCTTGGGTTCCATAGCCACTCGCAGGGTCTTCATTACAGAAAAGATAAAGTGCTCATACTTATTTTATTTTAATAGTTTACAAAATGCCTTAAGGAATTGATAGAAAATGAAGACCCGTATGAACGTTCACATGGGATGTGGTGGGTAATTGGTCCTGTTTGGATCAAAAACGGCGTATTCGACCGATTTAACCGCCGAATACGCCGCTGGATGATTTAGTGTCTGGTGAAGCGATCAGCGGATGGGGACGGCGTCCACTACGCCCTTCAGACCGACATAGGGGGCGAAGATCCAGCCGACCTTGCCATTGTATTTGACCTGAAGCCAGTGATTCTTGAAGGCCTGAACAGTACGGCCAATCACCGGGACTTCGGCCCCCCACGGGATTTTGTCGATGATCTGCGTTCGCTCACTGGGTCGCCGCCGCATATTCATCACGGCCCGGGTGACACCCGTCACTCCTTTCTCTTCAGCGTTGTCGATCTGGTCGAAGATGGTGCTGGTAAAGGGGATAGCATCAATATTTCCGCTGACTTCAAAGTAGCGACCAGAGACCCATCCCTGAGAGTCGCCAGCGGCGATCTTGTACCATGTGAACAGGCCTTCGTCGGTGTTTCGTTCCAGAATCGGGTAGACCTTGCCGGGACGGGCCACATTCACCAGCGATGCGCCGAGGTAGGGGCCGGTTCGCATGGACAGACCGCGCACGACGACGACCTGTCCAGTTGCAGCGGGAACCGGTGTAGCAGTCGGGCCGGTGGGGGTGAATCCGGGCTGCTGTGTTCCACCGCCGCCACCACCTGTGTAACCCCACTGCACCTGCAGAATACCGGTATCGGTGAACTGAACGTAGTCGACGCGCATCGAAACGGGTCCAGCGATCAAGCTCTGGGCGATAGTCACCTGCTTGCACTGACCCGTGCAGGGACTCGGCTGGGTTGAGGCGTCCAGAAGCTGGGTCATATCGTCATGGACGACGACATTGTTGATGGTGAGGCGCATACCGTCGTTATAACGCAGCGTGAAGATGTAATTACCGGTCTGCGCAAACTGTTCTGTAGTGGTAAATGTCGCTGAAAAATTATTCGGGTTAACTCCGGGTACAGGAACTGGATTGCTCGTGCGCAGACAGTTCGTTGCCCCATTGGTAAAGTTACAGTTTAGTCCTTCAGGCAGGCTGGCGGTCGCGGCAGGGGTGCCACTGAGCGTAGTGTTATTAAAGAAAGTGCCGATCCAGTTCGTACCGAGGATCTGGGCATCGACTGTGTCCACCGTGACGAGGGCAGGTACTGTCAGCAGCATCAGCAGCGCCAACAGCAGCAAAAAGCGATTTCGATGTTTCATGGGGTTTTGATCTCCTTACTCAAGAGGCGGGCGCGCCGTTATGATGTCCGTTATAAGTTCGATGATAAAATCAACTGAAGCACAGAACGCTGGTAAAGTTCAATCGTACCTGACTCCTACCCGACGGGTGGGGTCTGCTGCATAGCTCAATATCATTATCTGTATTATAGACAAACGTAAGCATAGCGCATCCCTTGAGAACGCACCAAAATAAAAAGCGATCCAATGAATCGGTTGGATCGCTTATGTAACGAGGGCTATTGAGGTTTATGGCTGGGGCAGTGGGTGTAAGGGGAGATTACGGGTTACGTCGACATTCGTCGTCAGGCTCAGGCTGTCGTAGAACACCTTGCCCTTATTGCCTTTGTTGACCAGCATGAGTTTGACCTTTGCCGGGTGATCGTTTACAGGCACAATCATTGACGTTACAAAATTGCTGAGGGGTGCATAGCTGCCGCCCGTGTCGCCGGGGATATCGATTACCCATTTATCCTTTGGCTGGTCGCTGTTGGGATATGAAACGATAACCTTCACGCTGCTTTTCACCTTCCCGCTCGCCTTAACATAGCCATCCAGAGTCAGTGAAGTTGAGGTGAAGAGAACGGTGTTTCCAGTATTTACCAGCTTCGCATTTTCATCAGCGCTACCCTTGAAACGGAAGGCACACTCACCTTCATGAGCGAAAGTTTTTGCGTCGGTATTGCACTTTACCTTATCACCAGTGCCGTTTTTGAGCGTCCAACCTGCCAGTTCATTTTCAAACCCGCCGTTAACCAGAAGTGATTCTGCGTCGGGATTGAAGCCCCACTGAATCTGTAGAATGGCTGCATCGGTGTACTGGACGTAGTCGGCACGCATTGCCACTTCGGGTTCTGTAATATTCACCGTGACCCGAACCTCTTTGCAGAGATCCTGACAAGCGCCTATGGCATCGGGATCAAGTTGCTGATTGAAATCGTCATGCACCACAACTTCATTGATCGTCAGGCGTAAACCATCGTTGTAACGCAGTGTAAATGTATATGGGCCAAGTTCTGTAAATTCCTGTGTAGAAGTAAAAGTTCCTGAAAATTGCGTTTGGTTGACACCGGGAATGGGGACGGGGACCTGCTTAGCGCAGTTGTTCACCTCCTCAGACCAGTTACAACTTAATCCATCCGGGAATGTGGACGTCGCGACAGGTTCACCGATGAGGGTCGTGTTATTAAAGAAGGTGCCAGTCCAGTCTATACCCAGAATCTGTGCATTCACGTGATCTGTGCTGATGAGGACGGATACGATGAGCAGCAGCATTGCCAGGAGCATGGGAAAAGGATTGCGGGTATTCAAGGAAACAGTCTCCTTAACTCAAAGGTTAAAAGATGCGTTGCGACATTCGCCGTGACCGCATCGTAATGTAAATTGACACATAGAGTTCGGGGGGAGTTCCATACTCGCAGAAAATGCGCATTCTGAGGTTAGTCTTTGTTAAGTATGCAACGCACACATGGCAGACTGCGTATATATTATAGTCAAGAAAAAAAGAACCCTACCAAGCAGGAGAACCTAAAATGTCTGACAACCAGAACAATCAGGGTAACCAGAATCAGGAATTCAAGAAGACTGTCGAGACCGTCAGTGAAGAACTGGAGATGATCGGCAGTCAGGTGAGTGAGAAACTTCAGGAAGTCGTTCGTCAGGGGAATGTCCGTCGCGTGATTATCCGCACATCCGATGACCGTGTGCTGATGGACACCACGCTGACCGTCGGCGCGGTGGCCGGTGGAGTGTTTGCACTCGTGGCTGGCCCGATGGTGACGGCGATTGCGGCGATTGCAGCGATTGTTGGCCGTGTGAAGGTTGAGATCGTGCGTGAAGTGGTCGATGGTGATGTGCTGGATGGCAAGGCCCGCATCCAGATCACGGAAGACGAGAGCTAGGCTCACACTCCCGTCAGCCGCTTCAGCTTTACCGCAGTACAAGTCAGGCGCAGTGCCTCTAACCGATGGCGCTGCGCTTTTTTGTTGACGCAATAAGACTGCGTTAGGCTAATTACTTGTATAAAGTGAACAAATAACTAGCGGCATCCAAAACGATTGGGTAAGCCTAAGTCTCTGGTACCGGGCAGTTAAAAATTTCGTCCACGCAATAAAAGCCCGGAGTACCTGAAATATATTTACTCACGCAATGGAGGTTCGTATGTTAAAGAGAGTTCTGTCAGTCATAATCCTCGTGCTGCTGACCAGTCTGGGTGGCGTCAGCGCGCAGGAAGAGGACGTCCGTTTTGTATCGTTTCTCACCACGTTCGGTGGTTCCGAAGCTGATGCGCTGAAGGTCTCGCTGGATGCTTTTACCGAAGCGACCGGTATTCAGGTGATCTTTGAAAGCAACCGTGAGCTGGTCCCGATTCTCCGCACCCGTATCGCGGGTGGCAGCCCTCCTGATGTCGCGCTGATCCCGCAGCCAGGTGTGATGGCTGAATTTGCCCGCGCTGGTAATCTGGTCCCGCTGGTGAACGAAGATGGCAGCGCTGGCCTGATCGACCCGGCAGTGCTGACCGATAACTACGGCCAGTCGATCCTCGATCTGGGTGTGGTAGACGGTACGACCTACGGTTTCCTCGCCAAGGCCAACTCGAAGAGCACGGTTTGGTACAAGCCGGCTTCGTTCGAAGCACTGGGTGTGGAAGTCCCGGAAACATGGGAAGATTTACTCGCTATCCAGCAGGCGTATGTGGATGCCGGACAGACCCCGTGGAGCATCGGTGGTTCTGATGCATGGACGCTGACCGATTGGTTCGAGAACATCTATGTCCGCCTGAATGGGCCGGAAAAGTATCTGCAGCTCTTCCAGACGCATGAAATCCCGTGGACGGATGAGAGCGTCGTCAATACCATGAACGAACTTGCCAAGATCGTCTCCCCGGCAGATACCAATCTGGCTGGCGGCGTGGACGGCACGCTCTCGACCGACTTCATCAGCGCGGCGAATCTGGTCTTCCGTCCGGATGCACAGGCTGAGATGTACTACGAAGGCGGTTTCATGGGCGGTATCATCTCCAACAACTTCCCGGATCTGACCCCGGTGGATGACTTCAACGCCTTCCTGTTCCCGGCTGCCAATGAAGAATTTGGTGCTCCGGTGGTGGGTGGTGGTGACTTCCTTGTGGCGTTCTCTGATCGTCCGGAAGTGGCGGAACTGATCGCATGGATGGCTGGCGAAGAGGGCAATACGCTGTGGGCAGGTACCGGCGCGATCGTCTCCCCGAACCTGAATGTCGCGATGGATGTTTACAGTCCGCTGGCCGCAATCGATGCCGGACAGGTGGCGAATGCCTCCGCGTTCGTGTTCGACGGCTCTGACCTGATGCCAAGCGCGGCTGGCAGTGCATTTGGTACGGCCCTGCAGGACTTCATTGCTGAACCAGAAGCGCTTGAAGATCTGCTTCAGGATGTGGAAGATGCGGCAGCAACCAGCTACTAGGCAATTGGGCTAGTAGGGCTGACTGCATCGGTCTACGGTATACATCAGGCTGGTAAACTGCTTCTGACAGTTTAAAGCACACAAGGGCGGATGGATCAATCTATCCGCCCTTGCCCGTTATTATCCTGACCACAGGCGCGTCATGTGTGCGCTTGGATGATGCGTAAAGGTCTATTACGTTTTCAAGCAGGCTCAATATGAAAACAACAGGTATTTCTGGCTGGCTGTTTGTGCTGCCAGCCGCAATTTTATTGACGGTCTTTCTGATCTATCCGACACTGCGCACCATTCAACTGAGTTTTGATACGGGTACCGGGTTTACGACTTCAGAATATGTCGGGTTTCAGAATTATGTTGATCTCTTTACCAGAGATCGTTTTTTCTTTGATGCGGATCAGTGGCCCCCACGGGGTGCGGTTTTTACCACACTCCTGTGGCTTTTTCTGTTTACTGGCGGGACCGTCGGCCTGGGGCTGCTGATCGCCGTGCTGGCGAACTCGGTACGCTATGAAGTGCTGATCAAGACCGTTATCTTTCTGCCGATGGGGATTTCGTTTACTGCTGCGGGGATTATCTGGCGATTTGTCTACAGCCCGGACCCGAATATCGGGGTGCTGAATGCCATGCTGAATTCACTGGGGATGGACCCTGTCTCATGGCTGGGGCGCACGGATGTGGTGAATCCCGCGCTGATCATCGCGGCGATCTGGATCAATACCGGTTTCTGTATGGTGATCCTCTCGGCGGCGCTGAAAGGACTGCCAACGGAAGTGCTGGAAGCGGCCCGAGTTGACGGGGCTACGAAGCCCCAGATCTTCTGGCGGGTGACGCTGCCGATGATCTGGCCGACGGTGGTGGTGGTCAGCACGACGATGATCATCAATGTGCTGAAGGCTTTCGACCTGGTGTACATCATGACACAGGGTGGTCCGCGAGGTGCAAGCCGTGTGATCGGCTTTACCATGTACTGGGAAACCTTCCAGAATGGGAGACCGGGATACGGAAGCGCGGTGGCGGTGATCATGCTGGTGCTGGTGCTGCCGTTTATTTACTTCAATATCCGCCGCTATCAGAGAGAAGGGCGCGCATAATGTCGAGTGTAACTACAACCACGACCACCGCGTCATCAACGGTGCAGACTCAAGCCACCCGGCGTCTGGGGGAATTTCTGGGACGGTGGCTGGTGCATATCGTTCTCTTCTCGCTGGCGATCATCTGGCTGGTGCCGTCTGTGGGGCTGCTGATCACGTCATTCCGTCCACGGGGTGCGATCGCAGACTCCGGCTGGTGGACGGCGCTGGCTCCGGCACGGTTCACGGTTGAGAATTATGAACAGGTGCTGACGGCTCAGGGGATGGGGGACAGCTTCCTCAACAGTTTTCTGATCACGCTGCCGAGTACCTTCCTGACGGTGTTCATTGCGTCACTGGCGGCTTACGGGCTGTCGTTTGGCAGGTTCCGCCTGCGGAATACCTTCTTCCTGATCGTGCTCGCACTGCTGGTGGTGCCGCTTCAGACGACACTGGTACCGGTGCTTCAGCTTTATAACCGGCTGGGGCTGACGGGATCATTTATCGGTATCTGGATCGCGCATACGGCCTATGGTCTGCCCTTTGCGATCTATCTGCTGCGGAACTTCTTCGCGTCACTGCCTTATGAACTGGCAGAGTCGGCGAAAATCGACGGGGCGAATGAGTGGACGATCTTCTCGAGAATCGTGATTCCGCTCTCGGTCCCGGCGCTGGCGTCGCTGGGGATCTTCCAGTTTATGTGGATCTGGAATGACCTGCTGGTGTCGCTGGTCTATATGAGTACACCGGACCGCCAGCCGATGACGGTGCGTATTCAGGCCATGCTGGGGACCTACGCGACGGAGTGGCATATCATGAGCGCTGCGGCGTTTATCTCGATGTTTGTGCCGCTGCTGGTGTTCTTCGCACTTCAGCGTTACTTTGTGGTCGGCCTGACGGCGGGTGCGGTCAAAGCATAAGCGTTCAATAAATGCTCAATGCATCGATATGGTTGTGAAAGATGGGGCGCAGTATACTGCGCCCTTGTCTATTGGGTGTGATTTAGAGGAAGCGTCCGATGTGTGCCAGTGTGTTGGTTGTTATAGGTGTGATTTTCGGTGTGCTGTTCGGAATAAGTCCGGTTATGGGGCAGGCGGATGATTCAATCCAGACTGATGCGCGAGCATCGGCGGGGTGTGAGAAAGCGTCGTCTGACATGGTCAGGACTGGGATAAGTGATTACGAGCTTGAGTCTGGCGGAGAGACGCGGCGCTATGTGCTGTATGTGCCGGAGGCATTCGAGCCAACTGAGCCAACGCCGCTGGTGCTGACCTTCCACGGGTTTGCGGGCTGGCCAGAGCAGCAGATGCGCAACAGTAACTGGCGTCAGGTAGCGGATGAAGAAGGTTTGCTGGTGGTGTATCCGGAGGGGACAGGCAGGCCGCTGCGCTGGAGGATCGGGCAGGATTTCTCTGAGTCAGGTGATGCAGAGAAAGACCTGACATTTATCGGCGATCTGTTGGATACGCTGACCGAGCAGTTCTGCATTGACCTCAACCGGGTATATGCCAACGGTTTGTCGAACGGCGGTGGGATGAGCTATTTGCTGGCGTGTGAAATGGCAGACCAGTTTGCAGCAGTTGGCACTGTCGCCGGTGCATATATCGAACCTGAGGATGGCTGCGAACCCTCAAGGCCGATTCCGGTGATGACCTTTCACGGGACTGATGACCAGATTGTCTCGTATACCGGTGCGCAGTCTGAACGTTTCAGTTTTCCAGCGATTGAGGACTGGGTGGCAGACTGGGGCGAACGCAACGGCTGTGACGCTGCTCCGGAAGATCTACCGGAGAACGGCGAGGTCAGTAGTATTCAGTATGTAAACTGCGATGAAGATGCCGAGGTGATTTTCTACACCATCGATGGCGGCGGTCATACATGGCCGGGAAGTGAAGAGCCGATGCCGAGACTGATCACAGGGCATACGACTCAGGATATCGA
>JAEZAF010000167.1 GCA_023430545.1 Chloroflexota bacterium
AAGTAATC
The DNA here is from genome assembly GCA_023430545.1 of Chloroflexota bacterium. GTDB lineage: Bacteria > Chloroflexota > Anaerolineae > Aggregatilineales > Phototrophicaceae > JAEZAF01. The sequence goes on from JAEZAF010000167.1 coordinate 9, forward strand.
ATTGGCTTCCCCACCAGCAATGAAGAGCTTCGCCTGCTGCGTCCATGTCCCGCCGTTATTGATATAGACGTAAGCGGCACCCTGCTGAGTATTGTCACCGATTTTTGCGTTGCCCACACCTAACAGCGCCGTCTTACCATCGGCGCTCAGGCTGACTGCATTGCCGAGATAATCGAATGCAGCGCCATCGCTGGCGGTCAGTCTGGGTCCCTGTGTCCAGACACCACCGCTGCGTGTAAAGAGATACGCCGATCCCTGATCTGCATTTGCACCCACCGTATCATTGCTGACACCGATCAGGGCGGTGTTGCCATCGGCGCTCAGACTGAGATCACTGGCGAAATAATCACCGAGTTCGCCATCGCTGGCGGTCAGGCGCTGCTGTTCCTTCCAGACATTCCCCTCGCGCACAAAGACATAAGCCGCACCCTGAAAGGCATTTCCGCCAATCGTCTTAAAGGTACCAATCAGCGCCGTACTCCCATCAGCACTCAGGTCTACCCTGCCGCCAAAGTAGTCGGATTCAGTACCATCGCTTGCTAACAGAGTCTGCTGCTGTGTCCAGACACCGCCGCTGTAAGTATAGATATAGGCCGCGCCCTGTGCCTCATTCTTCTCGATATCCTTATACGGGGCACCCACCAGCACGGTGGTGCCATCCATGCTGATACTGACATCACGACCGAAGTAATTAAAAGCCGTGCCGTCATTTGAAGTGAGCTTGACCGGCGCGAACGCTGTTGTGACCGTCAGGCTGGCATCATCGACGAAGAATTTGCCGCTGGTCCCACCGTAACGGAAATCGACCAGTGCCTTCGTGATCGTCACGCCGTTGGGGATCGTCACCGGTGCGCTCTCGGTCAGCAGACTGTAACCAGTGGCCGGGTTCGCCGGGATCGTAAGCTGCACCTTGATCTTGCTGCCATCGCTCAGCTTGACCTTTGCCATCGCGATTTTGCTGGCCGGGGCGGCACTCTTCGGATCAACATAAGCACTAAGGGTCAGTGTGCTGCCGTTGACAATTGCAGCGTGGTTGGCAAGCGTCTGTTGAAGTTTGCTTTTCGTGCCATCTGCATTGCCTTTGAACATAAAGGCGCAGTTTCCGCTGTGGGCAAAGACCTTGCCGTCCTTGTTGCATTTGAGCTTATCGGCTTTGCTCAGATCGGTCTTTTTCCCATTCCAGCCATCGGGGATTTTGTCACCATCAGTATTGATTTCAAATCCGGCGTTGGTCAGAAGATCGACAGTCGCTCGGCTTTGCCCGCCATCGAGCGGCAGGGGGATGGGCTGCGCCTGCACGACGGAGATCAGCGTAAGGCTAATGAGTAGACTGGTGAACAGTGACATCATCCCAGACAGTTTAAACCGGTGAGTCATGAAACGTCGATGCATTACGAAAACTCCAGGCAGATATTATTAGCGATCACTCGAGTCTAACATGATTTCCTTGTCAGGCTGTCGAAAATCTTAACCCTTCTTGTATTTTTACGAATGACGGAATAAAAAGACGATCTGACAATGCATACATCGTCAGATCGCCTTTGTTGTTTTATGCTTCAGTCGTGTGCCTGATCAGTCCAGTTCAAATACCCACGCCGAACCCTGACCTGTGTTCAGGCCAATAACATCATACGGTACGCCGATCAGTGCAGTATCACCATCCGCACTCAGGCTGACATCACTCGCGAAATAATCTCCGGCTGTGCCATCACTGGCGGTCAGGCGCTGCTGTTCCTGCCAGAGATCACCCTCACGCACAAAGACATAAGCCGCTCCCTGAAATGCATTCCCTCCAATGGTCTTAGAGGTGCCCACCAGAACCCTGTTTCCGTCTGCACTCACGCTGACGGACCCGCCGAACTCGTCAAAACCACCACCATCATGAGCGAGAAGTTTAGCCTGCCTTGTCCAGCTATCACCAGTACGGACGAATACATAAGCCGCGCCCTGCTCAGAGTTCGTGTTGAGATCTTCAGCCAGCGCCCCAATCAGTGCCGTACTGCCATCTGCACTCAGGCTGACCGCGCGGCCAAAGAAACCTTGCTCACTGTCGTCACCGGAGAGTTTCTGCTGCTGTGTCCATACCATACCGGTGCGGACAAAGACATAGGCTGCTCCAGTCGCGGGGGTTGTACCGTTATCCGCATCGCTTCCAATCAGGGCGGTATTGCCATCTGCGCTCAGGCTGACACTGTTACCGAAGTTCGTGATTTTCTCGGTGTCATTGGGTGTCAGTTTCTGCTGCTGTGTCCAGGTACCACCCGTGCGGACAAAGACATACACCGATCCCTGCTGATCGCCACTCCAGTCTCCATTGGCTCCAATCAAAGCGGTATTCCCATCTGCACTCAGGCTGACGGATGTGCCAAAGTAGTCAAGTTCTGTGCCATCAGCAGCCGTGAGCTTCTGCTGTTCTGCCCATGTATCACCATTGCGGACAAACACATACACCGATCCTAGGGTATCGGATTTGTTATAGACACCGATGTCTGAACCGACCAGAGCCGTACTGCCGTCTGCGCTCAGGCTGACCGACGTGCCGAAGTAGTCATAGCTTGTTCCATCGCTGCCCGTCAGTTTCTGCTGTATCCACCCGCCCTCACTGCCGCGCATAAAGATGTAGGCTGATCCCTGATCCTCATTTGTGCCCACATCATCAGAGTGAGCACCCACCAGGATGGTATTGCCATCTCCGCTCATGCTGACACTTCCGCCGAAGTAGTCATCAACTGCACCATCATCAGCCGTCAGGTGAGAGGTAAGGGTATCTTCTGGTGTGACGCTCAGCGAAGCCTCGTCCACAAAGTATTTAGCGTTTGATTCATCGATCAGGCCGGAATAATAGCCGAAATAGACCACTGCTTTCTCGACCGTTACACCATTCGGGATGCTCACAGGGATGCTGTCCGTAAGCAGGGTATATCCTGATACGCCGAATGGCGGGATTTCAAGCCGAAGTGTAATTTTCTCATCGCTGCTCAGCTTTATTTTTGTCACACCGATTGTGGCACGAGGTCTTCCCATAGGGATGTCAACATATGCGCTCAGGGTCAGTCTGCTGCCATCGACAATCGCGCTGGTATCTGTGAGGGTCTGTTTCAGCTTGCCCTTGCTTCCATCCGGATTGCCCCTGACCATGAAGGCGCAGCTCCCACTATATGCGAACGTTTTGCCGTTCTTATTGCACTTGAGCTTGTCTTTTTTCGGCAGATGGGTATTTTTCTCCTTCCATTGGTCGGGGATTTTGTCCCCATCCGCATCAATCTCAAAGCCACCGTTCGTCAATAACTGGACGGCATCACGACTTTGAAGCACCGTAGTGTCTGGTTCAAGCGGCAGTGGGACCGCTTGTGCGTGGATGCTTCTGCGTGGCAGGGACATGCTCAGCAGAGATACACCAGCGATCAGGGCAATCAGAATGAGGTGGAAGCGTCGAAGGGTCATGATCTGTTTTCCTGTTGGATATTTTTGTCTCTGTGTACGATTTTAGGGATCAGGTTTTACATATCACCTGCTATACATACAGACGCGCATTCATTTGCATCAGTTCCAAAAAAAAACGATCTGTATGATGAATTTCATCATACAGATCGTTTTTTCGTGTCTCGCTATGAGGATAACAGAGCCTTATGGCACGAGAGGGAGTGGCAGTCGCCCGCCGTGTGTTTCGGGATCGACGGAACTGCTATCGGACATTCCCGGCAGCGGCACGACGCCGAACGGTGAACCCACCAGACTCGCGCCGCCGCTGATCGTGTTCAGATAGCTGCTGTAGAGTGGTTCCTTCGGCTGGTTATGGACGTTCACCAGCCCGTAGCCGTTGTCCATACCATCGGCCCACGCATACCACACCGCCGCTGCCACCATACCGGGGAACTGGTTTTCCAGCGTCCAGATGAAGCCCTGCGCGTGCGCGGCAATCGGAGCCGCGAGGCTGTCATTCCCCTGATGATCCAGCACGCCCCATTCCGTAATCCACAGCGGACGATTCGGCATCACGGTACTCCACACCCGCACAGCGTCGTCAATCGTCCCGAAGACGTTGAACGGTGATCCCGCCGGGCCAAGCCCATACGGATGGAAGGCGATCCCATCCGGGTAGGCGTTGGGGGGCAGCAGACTGAGCACCTGACGCGCATACTGTGGGCCGAGGGCGTTGCCGGTGATATGCCCGCCGGTGATGATCTGTGCTTTGGGATCTGCCGCACGGATCGCCAGCGCCGCCTGGGTGAACAGATTCGCGTAATCTGCGGGTGGCATGGGGACCGCAGCGCGTGCGTCCTGCGGATGTGTATCCTGCTCGTTCCAGATCTGATAGGCGTAGACCAGCCGTTCCTGACCGAACAGCGCTGCAGCCTGTGATGCCATCTGTGCGTACTGTGCGCTGAGTGCCTGCCACTTACCGGTATCCATCTGTTCCCAGACGTAACCCGCACCTTCGCCGTAAAACTGATGCGTCAGCACCAGAATCACCTTATTACCGTTGGCCGCATACTGCTTGATTGCCGGGTAGTAGCGTGCGAACGCCGCTGCGACATCAGTGTTGCCGTAGGTGCCGTTCTGCGGATTGTACGAGACGTTGAAGTTGATACGCACCCAGCCCAGATTACGCAGCGGTTCTGCGGGTGGTGTGCCGAGATTCTGGTACAGGTCGAGATTCATGCCTCGCAGCGGCACACCGACAATCCCGCCGGTGCCGTCCTTCGTGCTGATTGCTTTCACGTACTGGGTCGCGACATAGGCTCTGGCACCACTCGGCGCGATCACTTCCATCCATTTGCCGTCCTGACCAGCCTTTAACAGCGCTTTGTAATCCTTCAGCGGAGTCTTCAGCAGATCCCACTGGTTGACCTGTCCGAGGATCTCGGCGTCGGTACTCGGCGCGGCCCGCAGACGCAGGCCGTTATCGGTCGGCTGAAGCCGGAAACCAGAGATGCTGATGTGCTTTTTCGGGTTAACGACCTTCCCGACACGGTAGCCGCTGCGTCCGCCGACCGAGGCCTGAACAATCAGCGCCATCCGCTCACCTGCGCCGGAGACCTCGGCCAGCACATTGCCTTTTTCGACCATCTGCCCCTTGCTGACGAGGATCGTTGATGGGTTCAGATGGGCATAGGTCA
>JAEZAF010000230.1 GCA_023430545.1 Chloroflexota bacterium
GGCTGGTCTATCCCCGGCATTGAAGACCGCGTACACCACTTCGGATTCGTGCTGGCGCTTGAAGCCGTACACGCGCTGGTCATCGTCGATGATGACCGTCTCGACATCGCCGAGCCGGATCGCCTTTGACTGATTGCGGACTTTGATGGTGTGCCTGAACCAGTCACCCAATTCCTGATCGAGAGCATCCCACGGCATGGTGCGGCGGCCATCTTCGGCGTAGGCCCCTTCCAGCGCGGTCTCACTCCCATAATAGATGCACGGCGCACCCACATACGAAAGCTGGAAGGCCGTCGCCTGAAGATAGCGCTGGCGGTCGCCACGGCAGACGGTCAGCAGGCGGTCGGTATCGTGCGAGTCAAGCTGGTTCATCTGCGATTTGATGGCAGGCGCAGGGGTATCCCGCATCCAGACCTGAAGGCGGTCATCGAATTCGGACGGCAGCAGATGCCCGGTCGCAAGATAGCCGCGCACCGCCCACGCGAAGCGGTAATTCTGTGTCGCGTCGAACATATCACCGAGGAAGTAATGCGTGGCGTCACGCCATTCCTCAGACACCGTATACGCACCCGGACGTTCCGCATGGACCGCACGTCGGAAGCGCTGCCAGAAGACCGGCGTATTGTCGAAGGCCACGTCGCAGCGCCAGCCGTCGATGCCTTTGCGCAGCCAGTAACGGGCGACACCGTCCGGGCCGAGGAAGTATTCTTCCATCTCCGGCGCTTCGACAAATTCCGGCATGAAGCCGAAACCCCACCAGCCGTCGTATTCTTTCGGCCATTCCTCAAAGCGGAACCAGCGGTAATACGGCGAAGTCTGCGACTGTGCGGCCCCGGGAACACCCGTGCGGGAGGTCTGTTTGCCGGTGATATCGAAGTAGATGCTGTCCGACGAGCAGTGATTGAAAACCGCATCCAGCATGATTTTGATGTCACGGGCATGCGCCTCGCGGATCAGGTCGTCGAAATCTTCTTCAGTGCCGAGCATCGGATCGATACGCATGAAGTCGATGGCCTCATAGCGGTGATTGGTCACGGCTTCGAAGATCGGGTTCAGGTAGAGCGTCTCAACGCCGAGTTCCTTCAGATAATCCAGTTTCTGGATGATGCCGCGCAGGTCACCACCGAAGAAATCACGGCCTGTAGGCGGGGCTTCGGGCATCTCGCCCCATTTCTTGAAGACCGCTTCTTTGCCATATACGCCGGGATGCGTCAGCTTGCGATCCGGGTCACTGCTGGCGAAGCGATCCGGGAAGATCTGATACATCAGCATGCCCTGTGTCCAGTCGGCGGGCATCCCTGCCGGGTCATAGACCGCGATTTTGAACTCCAGTTCGGTCCATTCACCATAGATCGGCTTGTTATGGCCTTCTACCTGACGGTGTTCCATCACCTGCACTTCGTCTACCAGAAAATGGTAGCGAACGATGGTCATCTCGCTCGGCAGGCGGACTTCGGCTTTCCATGCGCCGGACATATCGGTATCCGGAACGGGTTCCATCACCACGCGCCATTCATAGGCCCGGCGGACATCGGTGAGGACAATCTGTGGTGCAGCTTTGGCGGGTGCGTTTTCCAGCACAAGGGTGACAGTCGATTTCAGTGTCTGGGCAGGTGGGGGAAGGTGAAAAGGTTTACCCGCCCGGAGGGTGTGGGCATTTTGGTTACTCAGATGGCTCACGAATTTTCTTGTCCTTTCAAATGAGTCATTGGTCCTGTTTAATCGCTGTGTCAGCCAGTTTCAGCGAAAAAACAGCCTCAGGTAATGCTAACTCGGATACTGAAATTTTTCGATACAATCGTGAGCGTCGCTTGCAGAGCAACTGAGCGCTGTATGAGGAAGGTCACGAAGCCCACAGGGAGAGGTTATGTCAGCATCACACAGCACCGATGGCGCATCAGCGTCAAAGACAGCTTATCTGGCCGCGCAGCTCGATGAACTGCGCGAACAGGGCCTTTATAACCATATTCGCACCATCGAAAGCCCGATGGACGGCCAGATCGTCGTGGACGGAAAGCCCGTCCTCAACTTCTGCGCCAATAATTATCTCGGTCTGGCGAATCACCCGCGCCTGCGTGAAGCGGCCAAACGTGCGATCGACCAGTACGGTATCGGTCCGGGAGCGGTGCGGACCATTGCCGGGACGATGTCGCTGCATGTGAGACTGGAGCAGCGGCTGGCCGAGTTCAAAGGAGCGGAAGCCGTTATCACCACGCAGAGCGGATTTACGGCCAATCTCGCGGTGATCCCGGCGCTGGTGGGCAAAGGCGATGTGATCTTCTCCGATGCGCTCAACCACGCCAGCATTATCGACGGCTGCCGCCTGAGCCGTGCGCAGATTGTCGCCTATGCCCATAACGATATGGACGATCTGCGCCGGAAAATCGCCGAAACGACCGAGTACGGGCGGCGGCTGATCATCAGTGACGGCGTCTTCAGCATGGATGGCGACATCGCGAAACTGCCCGAACTGTACGAGATCGCCCGCGAGCACAACATCCTGCTGATGGTCGATGATGCACACGGCGAAGGCGTGCTCGGTCGCGGTGGTCGCGGGATCGTCGATCACTTCAACCTGCACGGCAAAATTGATGTCGAAGTCGGCACGATGAGTAAGGCGTTCGGCGTGGTCGGCGGGATTGTGGCCGGCAGTCAGGTGATTATCGACTGGCTGCGCCAGCGTGCGCGTCCGTTTCTGTTTTCCAGCGCCATGACCGTGCCGGATGCCGCCGCCTGTCTGGAAGCGGTCGATATGCTGGAAGAATCCGAAGAGCTGGTGCAGCGGCTGTGGTCCAATGCCGAGCTGATGAAGCGCGAGCTTCGGGCACTGGGCTTTGACATCGGCCACAGCGAGACACCGATCATCCCGGTGATGCTGGGCGAAGCATCACTGGCGCAGGAATTCAGCCGCAAGCTGTTCGAGAACGGCGTCTTCGCGATGGCGATTGGCTTCCCGACGGTGGCAAAAGGTGCGGCCCGCATCCGCGTGATGAATACCGCCGCCCACAGCCAGAGCGATCTTGAGCAGGGGCTTGCCGCCTTCGAGCAGGTCGGCAGGTCGCTTGGCGTAATTGGGAGATAATGCTGGTAGGCGGCAAGCATCCGAAGGATACCATGCCGCCCCTGCAAATGTGCGAACAGATATAGGGACGCGCTTCTGCGCATAGGCATTAAGCTAAGGTGTTTTGCGGCGAAAAAGCCCCCTATCCCCAACCCTTCCCCCCACTCGCTGCCGACGGGAAGAGCATCCGTCGTTCGCTCCGAGGGAAAGGGAGAAAAACAGGTTGCAGCGGGTTGAAAAGTCCTCCCCTGTCTACGGGGGAGGATTTAGGAGGGGGTCTATCGCACCAGTTACAGAGTCGAAACTTTCAGGCTTCCCTTAATGCCTATGCGCTTCTGCGCGTCAGTGTAGTGAATTCCATCCAACCGTTATGGTATTTCGTTGGTGACCCGGTCGGTGGACAGGCCCTGACCCTACGCCCGAATGTTTTCTGTAGGGAAAACGCCTGCGTTGTCCGCCTGTAAACACTCACTTTTTGGTCCACTTTGTTTGAAAATTCGAACCGCGTAATCAGAACATTCGTGCTATGCTAAACATCCATGCACCTTAACATCACGGACCTTTAGGGGCGGCATTCAATGCCGCCCGCTGTCTCGCAGTTGCTGCAAAGTGCAGCACAGTTGCAGCACTTTGCAGCAGAATCGTGCAGCAAATTTTCAACGTTGAGGGGAAAAACCCGTTGTTGCAGCACATTTTTTTGTGCGGCAGCAGCAGCAACAAACTGCTGCAAGCAGCAAAGCAAGCAGCAAAATCAAAAGATGAGCCAGACGGCTCACCTTTGTGATGTGATAGCGTTTGCAAGGCGATCAGTCAGGAAGAAACCGTAATCAGCTTGGCCTGCAGGGTTTCAACCCGGAAAGGCTTCAGCACAAAATCATCGGCGTCTGCTTCCAGCGCCCGGATATGATCGTTATGATCGCCGCTCATCAGCAGCACCGGGATATACGGCCAGCGGTGATTGTTCCGAACCCGCTGAAGCAGTTCAAAGCCGTTCAGCTTTGGCATGTGAACGTCACTGAGGATGACCAGATTCTGGAGGTTCTCCATTGAGCTGATGATTTTCCATGCTTCATCGCCATTGCTGGCTTTGACAACACCGAAGCCGTTCATCTCCAGGGTATCTGCGATCAGATCGAGCATATCCGTGTTGTCATCGGCTATGAGTACTGTGGTCATAACGGATCATTCCTGCTTAAGCAATATGCACATCATACTCGCATTTCAATCAGCATTTCGTAAAGAAACAGTGAGTTTCCGGTTTCGAACGGGTTTTATCCGCGAACGTGCCCTTCGCCGATGATAATCCACTTGTACGTCGTCAGTTCTTCCAGCGCCATCGGGCCGCGTGCGTGCATCTTCTGCGTGCTGACGGCGACTTCTGCACCCAGCCCAAGCTGACCACCGTCATTGAAGCGGGTGCTGGCATTGAGGAAGACCGCTGCCGAGTCCACTTCATTCAGGAAGGCGTTGGCGTTGTCCATATCCTGTGTCAGGATGCCGTCAGAGTGCTGCGTGCTGTGCTGGCGGATATGCGCCAGTGCCTCTTCGAGACCATCGACCACTTTCAGTCCGAGGATCAGGGAGAGCCATTCGGTATCGAAATCTTCAGGTCCAGCCGGTTCCACACCCGCCATGCCATCGACCGCTGACAGTGCCTGCGGCTCCGCACGGAAGGTGACACCCGCCGCGCCGAGATGCTCGACAATCTGCGGCAGGAACTGCTGTGCCACTGCCTGATGGACCAGCACGGTATCCAGCGAGTTGCAGACCGACGGGCGCTGTGTCTTGGCGTTATGGATGATCTTCAGTGCGTCATCAAGTCTGGCGCTTTCATCGACATACAGGTGGCAGATACCAATGCCGCCGATGATCACCGGGATGGTGCTGTTCTGGCGGCAGAATTCATGCAGGGCCGCGCCGCCGCGTGGGATGATGATATCAATATACTGATGCAGCTTCAGCATCTCGCTGACGTAGCGGCGGTCGGTGCTGGCGATGAGCTGTACCGCATCTTCCGGCAGGCCGCTGGCCGCCAGTGCCTCACGCAGCACCCGCACCAGTTCCATATTACTGCGCAGGGTTTCTTTGCCGCCGCGCAGGATGACGGCATTGCCGGTCTTCAGCGCCAGCGATGCGATATCGATCGTGACATTAGGCCGCGCTTCATAGATTACACCCAGCACGCCGAACGGCGTCCGGCGGCGGGACACGCGCAGGCCGTTTTCCAGTGTGCGCTGGTCGTATTCACGCCCGACCGGATCGGCCAGTGTCACCACATGACGCACATCATCCACAATCCCTTCCAGACGCTTCTGCAGATCCAGCCGGTCCAGCAGCGATGCCGCCATGCCGTTGGCGCGTCCGTCTTCGAGGTCCAGTCGGTTGGCTTGCAGAATCGAGTCGCGGTTGCGCAGCAGGGCCTCGCAGATCGCAAGCAGGGCCGCGTCCTTCTGTTCAGTGGTGGCCTTCGCCAGCAGACGCCCGGCTTCCTTTGCCCGGATGCCAAGCTGTTTCATGTCGATATCGGATGAAGCGGCGGCAGTGGGTGTTTCAGTGATTTGCAGATCAGTCATGGGTGCAGATGTCTTTCTCTCCAGAGATGCAGATGAACCGTATATTATAGCACCTGATCATCAGGTCGCGATCAAACGAAAATCGAACCCTGCCAGTCCGCCGGTTCGATGCGCGGCTTCGGCTGCCCGGTCGGGTGATCCCACGGCATCTGGTTGGGCTGGCTCCAGTCGAGCTGCTCGGCGTAGGCACAGCCGATCTGTTCCATCAGTGCGATCTCTTTCGGGTTATTGCTGTCCAGTGACAGGGCTTCCGGATTGATTGTACCCGGATCAATCCCCAGACAGTCGCGCACCACATGATTGGTGAGATGGACGTTATGCCGCCGGAAGTCCATCCCGCGCGACTCGTAAATCGCACGCACGGCATAGGACTGCTGAATCGCGGCTTCGGTGATGCCCGTCAGCACCATGTACTTCATCCACCCAAACAGGCCGAGCTGATGCCCCGCGCCGTTGGGCTGATCCATCGGTGCATGGCCGGTCCCCAGTGAGACGTGCAGGGTGTTGGCGGTGTCAAAGCCGATGTACTCGACGGCCTCAATCGCGGCGGCGAGCGCCGGATTGCCATACACGCCCACCCCGCCATCCACCAGATTTCCAAGTACGGGCGGGAAGAAGGTTGGCGCGGCACCGCTGGCCGCCGTCGCGCCAGACAGGGGATAGTCATTGAACAGGCCCGCCCCCGGCCCGGCATTGACGATGTAATAGGTGTTGTTGGTGCGCAGGTCCTTCGTGGTCATCAGTACGATGGTCTTGGTCATATCGCGTACTTTTTTGCCCTGCGCCAGTGGAGACATCGCCTTGATGAACGGCTCCCACGGATACTGGTAGCGCAGGCGGTGGACGAACAGAAAGCGCAGCCAGAACGTCAGATTGCGATCTCCGAAGGCTTTTGGCAGGCGCTCGCGATAGACCAGTTCCATGATCTCCTGAGCGGAGTAGCCTAAGCCTAAACCCGCGGCGATAATCGCGCCGGTACTGGTCCCGGCGACCATATCGAAGATCTCATAGGCCGGGCGGTTCATCCGCTTTTCCAGATAAATCAGCATCGCCAGCGGGATCACCCCGCGCATTCCACCCCCATCAATCGAAAGAATTGTCCGGCGACCTTCCGGGTTAAAAATAAAATTCTCGCCCAAAATCAGTATCTCCTCTGTGATGAATGCTGCTGCGAAATGGATCGTGCTTCCCTCACTTCGTATTATGCCCGGAGATGGCGCCCGTGTGCATAAAGGGCGGTGAGCTTATAAAGTCAGGGCACGGCGGACGCGCCGCTTTTGCAGGTACTATCTGCTGCACTAGGCGAAGGGCGGGCGGCGCGTTAGAATTCGGCTTAAATCCGTAAGGTTACACGACTACTCCTGAGGGACTGCCTTTGAACCTGAAAAAAATCGTCATCGCCACTGACCTGACCGACGAGGGCCTGGCCCTGCTGCACGACCGACCCGATGTCGAGGTGCAGGTGGTATCTCCAAAACTGGAAGCTGTCCGCGAGGCACTGCACGATGCTCATGCCCTGATCGCACGCGGGGAAATCCCGGTGAACGGCGATCTGCTGAGCCATGCCCCACACCTGAAAGTCATCGGACGCGTGGGGGCCAGCCTGAACGGGATCGATATTGATGCCGCGACCGCACGCGGGGTGATCGTCACGCATACGCCCGGTGTCAGCGCCATTGCCGTCGGTGAACACACCCTCACGCTGATGCTGGCGCTCAGCCGCCGCCTGACCACATCCCATGCGTCACTTCGCGATGGCTGGTGGCTGCTGGACCGCAAACGGCAGGCAGGCGCTCAGCTTTACGGGAAAACGTTGGGCATTGTCGGACTAGGCCGGGTGGGGCGGGTGGTCGCGCAGCGGGCGCTGGCCTTCGGGATGCAGATTATCGCTTTTGACCCGTATCTCTCCGAAGATCACCTTGAAGACACGCGCATCAAACTGGTCGGGCTGCGTGACCTGCTCCAGCGCAGTGATTTCGTCTCGCTGCACATGCCCGCCACACCAGAGACACGCGGCATGTTCGACGCAGACCTGATTCAGCAGATGAAACCGGGCGCACGCCTGATCAATACCGCGTTTGGCGGTGCGATTGATGAATCTGCGGCGGCTGAGGCGGTCAAGTCCGGGGCACTGGGCGGGGTGGCGGTCGATGTCTACAGTGAGGAACCGCCGTACAACAGCCCATTAATCGGCCTTGACAACGTCATCCATACCCCGCATATCGCGGAGAATACGGCTGAGGCCGCACAGAATCTCTCGCTTCAGATCACACAGCAGGTGCTGGATGCGCTGCACGGGACGGATTACCGCAACGTCGTCAATCTGCCGTTTATCCCCGGCATTAACTTCGAGACTATTCGTCCGTATCTGGTGCTGGCGGAACGCATCGGCACGCTGCTGCATGTGCTGGCGCGGTATCCGGTGCGGCGGGTAGCGGTCGAATATCGCGGCGACGAGACGATTGGCCTTGTCAAACCGCTGACGGTCGCGCTGCTGAAGGGGCTGCTGTCCCCGGCACTGGGCGAAACCGTGAGCTATGTCAATGCGCCGGTGCTGGCCGCCGAACGCGGCATTCAGGTGACACAGGCCAAAGGCCTGAAGACCGGCCAGTATACGACGCAGGTCTCGTGCCAGATCACGCTGGAAGATGGCGAGGAAATCCTGATGTCGGGCACGCTGCTGGACCGCAAGGACCCGCACATCGTCCAGATCAACGAGTATCAGCTCAACTTTGTGCCAGAAGGCAATCTGCTGCTGATGGGCAGTTCCGACCAGCCAGGTGTAATCGGCAGGATCGGGACGCTGATGGCCGATAATGACATCAATATTGCCAGTTGGCAGACAGGCCGTGCCGAGCGCGGCGGCCCCACGCTGACGGTGCTGACACTCGATCAGGTGCTGCCGGATTCACTGATGCAGACGCTGTGTGCTGTCGATTTCGTGCGCCACGCGCATCAGGTTCAGTTCTGATTTCGTGACCGCTTTTGATCCAATTTTTCCAGAGGAAAGGAATACCCGTGTCTGATCACGATCAGAGTCACATTCAGCGTACAGAAGACCGCAGCGCCGAGAAAATTGGCTTTATCGGGCTGGGGATTATGGGCCGGGGCATGACGCACAATCTGCTGAAGGCCGGCTTCGATCTCACCGTCTGGAATCGCACGGCCAGTAAAGCAGACGAACTGGTCAGCGCGGGTGCAAAACGGGCGGACACTCCAGCGGATTTGGCACGGCAGTGCGACATCATCATCACCTGTGTCAGTGATACGCCGGACGTGCGCGAAGTGCTGACCGGTGAAAACGGTGTACTGAAAGCGCTCAAACCCGGCGCACTGGTGATCGATACCAGCACCATCAGCCCGCAGGCGACACGCGAACTGGCCGAAGAGATCAGCGCGCAGGGCGGTCATATGCTGGATGCGCCGATCAGCGGTGGCAGTGAAGGCGCGGCAAAAGGCACGCTCAGCATCATGGTGGGTGGCGACGAGACTCAGTTCCAGCGGGCGCTGCCGGTTTTTCAGGCGATGGGTAAGACCATCACGCATGTCGGTGGCAGCGGCGCAGGCCAGACGGTCAAACTGGTGAATCAGATTCTGGTGGTAGGCAATATGCTGGCTGTCAGTGAGGCGCTGTTATTCGCACAGGCGGGTGGACTCGATCTTGAAAAAGCACTGACAGCAGTCAGCGGCGGCGCGGCTGGAAGCTGGATGCTGAGCAATCGCGGCCCACAGGTCATCCAGCGCGACTGGCGACCGGGATTCACCATCGACTTACAGCAGAAGGATCTGCGTCTGGTGCTGGAAGAAGCCGAACAGCTTGGTGTCCCGGCACTGGCGACCAGCCTGATCTCGAACCTGTACCGCACCCTTCAGGCGCAGGGATTAGGCAGTGAGGGCAATCACGGGCTGGTCAAGGCGCTGGAGAATCTCGCCGGTATCAGGATCGGTGGTGAATAAGTCTGCTGAGAATAAGTTCACCGGATTGGAACCCGTTGCGCTGTAACACTGTCATTACGGAAGGGAAAAGTGCCGGGACGGGCGGCGGCACGTCTGCGCTGACTCACCCCTATACCATCCGATTCGCGCCGTAGAGCGTGGTATTTGGCATGGTGTATAATTCCCAAATGTCAGATGCTGTAATGTGCCGGTCAAATCGTATGGATCGTCAGGCCATCTGACTGGTCGCTGTCATTATTCCGAAGCCATGACAGATACCCCGCCTCAATGAACAGAATTGGGAGAGATGTTAGTGTCCAGACAGATCCTGACTCATCTGAAAACACCCGCCTTCGGGCGTTCCCTGCGGACCATCACTTTCTGCATACTACTGCTCATGCCCATCATCGGTGTCGCGATGCGCAGCGAGACTCAGGGCAGAGATACCAGTGTGAAGCAGGATGTTTTCGAAACCCCTACCGAAACGCCGACCTTTGACCCGTTTGCACCTACTGCCACCTTTGATCCATTCGCGCCACCCACGACCGATCCTTTTGCGCCGACCACTGACCCGTTCTTTCAGGAAACCCCTTTCAATCCTGAATTCACACCAGAACCAACCCCGTTCCCAACCTCGACGCCGGTGATCGAGCCGGAGACCAATCTGCTGCTGGATGCGGTCAAGGACATGAATCTGCTGGCGGATGCGGTACTGGGCGGCGGTGTGCGTCCGGAAGGCTGGAACGGCAGTCAGGACCCGTTCAACCCGGAACTGGCAGTCGTGACCCGCAGCGATCTGGAAACGCTGGCGTCGGAGTTCATCAACCCGAATGAGCGGCCCAGAAGCTGGATTGGCGCGGTCGGCAGCACGCCCTTCGCCATCGCCCGTGATGTGCGCCACGATGTCGAACTGCTGGCCGATCTGGTGTACGGTCCCACCACCCGCCCGGAAATCTGGACGGGCGGCAATCCGCTGATGCGCTGCAATCGCAGCACGCAGACGCTGATCGCACTGCTGGAACGCGGCGGTGTCTTCAAGCTGGAAATTGACCCGAATGATCCCGAATTCTGCCGCAATGCCGAGCTGTCTGTGACACAGTTCACCGATGAAGAGATTCTGGCAAACACCGCCCTGACCGAACTGTTTACCGATCAGGTCGCGATTCTGTCGCCCAATCAGGTGAACTCCGATATCGCCATTGCCTTCCTTGACTCTGCTGCGACACGCAATGTCGGCACCATCCCGAACGGCACGCCAATCCAGGTGCTGGGGAAAAGCAATGCCAGTTTCTCGCGGATGATGCTGGTCAGCGGAGATGGCTTTCAGGTGTATGTCGATTATCAGAGCACCACTGTGACCGAACAGCAGTTTGCCAACCTGCCGAACGCGACATCACTGAATTTGACGACGAACTGTTTCGCCACCTGGTGTAAATCGAGTTAAAAGCTGTCGGAACAGCGGCCACAACGCATGAAATGTACGGACAGGGCTGCCATTGCAAGCCATGCGGCCCTGTCCGATGAAGTCCGACCAACTTTATAGTTCCAGATATTCAGATTATGGATTGCTGCTGATCTCCGCCCTAATCAGGGATCAGCCAGTATAAAGAGAGTAATGTTATGCGTATTCGAGTACAGGGTGGGCAGCCGCTGAACGGTGTGTACACCCCTTCTGGCAGCAGTAATGCCGCCATTCATCTGCTGGCGGCGGCCCTGCTGACCGATCAGCCGGTGACACTGGAGAATGTGCCCAAGACCGCCAGCGTCCGTGCCATGCTGGAACTGGCCGAGCTGTTAGGCGCAAAGGTTGAATGGCATGAAGACCCCCGTGATCCCGCGCAGGCTGATCATATATCGCACCGTGTGACGGTCACGGCTGAACAGATTGGCCGCCGTCATCTGACACAGGCTGAAACGCAGGGTTTTATCGGCGCGCTGCTTTACATGGTCCCGATTATCGTCCGACGTGGCTATGCGCGGTTGGAGATTGACTTCCCCCTTAACCGTGTCCGCACACATCTGGAAGCGCTGCGCGATCTCGGCATCGACGTCGTGACCTCGGATGGCGGGATCGAACTGCGCAGCAATACATGGGATTTCCGGGATGTGCTGCTAACACAGGCCAGCGTCACGGCCACCTCGATGGTCATGATGCTGGCGGCGGTACTGGGACGCGAGACGGTGATCCGCAATGCCGCCTGCGAACCTCATATCCAGAGCCTTGGTGATCTGCTGGAGCGCATGGGTGCACAGGTCCAGGGCATCGGTTCAAATGTCATCACGATCTGGGGCGCACCCTCACCAGAAGGGCTGCACGGTGCGACCACCACTATCGAAGCCGATATAATCGAAGTCGCCAGCATCGCTGCGATAGCGGCCATGAGCAAAGGACGCGTACAGATCACCCAGACCCACAAGCTCGATCTGCGCCTGATCAGCCGTGTCTATCAGCGCCTGGGTGTAAGCCTCGATCTCGATGAGGGCAATCTCTACGTGCCGCGTCACGGCGATCTGCTGATCTCGAACCGCGAAGAAGATGTGGATGCTTCGATTGAGACCGCACCGTGGCCGGGTTTCCCGTCCGATCTGGTCGCGATTGCGGCAGTGCTTGCGACACAGTCACGCGGTACGGTCCTGATCCACGAGAAGATGTTCAATGACCGGCTGCTGTTTGTGGATAAGCTGATCCGTATGGGGGCGCAGATCGTGCTGTGCGATCCGCATCGGGCGATTGTCGTTGGGCCGTCTCCACTGCGTGCGATTTATATGGACACGCCGGATGTCCGCATCGGCCTCGGCATGCTTGGTGCTGCACTGATCGCCAAAGGCGAATCGGTGATCGACAATGCCCACGCGATCAGTCGTTCATTTGAGCACGTGCTGGTCAAACTTCAGGCGCTCGGCGCACAGATCGAATCCGACAGCGAATGAGTACCGAGCAACCGGAACCGACTGCGCTGGAACAGATCAGCACCATCACGGTAAAGGGGCTGACAATCCGCCATGCCGTGTCAGGGGCCGCCAACACCGGAAGCACGATCCTGATGCTGCACGGCTGGGGCGCGAACCTTGAACTGCTGCTGCCTCTGGCCCGGAAGCTGGCGCAGATCGGCTACCGTGTCTATGCACCGGACATGCCCGGCTTTGGGCAATCCCCGCCGCCACCGCAGGCCTGGACGGTGTTCGACTATGCCAGCTTTGTCCAAGATTATCGTCAGGCGCACCAACTCGATGAAGTGTTCCTGTTCGGGCACTCGTTCGGCGGACGTTTAAGCCTGATTCTCGGGGCGGATCATCCCGAAGGCATCCGTAAAATGGTGCTGGCCGACAGCGCTGGCGTCCGTTCGACGCCGTCACAGGCGGTGCGGCTGCGGACCAGCGTTTACAAGGCGCTGCGCAATGGCCTGAACACCGTGCGGCTCAATGGGCTGTCGCGGCAGCTTCAGGACTGGTACAGCGCCCGCTATGGCTCCGCCGATTATCGTGCCGCCACTGGCGTGATGCGTGAGACATTTGTCAAAGTTGTAAACGAGGATCTGCTGCCGTATGCAGCGCGGGTCAAGCCCTCGACCCTGCTGCTTTGGGGTGATCAGGATCAGGATACACCACTATGGCAGGGCCAGAAACTGGAACAGACCATCCCCGATGCTGGTCTGGTGGTGCTGAAGGGCGCAGGCCATTACAGCTACCTCGATCAGCTTACGGACAGTGTGCGCATTATCGACTTTTTCTTTCGACAGCAGACAACATAAATTCACGCCATAATAGAGCGTGAATCAATCAACACCGCTGCGAAAGGCTCCAGATAAATGGATACAACGGAAACACATACGGATGTACTGGTCATCGGCGCAGGGCTTGCCGGTCTGATGGCGGCTGTCCAGCTTCATTTACAGGGTAAGAGAGTCACTGTGCTGGAGAAAAACAGCATCGTCGGTGGACGGACCGCGACGCTCGCAATCGGAGGCGGGCTGGCCGATGAGGGTGCGCAGTTCTTCACCGCTCGTTCGAAAGAGTTCAAGGCACTGGTCGATCAGTGGCTGCATGACCGGCTGGTGTTTCTGTGGTCCTATGGCTGGGCCTCTGGCAGTCTGGCCCCAGTCTCCGCCGAAGGTGATGGACATCCACGCTATGCTGCCCACAATGGGATGAATGCCATCGCACGCCACTACAGCCAGCAGCTTAAGGATGTACGCCTCAATGTCACGGTGGCTTCCATACAGCATGACGGCAAAAACTGGCATGTGCGGGATGCATCCGGGCATGAATACACCGCCCCAGCCCTGATCCTGACGCCACCGGTGCCACAGTCGCTGACACTTCTGGATGCCGGTCAGGTAACACTTAACCCAGAGGATCGCGCTGCACTGGAAAAGATCCAGTATACGCCGAGCCTGACCGGGATCTTCGTGCTGGAAAAGCATATTCTGCTGCCTGCACCGGGGGCCATTCAGCAGCCGGATGCGCGTATCAGTTGGATTGCCAACAACCGCCAGAAGGGGATTTCGAACGCTACGGTGATCACCGCGCAGGCCAATGGTGAATTCAGTGAACAGATGTATGAGGCATCTGATGAGCGCATTCTGGCACTCATGCATGATGAAATGCGTTATGTACTGCCTTCTGGGGTCCGTGAGGCACGGCTTATCCGCTGGCGCTATTCACAGCCGAAGAGCACTTATCCCGAAGCCTGTCTGGTGGCAAAGGATCTTCCGGGGCTGGTGTTCGCTGGGGATGCCTTTGGCGGCCCGCGTATTGAAGGGGCGGTGCTGTCTGGTATGACGGCGGCACAGGTATTGGCTGGTAACCAGAACGCTGGTGAAAATTAGGTGAAGACGGAGGTCGGACACGCCCGGCCTGTGCCCGTAACAATTTTCAGATCCCCCTGCATATTATAATGACCAGCACGTAAACAGCTTACGCAGATCACACAGGTGATCGAGGAACGAGGGAAGCAGCAGTGAAAGCAGATATTGATCGTTTAATGGCCCAACGCGGGATGGATGCGATTGTCGTCATCATCGACGAGGTGTATTCACCGCAGGTCGATTTTCTCGCCGGTCGTGCCAGTGTGTATGGCGGCCTGCTGATCAAGACATGGCAGGCGGCCCCGGTGTTCGTGGTCAGCGGGATGGAAGTTGAAGAGGCGAAGTCCACCGGCCTTCAGGCTTACAGTTGGGATGATTTCGGCTATCGCGATGCCCTCAACGCCAACGGCGGCGATACGGTGGCGGCGCGGGTGCTGCTTTGGGGGCGCTGTCTGGCACAGTTCGGCGTATCCAGCGGCAGAATCGGCGTTTATGGTGTGAGCAAGGTCGAACAGATCCTGCCCTTGTTCGAAGCGCTGCGCGAAGCCTATCCGCAGTATCAGTTTGTGGGGGAAAGCGGTACCTCGCTGTTTGCTGAGGCTGTTTTCACCAAGGATGACGAAGAACTGCGGCGTATCGCATCGGTTGCAGAACGTACCAGCGAAGTCGTGCGTGCGACATGGGATTTCATCGCCTCGCATCGCACCAATGAGAGCGAAATCGTGGTCGATCAGGATGGCATACCGCTGACGATTGGCGACGTACGGCGCTTTATCCTGCGTGCCTTGCTGGATCGCGGTCTGGAAGATACCGGCCTGATCTTCGCTCAGGGGCGTGACGGTGCATTCCCGCACAGCCGTGGCCGTGATGAGGAACCGCTGCGTCTGGGTGAAGCGATTGTCTTCGACCTGTTCCCCCGCGAGGCTGGCGGCGGTTTCCACCACGATATGACCCGCACATGGTGCATCGGTTATGCCCCGGATGACGTGCGCGAAGCCTATGACACGGTGATGGAAGCGTTCGACCTGGCGCATGAGATGTTCGCGGTAGGTCGTCCGGTGCGCGAGATGCAGGAAGCCGTCATGCAGTATTTCGAAGACCGCAACCACCCGACATGGCGTCAGAATCCCGGCTCCTCCGACGGTTACACCCATAGTCTCGGTCACGGGCTGGGGCTGGAAATTCATGAGGGCTACACCATCAGCCATCTGAACAAGGATGATGTGTTCGCGGTCGGCAACGTTATCACGATTGAACCCGGCCTCTACTACCCGGATCGCGGCTTCGGCGTGCGTGTGGAAGACACGCTGTATGTCGCGCCGGACGGCCAGCTTCTGACGCTGACGGATGTGCCGAAGGATCTGGTGCTGCCTCTGCGCGGCTGATACCTCCAGGCGATTCGACGGATCGCTTCATCACAAAATGTTTCGTAGAGACGGTATCGGTCAGGTATCGTCTCTTATATTCTTCTCATCATAGAACAAATGTTTTAGTGTTATGCTCCAAAGAGTAACAACCTGATATTCCAGCCATATTGAATCAGACAGTTGAAGAGGAAGCACCATGATCAAATATGTGACTCATGCCAGTATCTACGTTCGCGACATTGATGAAGCGCTCGCATGGTATACCGAGAAACTGGGCTTCAGCAAACACTCCGATGATCCAATGGGCGAGGATGACCGCTGGGTCACCATCACAGCCGCCGATCAGCCCGATTTCCAATTCATCCTACAGCCGCCGCAGTGGGGACCTGGCAGCGGAGATGCTGAGGAACGTGCGAAAATGGTTGGTAAACTTCCCGGCTTTGTGATGGAAACCGACGATATTGTGGCACAGGTTGCCGATCTGGAAGCTAAAGGTGTGAAAATCACCATGCCAATCACTGAATATCCCTGGGCAAAACAGGCTACCTTCGAAGATCTGTACGGCACGACGCATGTGCTGTCTGAGCTAAACACCTCCAACTGATACCCGATCTGAATGCGTAATATGCCTGACGGTGTATACGTCTGAAACACAGACAGAGAAGCTGGCGCTCTATCGCTGCTGCACGATCTCTGTCTGTTTCTGTTTACTGTTAGTTAAAGCAGGTTTCAGACGATGACTATTCCCTTATCCATTCTGGATGTCTCCCCGGTGGTTTCCGGTTCCAGTGCCTCACAGGCGCTGCGCAATACGATTGATCTGGCGCGGTTTGCGGACCAGCGCGGCTATACCCGTTTCTGGCTGGCCGAGCATCACAATACGGCGGGCATCGCCAGCACCACACCCGATATCATGATCGGACAGGTTGCCCGTGAAACGCAGCATCTGCGCGTCGGGTCTGGTGGGGTGATGCTGCCCAATCATGCTCCGCTGAAAGTGGCGGAGTCGTTCAAGCTGCTCGAGGCGCTCTATCCCGACCGGATTGACCTCGGGATTGGCCGCGCCCCCGGCACCGACGGCCTGACCGCACTGGCGCTGCGCCGTTCCCGTGAGGCGCTCAACGCCGAAGACTTCCCCGAAAATCTGGCCGAGCTTCAGGCCTTCGCCAGGGGCAACTTCCCTGACTCGCATCCTTTCCGGTCGGTCAAAGCCTATCCGCAGGATGTGAAACTGCCCCCGATCTGGCTGCTCGGTTCAAGTGATTTCAGTTCACGGCTGGCCGCACAGGTCGGGATGGGCTTCTCGTTCGCGCATCACATCAACGGCGATGCTGCGGTCACGGCGATGACAATGTACCGGCGCATGTTCCAGCCGTCGACGGAGTTCCCGGAGCCGCACGCGATTCTGGCCGCGTCGGTGATCTGTGCCGAGACGGACGAAGCGGCGCATGATCTGGCACTGTCGGTGACATTCGCGTTCTTCAGCCTGTATGCCCGCCTGCCATCCGGTCCGATGCGCAGCCCGGAAGAGGTGAAAGCCTTCAGCTTCGATCCGCAGCAGCAGATGACGTTTAACGCTATCCGTGACCGGCACATTATCGGCAGTCCGGCGACCGTGCATGCCCGTCTGACCGATCTGATTGAAAAGTCACAGGCCGATGAGCTGATGGTACTGACGATGGTCCATGACCATGCGGCCCGTGTTCGCTCGTATGATCTGCTGGCCGATGCCTTTGGTATCCCGTCACGCGAGATGGCGGAAACAGCGGTTTAAGGAACTGTAGAAATTCACCCCTGAGAAACTGCGTTTCTACATCCCCTCTCCGCTTGGAGAGGGGACTTATGATGCCTTTGCAAAATGTGTTTTGAAGAACAGGCAAATCACGGGATGGATATTAATTCCGCTGGACGCGCTGATTGCGCAGCATAATCGACATATTGCGCAGCATGGTGTTCAGCATCTCGAAGACGATGATGGTGGCGTCGTCTGCCAGACGGATACGACCCTGCATCGCTTCGGTCAGCTCATCGACAATGTCCCAGGGATTTTCGTTGATGTTCGAGCGTACCAGTCGGCTGACCGTCAGACCACCGAGTACCAGTGGCAGATAGACATAGTTCAGGTCCGGGCCACCGTTGCCGCCGAGCCAGTTCATCACGCGGTTGGCATAGGCCAGCCGTTCCTGTTCGGAGCCGAGGTCTTCCGTCACCTTGCTCTCGATCACATGGAAGCCCATCAGGATCGCCTCGTACAGCACCTCGCTGAAAACATGCTTCGCGATCAGCTCGTTGCGGTCCATGTCCTTCAGTTCAGGTTTGGCCCCCAGCACCTGACACAGCGCGACAAACCAGCGCGTATCCTCGACATCGGTCAGCTCGATCTTCGGCGCTTCGTCCAGGGTATAGGCCATCATCTTGGCGATTGCCATCACTTCACCGGGATGGAGCGGCATATCGTGTTCGCCAAAATAATTGCCGATTTCGTTCAGGAAGGCCCCGTACGAACTGGTGAACTGGGCGCTGTCCGCCAGATACCGCGCCACCTCCAACTGCTGATTGGCACGCACCAGTTCTTTCGGCATCTGATCCCGTGTCCACAGGATTTCGTAACGCATCCTCGGCATGGTGATCTGCTGCGTCAGCCGCTGTGGGACAAGGTCAAAATGGGCGGTGATAATATCAGAGGAATGATTCCACGCATTGGCTTCGAAGCCGATGTCGCGCAGGGCCTGTAATTTAAAGGGTGATACCGCCAGTACCGAGGGCGGCGCACCACCCGCCGGTGACCGCACCGCTTCCGCCGAGTCGTCTGCCCGGCAGCGGATTGCCACACGCACGGGAAAATTATTTCCGGCGCGGGTGGGCGGTCGTGCGATGATCGGAATGCGCAGGACACCGACTTCACCGGCCTGAAGTGTAAGCTGGGTCTGCTGGTTGGGGCTTTCGATGACCGCCGGTGCGCCCTGCTGATCCTGAGAGGGCAGACGCAGGGCAATCTTGACCTGCATCTGCTGATTGACCGCACTCTGTAATAAGATGATGGCTTCGAAGGGCTGATTAATAAAGGACTGTCTGGGGAAGATGCCAAACGCAAAGTGGAGGTGCGCATTGCTGAGACGCACTCCACCTGTGACGGCACCTAAGACATCGGGATAAAAAATCTGGGTTTTACGCCTCTTTTCCAACATGATCTCAGGCCTTCTCTACTTGCCCGGTGGGTGCCTGCGACAGGACGTTGTAAGCACCCTGGTATAAGAAGAGTTTACATCAGATTTTTGTCATCTCAGGTTGGTACAGGGTTATAAAACGTTTGGTGAACGTGAACACTCTACAGCAGCTAAAGCTGCGTAGCTTCTTGGACACGCACGGCCTTGACTGCACCCACGTTATGTCCAACCGGTGTGACCCACCGGGATCGTGTCGATCTATAAGATCGTTTCAAAATATTGATGGCGGCGTTGTGGTCTCGGTCCATACTGAGACCACAAGCACACGTCACCCATCGTACTGACAGGTCGAAGTCTTCAAACAGCTTGTCACAGTTCGAGCAGCACATCGAGGTATAGCGGGGATCGACAAAGACGATGTCACGACCGGCGCTTCCAGCCTTGTACGTGAGCAACTCTTTGAAGATGGACCAACCGCTGTCGAGAATGCTTTTGCTGAGATGTTTGTTTCGGACCATGTTCCTGACACCGAGATCTTCCAGTGCGATGTGATCAAAGGATTGCATCAGATCGAAACTGAGCTTGTGCAGGAAGTCGCGGCGCTGGTTGGCAACATGCTCATGCTGACGCTGAACGGCCTTGAGTGCTTTGCGACGATTGTTTGAACCACGCTTGGTGCGTGCCAGTTTCCGCTGCAAAACGCGGAGGCGCTTCTGGCCGGTGCGGTAGAAGTTGGGATTATCAACCTTGTCGCCGTCTGAAGTGGTGATAAGTGCCGAAATGCCAACGTCGATGCCGACAGCACGTCCGGTGGCAGGAAGGGGTTTCATGGGCGCGACTTCACAGGCGAACAGTGCAAACCACTTCCCCGCCTTGTGAAAAATGCGAACGGTTTTAATTTTGCCCGCAATCGGACGGTGCCAGCGGACCGAGACACGGCCAATCCCGAACAGTTTGAGTTTCCGTCCGTCGATACTGGCTCCCGTGCCGTACTGCTTGAACAGAAAACTGTTGAAGCGAGTTCGACCTTTGAAACGTGGATAGCCGAGAGTTTTACCGGCTTTGACACGGCGGAAGAAGCCCTGAAACGCGAGGTGAGCCTGATGAACAACACTCTGCGCCGTTTGGCTGCCCATCTGCTGTCCATAGGGCATTTTTGCACGATAATGCTTCGCCAAAGTCTCAAGCTCGGCTTTCGACACCCTGCGCTTCTCAAATTCCCACGTGTAGCGACGTTCGGCCAGCGCCATGTTGTAGAGGTGACGGCACAAATCCAGCACGCGGTACAGATTACGCATCTGGGCTTTCGAAGGGTAGAGTCGATACTTGTAGGTTCGGAAGATTACAGTAGAATCAGCCATGCTGCACTTTCGCGGTATACGAAGTGTAGAGCAGGTGGGGACGGCAATCCCGCGACCTGCTTTTAGCTTAGCACAAGTGCGCGAAAAATACGACAGGCTAAAGCCGGAAAACGCTTTCATCCACTGCCACTCAAGTGGCGTGGCTTTCTCGCGGGCTAAAGCCCACATGGTAAATTCTGCTTAGTCATTCGACCCGTTTGCGATCACCGTTTAACCTGAAATGCTCTACTCCACAATTACTCTCCCCAATAACACCCAGTTATCCTGACGCCCTTCCACCTCGGACAGCACGGCGATGCGTGTGACATCCGGCAGGGTGTACCAGCCTGCATAGACGCGGTACTGGCCGGGTGTATCACCGATGACAAGGTCAGGCTGTTCGGCCAGCGCATCTCCGCGACTGTGTGTGCCGGGGGCGATGTCGGATGCCGCGACTTCGCCGCCGTTTTCATCCAGCACCTTGATAAAGCGCACGGTCTGCGCGTCGATGGGCTGATTAAACTCCCACCACAGCTTCAGGTTCAGTGTACCGTCAGCAGCAGGCGCTTCGGCCAGATCGAATGCCTTTAGGGTGATACCGCGTTCGAACTGCACTGCGTCGGTGAGCGGTTGTTCGTCAAGTGTGCTGATCGTCAGGTCGTGTACTTCACCGGCACGACAGCGCAGCAGTTCGCGGTCATAGACGGTCGGGCATGGTGGATCAATCCTGAATGTCAGGGTGTGATAGCCCGCTTCGATCAGCAGCGGCACCTTGAGGTCTGACAGATCTGCTTCTTCTTCGCCTGTCCACTGCCGGATGCGCTGGCCGTCCAGCAGCAGGGAAACGGTGCGTCCCCGTGTCTGCAAACTGCCCGAGACTTCCATCCAGCCTGCGGACGGCGCGAACAGATAGGACTCAAGCCGCGTCTCAAGCGCGGTGTCATCTTCCAGTCGTGTGACCGTCTGTGGTGCGGCGTCGGTATCCGGCACTTCGAACAAGGCCAGCCGATCATCTTCATAAGCTGGTGATCCGAAGGCCGTGCGCAGCCGCTGATCCAGTGCGGCGTCCATATAGGTTTTGTGCAGCAGGATGACATCGGCCCCGGCTGCATCCAGCAGTGCCGGATCAAGCGTCTCTTCCAGCAGTGTCAGTTTGGCGGGGCTGACCGGTGTCCGCCGTGTGACCTGTCCGGCGATCAGCGGCTTCTGATGCCACGTCTGCCAGTAAAGCCCCTGCTTGGCCGCCAGCAGATTGCCCCACGGCATATCCATGACGGCGCGGACATCGTCGCGCTGATTTAACGATGTTACAGCCTGCGGGACATCCGCCGGGACGGTGTAATGCGGGAAGAAGGCCTGATACTCGAACAGGGTGACGGCCATCAGGACGGCCAGCGCGATTGTGGCCCGTGATCCACGTCCGAGCGAATTCCATAAAGCGGCTGCACCGTATCCGGTCAGTGCCGCGACTGCCAGCGCCAGTGTGAATCCGAAGCGTCCCGGCGTCCGCGCAAGGCTGAAACCGGGCAGTTTATACAGCACCGCCCACGGCGGCGTGATGGTCACCGGCAGGCCGTCGATTTCCATCAGCAGCGGCTGATCGAACAGTTTGAAGACCGGCCCCAGCGCCAGCAGCCACGCGATAACCACCAGTGCCAGCCACCACCGCGCCCGTGGGTAGCGCCACGCGCCGACAATCGCAAGCACTGCCGCTGCGATCCCCAGATAGGCGAAGCCTTCGGTCAGATTGATGCCGAGCACGCGGTGGGTGTAATCGAGCTGGCCGAACAGCAGATGTCCGAATGACGGTGTGACGACGGCCAGTAAATCGAGGCTGAAGGGGATGTAACCGGTATCGCCGGTGTAGGTATCCGACGAGAAGGTATCACTGAAGACTGGCAGCACGAAGATCAGCAGCAGGATGCTGCCGATGATGCTGACGGCCAGTGTCCGCAGCAGGCCGTGCCAGTCTCCGCGCAGCAACTGCCACAGGATGAATACGCCGGTGATCGGCATCAGCACGTAGATGAGCTGAAGAGTGTGGCCACTGGTTGTCAGCAGGAAGAACAGCACCGCCAGCGCAAACCAGCGCCGTGAGGGATGCTCTGCCAGCCGGAACAATGCGTAGACATACAGCGGAGCGCCCCACGCCACCAGCAGTCCGGCATGACCGCCGAACAGATGGCCCTGCATCATCGGGGCGGCCATGTAGACCAGACCTGCCAGCACCGCCGGGACGCAGACTCGCTGCGGATTATCCGCACTGCGCAGCCACTGACGCATCACCCACCACATCGTCCAGCCGTTGAGTGCCATCGTCAGCAGCACGGTCAGGTTATAGGCGGAGGCAATCGGCATGAAGAAGGCGAACAGCCACGCCGGGAAGAACTGAAACGGATTGGCCCACAGCGACACCGCCGAGAATCCGTCCGGATAACCGGAAAGTGTCTGCCAGAAGATCGGCTCACCGTTTTGCAGCGCGTATTTAAACCACCAGATGTGATGCCCCATCTCATAGACATCGCCGGTCGGGTGGCCGATCATCTGCGAAGAGAAGTTCAGGATCAGCGGAAAGGTGATCAGCACCGCGACGGCCAGATAGAAGGCATACACGACAAAGGGCACGACGAGAGGCACGGCGAATGAAGGGCGCGACAGTGGTTTCAAATCAGGTTATCCGTGATCGGTCTGGTGTGGATCAATGACGACAGGCTGTGAACAGCGATGCGGTCATTGTAATAGCTCTTCCACAAGGTGAGAACGGTTCGCCTGACAGACAGAGCACGGCCATACCAGACAAAAGCCCCCAGTGGATTGACAGCGCCATTAAAAACCTTTAGAGTCATTTAAAAACTTTTAAATGGTCAGCGGCGTATTATCAGATAACCTGTTTCACTTCACCAAAAAGCGCTTCGCATTCCCAACCGGAAGGCCCAGTTATGACCACACGCGGCAAGCTATGGACGTTCTACATCATCATCCTGACGCAGACCTTTTCACTCATCGGCAGCCGAATCAGCGGCCTTGCGATTGGGTTTCACATCTTCAATGAGACGAAAGAAGCGACCCCGCTGACGCTCGTCATGTTTTTCTCCGTGCTGCCGATGGTGGTCGCGTCCAGTCTCTCCGGCGTAATGGCGGACCGCTGGGATCGTCGTCTGGTCATGATTCTGGCCGACGCTGGGCAGGCGCTGGGTACACTGCTGCTGTTCATCAGCTTTGCAAGCGGCGCATTCGAGCTGTGGCATCTGTATGTCGTCGTACTGCTCCAGTCGATCTTCGGCGTGTTTCAGGGACCAGCGTTTCAGGCATCCGTCACTATGCTGGTGCCAGACGAACACCGTGACCGCGCTAATGCCATCCAGCAGCTTACTGGCCCGATGTCGGGGATTATCGCGCCGGCCATCGCCGGTATGATTTACGGTGCGCTCGGCATTACCGGCGCGATCATGGTCGATCTGTTTACCTTTCTGGTCGCGATGGTCATCATCTTTCTGGTGCGCATCCCCCGACCGACTCAGACCGCCGATGGCCGCCGGATGGCGGGTTCTGTCTGGAAAGAGATGATCGGCGGGTTCCGCTATCTCTCGGAACGTCCGGTTCTGCTCGGCATCCTGCTGTATATGTCGCTCGTCAACTTCCTGCTGACCAGTGCTATGTCGCTTCAGACACCGTTTCTGCTCGGTCGCACCGGCAGTGAGGAGACGATGGGCATTATTTTGAGTGTGATGAACATCGGCGGTCTGCTGGGCGGGGTCATCATCGGTGTGTGGGGCGGCACGCGCCCGCGCATTCACACCATCATGCTCGGCATCGTGATCTCCGGCGCGGCGCTCTCGATCTTCGGCCTGATGCGGCTTCCGGTGGGGATGACCGCCGCCCTGTTTGTCGTCATGATGCCGCTGCCGATGGCGAATGCGCTGTTCATGTCGATCATGCAGACCAAAGTCGCACCGGATATTCAGGGGCGGGTGTTTGCGGCCCTGAGTCAGGTGTCGATGATCCTGATGCCGATCTCATATCTGATCGTCGGCCCACTGGTCGATCAGGTGATCACGCCGCAGCTGAACCAGCCGGGATGGGCACAGCTTGCGCCGATCTTTGGCACTGATGCCGGTTCACCATCGGCGGTGGTGATCGTGATCGGTGGGGCGCTGGTCGCGCTGCTCTCGCTGGCGGTTTACGCGCTGCCTGCGGTCCGCCGGATGGAAGCCACCCTGCCGGATTATGTAACCGATCCCGACGATCAGGCCGACGGGGATCAGGTGAAGGTTGGCGGCCTCGCTGAAGCTGTAGCCTGATCCATTTAAAACTCCGAGCAGCAAAAAAACCGAGCAATCGTCAGGTATGATTTCACAAAATGCGGTAGGGTAATCAATGCCAGCACAGGTCACAGCAGCGATCTGCGCTGGTATTGTCTGCCAGATGACGAGTCTGGTAACCGGATGCAGATGGGAGCGAAAAGAACCTGATGATGTATCGCTTTGTCGCAAAAACAGGTTTCATCCTTACCGTGATCGCGATCCTTGTGATTGCTGCAAGCCTTGTCGTTGGCAGCACCCTGCCCGATGATTTGCAGTATGTGTGGGCACTGCCACGACAGAACCGCTGGCAGAAGGTCGCTGCTGCGGCACCTTTCCCCATCCGTGATGCGATGTACACCTACCTGCGGCCCATGAACGATCAGTGGAGCACGGTTGGGCTGTATTCCACCGAGCGCCGCCTGAGCGCGACCGTTCAGCTTCCGATCAGGACACAGGGTGTGCAGTGGGATACGGAAGGTGATTTCGCGATGATTTCCGGCATTCGTAACAGCTCCACCCGCACCTATCAGATGGTGCTCACCCCTGATAACAGCCGTCTTCGCTGGCTGAAAAGCGCCGCTGCACAGCCCTTATCGCCGGATGGCCGCTGGATGGTCATCAATCACTATGATGCTTCCGGCAAGCCCATTGGCCTGAAGGCTGTGCCCTCGGATCAGATCGATCAGCATCTGAACCCGAACGGCGAAGACGTCGGCAACGTGTGGTTTATGCTGTGGGCGAAGGACAGCCGCTATTTTGTCTATAACTGGGGGCCGAATCTGGTCACGCAGCCCAACCGGATGGTGATCACGCCATCGGAGCTTCGCCTGCACGATGTCGAGACCGGTGCTGAAGAACAACTCGATGCCTATGATCCCAATGTTCCCCAATATGTTGATCTGCTCTCGGTCGTGCAGCTCCGGCTGATCCCCAAACCCCAACCATACACCGCCAGGATGATGACACAGCCGTCTCTGCGTTACAGCACCGTTCTGTATGATCGCAAGGCGGATACTGAGACAGAAATCTCCGATGAAGGGCTGTTTGGGGCAACCTGGTCGGCTTCAGGACGCTATCTGCTTTTTCAGGAATATGCGCCAACGATCACCGAGGTACTGGGACAGGCCATCTTCCGTTCAGCGCCAATGTCCATGCCGGGCTGGTCGCAGTGGATGGTGTTCTATCATGAAGCCAGCGGCACACTGCTCACAGCCGAAATGGCGAACGGGATGAGTGCACCTTTCCATTACATGGGAGGGATGGGTTACCAATACGGCATGAGATCCCATAATACGTACCTGTTCGACCGTCAGACGGGGCAGAAGCGGCTGATCGCGTCCAACAGCCAGTATGGGCGTGAACACTACGCTTACTGGATGCCGGAGTCGGATATCCTCATGATCTTCAGCCAAAGCAAAGGCGAACAGTATTACATGCAGCCTGATGGAGAGCCGACCCTGCTTCAGCATGAGGGCAAGAAACTGTCGCTGGCCTATCACGGGGTGAAAACAATTGGCGTAGAAATAACGCAGTCGTCCGTCTCAGGCAGCCTGGCTGGACCGGGTGGCTTTATATCAACGATGCCGCCGTATGGCATGTCGTCGGGGAATACCGAGTATTATCTGGTGGATCTGGAGAACGAGAACATCACCCCGGTCTCGCTTGAGGAAGATGAGGTGATCACGAATGTCGATTACAGCTTGCAGCGCTACGGCGTCGATGTCGGGATTGTGACGACGATGGATTATAATGGAGCCAGTATGATCACCAACAACGCACCGCCCCCGACCAGCATCTATCTGATTACCCAAGAGGGGATTGTCCCGCTTGCATTGAATCTGCAATCCTATTACGTTCAGCCGTATGGAATTGATGAAGATGAGTTCATCCTGACGATCATGAACAGCTACAGCTATCCTCAGTCGCCGCAGACCGTGCTGCATGTCATCTATCGCGATGGGCGGTGGCAGCACCGCCAGATCGAAGGGGATTTTGCCGGTTTGCAAAGCTGGCGACCCTCCACAAACGAACCTCAATCGACCGTCTATGCTCAGACGATCCGCTGATCTCCGTCGGCTGCTGCGGGTGCTGGCCCTGTTCGCCGTCGGTCTGTGTCTGATCACTGTTGGGCTGATCGCGGCTGCTGGTGTGATCGGGCAGGTGCGTATACCACAGGTGCTGGCCTATGTCGATTTTGACCTGAACACCCCGCAGCGGGACCTGATCCTGCTGGATTACGATCACCTGATCCAGATACGCAGATCGCTTCAGGTCGATATCGGCAAGCTTGACTGGACGCAGCACCGCCTGATTGCTATGCCGTATGGCATTGGCGGACAGTGGCAGAGCTTCGACTCGTATGCCGCGCTCCCTCAGGTTGAAATGCGCGGGGAACATGAGTTCAACTGGCACTGGTCGCCGGACGAACGCTATCTGGCCTATTCCGCTTATAACCCGCAGACCGGGATGAATCATCTCCTGGTCAAAGATACCCAGACCGGCAGCGTGAGCCAGATACAGCAGCCGGAGTCCTCATCGCATCAGCCGCTGCTCTGGTCCCCGGACAGCCGTGCGCTGATCTATCAGTATCAGCCGCTGACGGGGATGGGGAGCCTGTATCTCTATCTGCCGGAGACCGGCGCCGACCATCAGATTGCGGCGGATGCGAATGAGGCCGCATGGTCACCGGACGGCAGCAGAATCCTGTACACGCGCTTTACCGGCGGTTCTCTCAGCCCACGTGTCGAGATCTACAACATGGAGACCGGCGAGCACCGTTCACTACTGCCGGATGACGAGTACGATCAGCGCAGCGCTGTCTGGTCCCCGGATGGCGCGTGGATTGCGCTGGCCTATGACGACGCGCTGGCTGTTGTCCGTGAGGATGGCAGCGATCTGCATCGGCTGACCACGCCGTTTTTTGTCTCCAGTCCGCTGTGGTCCCCGGATGGGCGCAGCCTGATCTTCATGGCGGGTTCCGGCCTGACGTCGCTCTTTCACATCCGCGATGTGCAGGCTGCGATCGATCAGGCCTCAGAAACCGGTCAACCGATACTGGATGCCCTTACCCTCACACTGGATCGTCAGATCTTCGGCGTGCTTCCGATATGGCAGCCGGTCGATTGGTCGTAGCAGGTGAGCATCCGTAGGGACAGGGTAGGTCTGTCGCCTGTACAGGGACAATCTGACGCGGAAAAAGCGTGTTACAATGAATTTCCAGAGTTCAGACTCCTGAACACTCCGTATCTTCCGATGATCAGTAAAGGTGCGTAGACATGCTACCATCCAGGATGCAGCAAGTCCTGCAGGCACAGGCCGCAGCCGAGGGCGAACTGCTCGCCAAACAGAATGTGATCGGAGTTGCTGTCGGCTTCAAGGAATCCGAAGGCGTGGTCACTGATCAGCTTGCCCTGATCGCGCTGGTCAAAGAGAAAAAGCCGATGGGCGAGCTTTCCAGCACTGATCTTGTACCTCAGACCGTTGATGGTGTCCGCACTGACGTGTATGTCGTCGGTGATTTACGCGCACAGGGCATCGCTGGCGATCCCAAAGCCCGCTACCGCCCGAACATCCCATCCGGGGTGAGCATCGGCCATACGGGTATCACCGCCGGGACACTCGGCACCGTAGTCCGTGACCGTAACACCGGTGAACTGATGCTGCTTTCCAATAACCATGTCTTCGCCGATAGTAACGATGGCCGGTCGGGGGATGCGATTCTCCAGCCTGCGCCGCTGGATGGAGGCAATCAACCCTCAGATATTGTGGCGAGGCTGGATCGCTTTGTCCCGCTGCGCTTTGTCGAAGATGCGGGCAAGCCCGACCAGCCCGGCCCGGCCCCAATCCCGACCGACCCGAATCCCTCTGGCTGTCTGGGAATCTTTGTCGCCATCACCAACCTGATCGCGGGCTTTACCGGTTCGCAGCAGCGCATCACGGTCACGGGGTCAAATCCCGCTGCTTCCGCGTCGGCCTTTTCCGCCATGGCTGAAGAGAGATTAGCCGAGCCGCCGAAGATCGTCGCAGGCACAGGCAAAGCCATGACCGCGACACAGGCACTTACGCCCGATAACGCGGTCGATGCAGCGCTGGCGAAGCCGGTTCCGGGTTCCAATATCACGTTCGACAATAACATCCTCAATATCGGCCCGATTTCCGGTACGAAAGCGCCAGTGCTCGGCGCGACGGTCCGCAAGAGTGGGCGCACGACCGGATTTCGTCAGGGGCGTATCACGCTGCTGAACGCGACGGTCAATATCACCTATGACACGGCTCGCGGCGCTCGGACGGCACGCTTCACCGGTCAGGTGATCTGTGAGCCGATCAGCGAAGGTGGTGACTCCGGTTCACTGGTGGTCGATGGCACGGAGAATAAGGCGGTCGGTCTGCTGTTCGCCGGATCGCCAGTGGCGACGATCTTCACGCCGATTGATACCGTGCTGGCGGCGCTCAACGTCACGATCTGAGTGTGCCCATGACAGACGCGCTGGTTGTACCTCGTATAATCCTGATCACCGGCATCATGGCCTCGGGCAAATCGACGGTCGCGCAGCATCTGGCGGAACGGCTGCCGAAGAGCGTCCATGTGCGCGGTGATCTCTTTCGCAGGATGATTGTCAGCGGTCGCGCCGAAGTGACCGCTGATTTCCCTGATGCTGCTGCCGAACAGCTTCGGCTCCGTTACCGGCTGGCGGCACTGGTGACCGCCGAGTACCTGAAGGCCGGCTTCCCGGTCGTCTGTCAGGATGTGATCCTCGGCCCGATGCTGTCAGAGGTGGTCGATCTGCTGCGACAGCACTGCCCGGATGATCCGCTGCATGTGGTGGTGCTGTGTCCATCACCGGAGGTGGCGGCCGCCCGTGATTCCGCCCGCAGCAAGACCGGCTATGGCGACTGGACGCCGGACGCGCTGGATCACAGCCTGCGCACCGAGACACCGCGCCTCGGCCTGTGGCTGGATAATTCCGACCAGACGGTTGAGCAGACGGTCGATACCATTCTGGCACAGCTCTCGGACTCTGCGGTCTGAATACACGGACTGCGTTCCTATGCATATGACGCCGATTTTTGCGTTAAAATGAAAAATCGCAAGTCAGATACCGTGTGTGCTTCATCTGCCTGCCAGTTTTTCAGGCGGTAGTGAAGCATCACCGCTGGACGTGTATGGATATCATCGATTATTTTGCGCTGGAGCGGCTGTACCTCGATCGGCGCAGACGCCGCCAGAAAGTTTACGTGGTCGCGCAGCGTGACGGAATCCCCCGCGAAGGCAAAATCCTGAAGGAAAACGAAGGCCGCTGGCTGATCGAATTCTATCCCTATGAGGATGCCGAGCGCTTTGTATCCGGCGAGCGCGTGTACCTGACTATTCGTGAATTCGAGATTCACCCTGTTGATAAACAGATTTTTGATCAGCATCTGGAAGCGATTTATCAGGAACTCCTATGACCAGTGACACCAACCTTACTTCGGCGAATTCCGCACCGGCGAAACCTGCACCCGCGGCTGCCGCGCCTGACCTCGAAACCTATGGGCTGCCGCTGCACCTCGACGAGGTGTGGCCGACCGATGGCGGGCTTCAGCGTCCACCGGAAGTCCCGCGCTGGCTGAGGGGCCTCGCGCATCTGCTGCTGCGCATCGGGGGCTACCGGGTATATGGTCAGGTCCCGAATGTCCCCCGAATGGTGCTGGCTGCCGCCTTCCATACCTCGAACTGGGACGGATTCTGGATGCTGGTCACGGCCTTTGCGCTCGGTGTGCGCCCCACATGGATGGTCAAAATCGAGTGGGTGAATGGGCCGCTGGGCGGGCTGATGAAATTCCTCGGCGGGCTGGGGATTGATCGCAGTCACAGCCGCGATGCTGTCCAGCAGGCCGTCGATCTGATCAACGAGCGTGAAAAGATCGTGCTGGTCATCTCACCGGAAGGGACACGCCGCCGCACCGATCACTGGAAGACCGGCTTTTACTGGATCGCCTACAACGCCCAGGTACCGATTGTCTGCGGTTTTCTGGATTACGGGAAACGCCGCTTCGGTATCGGCCCGGCGCTGATGCCCAGCGGCGACATCGACGCTGACATGGAGATCATCTGGGACTTCTACCGCAATACGACCGCCCGTGCGCCGGAAAAGGTCAGCACCATGCGCCTGCGCCCCAGCCAGTCGCAGCAGGGACGTTCATCGCAGGAGCGTTCGTCACAGCCGACTTCACAGAAGCTTTCCGGACATGAATAATCCGCTGAGCCATACGGAAATCGAGTTCTGGATGGCGCTGGATCAGCTCGTGGCCGAGTCCGAAATCGTCATCGACCGCCCGCGCCTGTCCGCGCATCCCGCCGATGCCGGTGTGATCTATCCCCTCGATTACGGCTATCTGGGCGGCACTACCAGCGCAGACGGCGGCGGGATCGACCTGTTCATGGGATCAGAGGCCGCAGGGGAACATCCGCCCACCGTCACGGCGGTCATCTGCACAGTTGATCCCGATAAGCGCGACTCGGAGATCAAGCTGCTGATCGGCTGTACAGAAGCGGAAATCGCCACCATCCATCAGTTTTTCTCCGAGGCGCTGCATCTACCCCACATGGTGCTGCGGCGCACACCCGTCCCGACTTCTACCGTTTAGCCATTTGAAAGCACATCGCCGTTTCGATGAATCAGCCTAAACTTCGAATTTTCATCAGCTACAAACGTGAGGACGAAGCCTTCGCCCGATCCATGCGTGATCATCTGCTTCAGGTGGGCTACGCCGTGTGGATGGACATCTTCGACATCCCCAAAGGCGCGGTCTGGACGGATGCCATCGAACAGGCCCTGCGCGACTGTGATGTCGTGGTAGGTGTCATGTCGCCGCGCTCAGTTGAGTCGCGCAATGTTAAAAACGAATGGGACTGGACGATCGTCAACGGCAGTCTGTTCAATACCCGTCTGCTGATGGTGATGCTCGAAAAATGCATCGTCCCGATGAACTATATCAGCCTGAATTACATCGACTTCACCTCAGACCATGCCGCTGCCTTCAGCCATCTGGAACGCAGCCTGCTGACTCATCTCCCCGCAGAGTCTCCGCAGGGGATGGTTGCCGCGCCTGATGCCGCTGATCCGTATACCGAATACCTGCAGACGCTCTATGACCGCATCGACCATACGCTGAATCATATTCTGCTGCCGTCGCTGCGCGGTGAAGGCGATACACCGGAACCGATCCCGTTACAGCTCCGTGTGACTCCGGGCGCGGTGGCTGGCGGTGAGGCTGAGACCCCATCCGCCGCACCAACGGTACCCGCCGCAGTCGATCCGTTATTTGCCAGCCTCGGGATTGCGCCACCGACCTTTATCGCGACAGTATCGGGCGGCCAGCACATGCATGATGCATCATCGCCAGCGGTTTACGATGCCTTCTCACAGGCCGTTGAGCATTACCGGGGACGTGTGCTGCTGCTCGGAGAGCCGGGTGCAGGCAAGACGGTCACGCTGCTGCACTATACCCGTGATGCCATCGTCCGTCGTCGGCAGGACCGCACCGCGCTGCTGCCGGTACTGGGACTGGTCGCCACATGGGACGGCTACAGCACGCTGGAAGACTGGCTGGCACAGTCCTACGGTGCGCCGCAGGGCGTGGGCACGCTGATCCGTGAGGGGAAGGCGCTGCTGGTGCTCGATGGGCTGGACGAACTGCCGCCGGACAGCGCCGAGGTCAACGGGCAGCGCAATCTGCGTCAGCGGTTTATCCAGCACCTGAACCGAGTGGCAGACAGCACGCGCAGTGCCATCATCCTGACGTGCCGTGCACAGGATTATGCCGAGATGTTCCCGGCAGGTATCACCAGTGGTACAGACCGCCCGCATCTCAACGGCGCGGCGACACTCCAGCCGATGGACGAAGCACAGATCGGGCGTTATCTGCACACCCTGCCGGAGCTTCAGGCCGCCATGCAGCGCGATGCCAGTCTGCGCCAGTTTTTGCAGACGCCGCTGCTGCTCAGCTTCTTCGCCTTCGCCTATGATGCCATGACCCCCGACGAGCGCCGCCAGTTCGATCTGCTTCAGCGCTCGGCGGCTCGCTCGGTGACGGATGCCAATACCTCCAGCAGCGAACTGCGTGACCGGATCTTCATGCTGTATGTCGAAAAGCGCTACGCGCACGAACAGCGTAAACACCCGCATACGCCGCTGAGCTTCTCGCTGGCTGAGGTCCGGGCGCATCTCGGACGGCTGGCGATGTACAATGCCGCCAATATCCGCGCCACATCGAACCTGTTCCGACGCGATCAGTTCAGCAGCATCGTGCCCGATGCGCAGCTTGATCACTTTCTGGAACTCGCGACCGGGCTGCATCTGCTGATTGTCAGCACGGCAGGCAATATCGCCAGCGCCGGTAATACCCAGACCTATCGCTTTATTCACCTGCTGCTGCGCGATACCTTCGCGTGGATCTACAGTCGCGACCATGTGCGCGATCTGTCACTGCATCTGAAGCGCGGCTATGCCGACGAGAATCCGATTCTGGCGCTTGGCCGTCTGGATGATCCCCGCGCCTACGAGCCGCTGGCAGAAGTGCTGCTGGATTCCCGTGAGGATCGCGTGCTGCGCTGTCATGCAGCATCGGCGCTGGCGATTCTGGGGGATGCACGCGCCTATCAGCCGCTGTCTGAAGTGCTGCTGCGCGATGACGATGACAATGATGTGCGTGTGGAAGTCAGTTCAGCGCTTGCCAAGTGCTTCGAGGCGCAGGCGCTCGAGCCGCTGACCGAAGCGCTGCGCTCGAAAAGCGCCGTTGTCCGCGAACATGTCGCCACTGCGCTCGGCCTACTGCGGGATGTGCGCGCTGTCCCGGCGCTGATCACGGCGCTCAATGACAGAAGCTGGAAAGTGCGCAGCAACGCGGCACGGTCGCTCGGCGTGCTGAACGATTCGCAGGCCGTCGAGCCGCTGATCGCCGCCTTTGCTGACCCTCATAAGTATGTCCGCTGTGATGTGGCCCGTGCCCTGAGCGATCTGGCCGACCCGCGTGCGATTCAGGTGCTGGCTGCTGGTCTGGCGGACGCGGAAAGCAAGGTGCGCTCCGCCTCACAGTTAGCGCTCGAACGCATCGACACGCCCGAAGCACTTGAGGCGGTAAGAATAGGACGCCAGAAGAAGCCGCGCAGGGGATCGTAATACCTGCGCAGCCCTTCTCCCTTTCCCTCGGAGTGAAACGACGGGTGTTCTTCCCGTCGGCAACGACTGGGGGAAAGGGCCGGGGATAGGGGGCTACCCCACTGTCTGCGCCAGATCCAGCACCCGTGCCAGTGACGGCAGCGCCGGAATCGCGCCGCGTTCGGTCGTGGTCAGCGCCCCGACCGCGTTGGCAAAATGGACGATCTCCGGCAGTGCCATCGGATAAACCGCGCCGTACTTCAGGACGCCGTACAGCATCCCGGCGACAAAGCCGTCACCTGCGCCGGTCGTGTCGATGGCCTTGACGCTGTGGCCGGGGATGTGGGTAATGCCATCGCGTGTGACCGCCGTCGCGCCGTTTGCCCCGCGTGTGATGATGATCAGCTCGGTGGCATCCCGCCACAGATCGAAGACGCCTTCATCAGCCGGTTTACCGGTCATGAATTCGACTTCATCCTCGCTGATTTTGATCAGATTGGCATAGCTGAATCCAATCCGCATCCCTGACCGCGCATCATCGGCGCTTTTCCACAGGGCCAGCCGCAGATTAGGGTCATACGAGATGCGCAGGCCGTGATCACGGGCATACTGCACCGCCTCGATGGTCGCGCTGCGCGAGGGTTCACCGATCATGCTGATGCTTCCGAAGTGAAAGACCTTATAGGCGTCGATCAGTGTGAGGTCGAGCTGGCCGGGGCTGAGCAGCATATCCGCGCTGGGATGGCGATAAAACGCGAAACTGCGCT
This sequence comes from Chloroflexota bacterium, assembly GCA_023430545.1. Lineage (GTDB taxonomy): Bacteria > Chloroflexota > Anaerolineae > Aggregatilineales > Phototrophicaceae > JAEZAF01. The sequence continues at coordinate 34,464 of JAEZAF010000230.1, forward strand.
CGCCGTCATCCCGCAGTGAGACGAAGGCCAGCGCCGTCCGCGCCTCCGATGTAAAGCGCAGTCCGCTGATATTGACGCCTTCCTCGCGCAGCACACCCGCCAGATAATGTCCGAACGAATCATCCCCCACCTGGCCGAGGAATGCAGCATCCATGCCCAGACGGGCCGCCGCCGCTGCGACGTTAGCTGGTGCGCCGCCGGGGGCCTTCTTGAAGGTCTCCGCTTCTCCGACCTCGACACCCGTCTGCATTGCTACAAAATCAATCAGCAGTTCGCCCATGCAGATCACGCTCATGTCGCATTCCCCTTTAATAACCTGTGTGATTTCTTAAAGTGGATTGTGGCATGAGAGTACCCGTTCGCGCAATTCTACGGTGGACATACTCAAGGAGACACTGCGGATATAGTGCATGAATGCATCACACGGCGATGTAGAGGCCGGACTTGTCCGGCCCTCATTGCCAACCAATTTTAAACTACACTCTAGCCTACCGGCACCAGATTCGCTTCGATCTGTGCGCGGTGCGGTTCGAGGAACGGGGGCAGCGCCAGCCGCTCACCAAGCGACTCGATGGGTTCATCCACGCTGAAGCCGGGTTCGTCTGTCGCCAGTTCAAACAGGATGCCGTTCGAGATGCGGAAGTACAGCGACTGGAAATAGTAGCGCTCTACCAGTCCGGAATGACGCACGCCGAGTTCGTTGAGCTTGTTGATCCATGCATCGCGCTCGGCCTCATCCCGCATGCGGAACGCCACATGATGCACACCGCCGTAACCCGGGGCGGCGCGAGGCGCATTGCGCTGCTCGATCACATGCACTTCCTTGTTGGGGCCGCCGCCGTCCATTGCGTAAATCGACACCTGATCTTCGGGATCATCAAGACTCGGCAGCGTGGTGACTTTCTCGAAGCCCATCAACTGCGCGAAGATCGGCTCGAACGGTTCCAGCAGTGGGACGGACAGCGCGACGGCGTAGAAGCCGCGAATGGCATAGTCTAGTGGTATGCCTGCCCCGTCCCAGAGTTCGCCTTCATAGTCGGCCCCGTGATCATCGACCAGTGTCAGGCGCTGGCCTTCAGAGTCCTCAAACCGGATGATGCGGCGTCCGGCGAATTCTTCAATACCCTTGTGCGTCACACCGTACTCGTCAAAGCGGGCCAGCCAGTAATTCAGGGCGTCGGCTCCGTTGATGCGGAACATGGTGTTCACGATACTGTCGGTGCCGCGCCGTGCCTTTGGTGTCTGCGGCCAGTCGAAGAAGGTCATATCCGTACCAGGTGTGCCGAGCTTATCCGCATAGTACAGGTGATACGCGCTGACATCATCCTGATTAACGGTCTTTTTGACGAGGCGCAGGCCGAGCAACTTTGTGTAGAAATCGAGGTTGTCTTTGACTTTGGCGGTGACTGCTGTCACATGATGAAGGCCGTGAGGCTGCATGGTATTTCGCTCCTTACCTGATCGTGATGACCACCGGATCAGTCTTTGAAATTAATTCGATGTTTAATCATTTGACATCGAATAGATTAACACGATATAATCCGGCTGTCAATAAATAATGTGTTAGAAAGCAGGCTCACTCATGGGGACGAAGTATCAGGGCAGCGCGGAGGAAGTACGTGCGCTGAATGCCTTTATCAAGCTCACACGCGCTTCCAACAGCGTATTAGACCGCACGAACAGGCACATCACCGCCGCCGGATTGACCACCAGTCAGTTCGGCGTGCTGGAAGCACTCTATCATATCGGCACACTGTCACAGGTCGAGATGGCACGTAAGCTGCTGCTCAGCACAGCCAATATCACCACCGTGATTCAGAATCTTGAGAAGCGCGGCCTCGTCTGCCGTGATCGTTCACCAGAAGACAACCGCGTGATGCGCGTCAACCTGACCGATGAGGGCCGCGCACTGGTCGAGCGCTTACTGCCGCATCACGTCGCCGGGATCACAGCCGAACTCAGCGTTCTGACCGCCGAAGAGCAGGAAACGCTGGCAGCCCTGTGTCGCAAACTGGGGCTGGGGATGTAGCAGCAGCGCCGGCGTGGAGATTGCTGCCGCCCATTGATTGCGAGAACGTATAGGTTATAATCATCATGGAAGTTCAATACGGTCATCGAAGGATCACGCCATGCAGCCTATGCATACCATGCAGCTTATCAGTGTGAATGTGGGTAAGCCGACACCCGTCATCACCAAATCCGGTCTCACCGGGATCTACAAACGGCCCTCGGACGCACCGGTGTATGTCGGTCCATTTGGCCTGACAGGCGATACCATTTCTGACATCAAACATCATGGTGGGCTGGATCAGGCGGTTTACGTCTTTGGTATGCCTGACTATGCGTGGTGGTCCGCCGAACTGGACAAAGTACTGGAACCGGCAACCTTCGGCGAAAATCTGACACTCACCGGACTCGAAAGCGCCGCCTATAACACCGGCGACCGCCTGCACTTCGACGAAGTCGTGCTGGAAATCACTGGCGCACGTGTGCCATGTGTGACACTGGCGGCGCGCATGGGTGATCCCGGCTTTGTGAGGCGCTTTCGCCATGCCGAGCGCCCCGGCCTCTACTGTCGTGTGCTGAAAACCGGCTATATCAGCGCCGGAGAGACCGTCACGGTGGAGCGTTATGCTGGCCCGACGGTCAATGTTCTGGAAGGCTTTCGCCTGTGGTTCCGTGGACATCCGACCGAAGAAGAAATCCAGCGGATGCTGGCCGCGCCAATTGACATCCGGTCCCGCCGGTATTTCGAGGAAGAACTCGCCTCACTCCGGCAGACAGCGGCGTTACAGTAACCTTTCGCATCACGAACTGCAAAGGTGAAATCAGCATAATCACTTTTTGGATGATGACCTGTCCCTGCACAGAGATTGGGTGATATTGCCCATATCAGAAATCAAAAACGGGATGGTGAATGCCATCCCGTTTTTTTTGTCATACAACTGCGGTGCTGGTGCTAGTCCGCTTCGTGATGCGTCACGTTACCAACCGGCGCTTCCGACTGGGTGTTGGGTGGTGTCACACTGACCTCACCCTGCGGCTTCGGTTCCATCCCCAGAATGGCAAACATCTGATCCTTGGTAATGACCTCGTTGGTCATCAGGGCTTCGGCCAGCAGATCGAGCTTGTCCCGGTTCTGCGAGATCAGCGAGAGCGTCTGCTCATAGGCGGTATCGATCATCTTGCGCACTTCGGAGTCGATCTTCGAAGCGGTCGCTTCACTGTAGTTGCGCCCCTGTGACAGTGAATACCCGAGGAATGGCTGGCGTTCGTCATCACCAAAGTTCAGTGGGCCGATTTCCTTGCTCATACCGAACTGGGCAACCATCCGTCGTGCGAGGCTCGTCACCTGACGCAGGTCGTTCTCCGCGCCGGTCGTCACTTCGTTGAACTTGACCTGCTCCGCAGCGCGACCGCCGAGGGCGACCATCATGCGGCCCCACAGCCAGCGCTCGGAATAATTGCGCCGGTCGATATCGGGAAGCTGTGTCATCACACCCAGTGCCTGACCACGCGGTACAATGGTGATCTTGTAAACCGGGTCGGCGTCCGGTGTCAGGGCGGCGGTCAGGGCGTGACCGGCTTCATGGAACGCGACCAGACGGCGCTCATTTTCGTCGGAAAGCGGCGGGCTTTCTGCCCCCAGTACAATCCGGTCGAAGGCGTCGGCAAAGTCACGTGCGCTGATGCGTTTCACGTTGCGACGGGCAGCGGTCAGCGCGGCTTCATTTGCCAGGTTGGAAAGGTCCGCCCCAGAGAAGCCGATGGTGGTCTTGGCGACCTCATCCAGATTGACACTGCTGTCCAGCGGCTTGCCACGCGTGTGGATTTTCAGGATGTTCAGGCGTCCGTTTTTATCCGGCAGCGCGACCGTCACCTGACGGTCAAAGCGTCCCGGACGCAGCAGCGCCGGGTCCAGCACATCGGGGCGGTTGGTCGCCGCCATTACGATCACACTTTCCGTCTGATCGAAGCCGTCCATCTCGGCCAGCATCTGATTCAGGGTCTGTTCGCGCTCATCGTTACCGCCGCCCAGACCAGCCCCACGCTGGCGGCCAACAGCGTCGATTTCGTCGATGAAGACGATACTCGGCGCGTTGTCCTTCGCCCGCTTGAACAGGTCACGGACACGCGATGCACCGACACCGACGAACATCTCAACAAATTCAGATGCGGCGATGCTGAAGAAGGCGACATTCGCCTCACCAGCGACGGCACGCGCCAGCAGCGTCTTACCCGTTCCCGGAGGGCCAACCAGCAGCACACCACGCGGGATGCGTGCGCCAAGCGCGATGTATTTATCCGGTTCCTTGAGGAAATCGACGATTTCCTTCAGCTCATTCTTGGCCGCGTCCTGTCCGGCGACATCATCGAAGGTCACCTGCGGGCGCTCAATGATGTACTCACGCGCCTGTGTGCGTCCGAAGCTCAACGCGCCACCCATCTGACGCTGTGCGCGGCGTGTGAACCAGATCAGCAGGCCGACGAGCAGCAGAATCGGCAGGATATTCGCCAGTAGGAACAGCGCGATGTTCGGATCTGCCATCTCTGGGATAATCACTGCGTCATTCTGACGGAGAACCGTGATCAGTGGCTCATTGCCTTCTGACAGCAGGTTGGCGCTGAAGCTGCGAATCTCGACGATCTGGCTGTTATCGATATTGGTAACTCTGGCGGGTGTACGGAAGGTACCGCGTGAAGTCGTCTCGACGATCTCAATGCGTTCGATGTTGTCGGCTTCGGCCTGCTTAAACAGTTCACTGTAGCTGATACGTGCTTCAGGGCTGCCAACACCGCTGTACATCTGGGGAAGACGGAGGAAGAGCCATACGATCAGCAGCAGCGCCAGCCCTGGCAGAACCCAGCGCCGCCAGTCCTGCGGCATCTGCGGTGGCGTCGGCTGCTGACGATTTGGATCGTTATTCGGGTGCCTGTTATTAGGCGGTTGGTCCTTGTTGTTGGGGAGCATAGGGTTCTTTTACCTAACCTAAAGATAATCGAATCATTATACGTGCGGTGTATGAGAATCAGACTAGGGAAATGTCAAATCTGTGTAAACACTGTTCCGCTTTGTCTCATGACCATAACAACGGCATCGGCCCTGCATTGTCCTCGATGCTGCCTGCAAGGGTGTATACGCAGATTCAGCGGATTCGGTGCGGGCAATTCCTGCAATAGTACCGATGTTTACGTTCATTGCAATTTTAAAGCACTATAATAGACGTACATCCCGGCCAAAAGTTACCTGAGTCCCATGAACCAGACCAACCAGTCCCAGCCGACAACGGCCAGTTCACCCACCACCGCACCACATGCAGCCGCAGCGAATCATGCCGACCACGAATGGTCCCGTGCCGATGCCACCATCCATTCGGCCGACCGTCTGCCTGCCCTTCAGGGCGACAGTGTGCCGGGTGATGAGATGTCGGAGATCTCGGCGGCGCTGATGCGGTCTCAGCGGCCCGATGCGCCGACCATCCGCCGCGTGATCGAAGTGCTGACTCGGATCGAGAACCCCGAACCGGAGAAGCTCACCAGCGAGCGCACCCCGTGGACGCTTCAGCGCTTCTTCGACGGTGACATCGACCTTGATGCCGAACTCTCGCAGCGCTTCCCCAATGCCAAGATGATGTCTACTATCCATTTCCGCACCATGGGATCGAAATCCAAACGCGGTGTCGCGACACTGGCCTCTCAGGACGGTTCCGGTCAGATGGTCATCGATGTCGATGGACAGACCAAACAGATGCAGATGTCGGTCACCTATGGCTCAATGCTGACGCTGCGCTTTACCTTCGATCATCTGGGTGATTCTGAACGCACACGCTGGCTGGAACTGATGCGTCGCAAGGAAGGTGGTCTGGCCTTTCTCTGGGGGCAAACCCGTTGGGAGCAGGATTATCTGATCTGTGTAGGCCGCCGCTACTTCTTCAATTTCTACGCCTTTTCGCCGCGTAACTTTGAGGCAGCAGTGCGCATGACACCAGATGTCGCACGTGCCCTGCTCGACTGGCTGGATAACTACTGGAAAGCCCCGCCGAAAAAGGAATCATCCGCCCCGCTGCTGTCGTGGTAGGGGATAGTGGGTCCACCCCCTACCGTAGGGGTGTAATACATGCTGTGCATGTCTGGCGCGTCGGCTGCCCTCCCCTTCTCCATGCAAATGTAGGGGCCGGATTCTTCCGGCCCAGCTCACTGAGTTTCGAACACCTGCTAGGATAACCCTGTGATGAATTGTCGTGTCCACCTACCACTGTAGGGATGCTGTCCTTCGCACGACCTGTCTTTCTCCCTTCCCTCGGAGCGGACGACGGATGCTTTTTCTGTCGGCAGCGAGTGGGGGAAGGGTCGGGAATGGGGGCTTCTGCCGCGAAATCCCTTAAGTTGCTACATATAGGGCCGGAAGAATCCGGCCCGCTGGTTACAGGAAAATGTGATCGTTCTGATGCGCGATCTTAGGCCAGTGCCTGACGCACACCTGCGAGCTGACCTGCTGATCCCAGCTTCTCCGACTTGGCGACGATGAACTTCGCATACGCATCGACAAACAGCGTCCCCGGCTTGCGGAAGTCGAAATCTTCCGGATGCTCATGGAAGAACTCGCGATGGACGCGGGTCCAGACCAGACGGCCATCGGTGTCGATGTTGACTTTGGTCACACCCAGCTTGGCCGCGCCGAGCAGTTCGTTATCGTCAACACCCCGTGCAGACGGATCGAGCTTGCCACCGGCGGCGTTAATGCGCTGAACTTCTTCCTGCGGTACCGAGCTGGAGCCGTGCATCACCAGCGGGACACCCGGCAGCTTTTCCTGAATGGCGGCGATGCGGTCAAAGTGCAGCGACTGCTGCGCCTTGAACTTGTACGCACCGTGGCTGGTGCCAATCGCCACCGCGAGGCTGTCACAGCCGCTCTGCTCGACAAACAGGCGTGCTTCTTCCGGATCGGTGAGCATCGCGTGCTTCTCATCGACCGCGATGTCTTCTTCGACGCCACCGAGCATTCCGAGTTCGGCTTCGACCGAGATCCCTTTGGCATGGGCGCGTTCGACCACCCGCCGTGTGATCGCGACATTTTCCTCGAAGGTTTCATGCGAGGCGTCGATCATCACGGAAGAGTAAAAGCCGGAGTCGATACAGGCGTAGCAGGTTTCCTCGTCGCCATGATCCAGATGTACGGCGTAAATCGCGTCCGGGTACATCTGCTCGGCAGCCCGGATGATCGCCTCGATCATCGGGATACCGGCGTACTTGCGCGACCCTTTGGAGATCTGAATGATAAACGGCGCATCGGCTTCGATGTGGCCTTTGAACAGACCCAGTGCCTGCTCCATATTGTTGATGTTATAGGCACCAATCGCGTATTTACCGTAGGCAATACGGAAGAGGGCGTCAGTCGTTACAATCATGAGTTTATCCTTTGTGAGTGAATTGGCCTGATTTTAACTGCACACCGGACAGGCCGACAAGGTGTGCAGGGGAAAAACAAGTTGAGAGCTGTTTGGATTCACGGCAGGACTTCACGCAATTTGCGCAGCATGTTGCCGCCTGCGATCTGCTGAATATCGGTTTCGCTGTAACCGCGTTCACGCAGCCCATCGGTGATGCGCCACAGATCTGCCACCGTATCCAGCTCATATGGGATGTGCTGCGAGCCGAAGCCGCCGTCAAAGTCGCTGCCGATACCGACATGCGCTGATGAGCCGGTCACCTGACAGATATGGTCGATCGCATCGAGTACGATGCTCAGCGGAACGGTGCTTTTATGCGAATTCCGCTCCCATTTCTCACTCAGGAAGCGGTTGAACAGCACCACACCGATCACGCCGTCGCGTTCCGCCAGCCTGCGGATCATCTCATCGCTCAGATGCCGGTCCGTATTGCGGAAGCGTCGCGGATTGCTGTGGCTGGCGATGATCGCGCCTTCGTAAAGGTCCAGCGCTTCAAGATAGGCTTCTTCCGCCATGTGCGAAAGATCCAGCATGGCCCTGAAGCTCGCCATGACTTCCAGCAGTTCCCGGCCCAGCGGAGTCAGACGTCCGGGTTTGCCAGTGCCAGCGGTATAGCGGGTGGCTTCCCATGCAGGCCCGACGATCCGCACACCGCGTTCGTACCATTCTTCGAACTGGCGCGGCTCCAGAATCGGGTCTGCACCTTCCATCAGCACCACAAACCCATGCTGGCGGTCGATCATGGTTTTATCTTCCGCCCATGTCGCCAGCACCGCATCCAGATCGCTGCCCGTGCGGATAATGCGGATTTTATCGGACTCATCTTCCAGCCGTTGGTAGTATTCTAACTGACGCAGGGCAATGTCATAGGCTTCTCGCGGGGTGCTGTATTCGTAGATGTTGCCCTGATGACCGAGTGTAGTGCCGCCGGGATGTCTGGGTTCTGCGAACAGCGTCGAGAAGATTACAGCCACCCGTCCGGCGGTTGCTTCTGGCAGTCCGATCGTCGCCCGGTCATAATGCAGCCCTGCCTGACGCTCCACCACACGGGTTCGCAGGGCGCTGCGGCGGTAATCGCGGTCATATTTAAGCGTGTTATAGGCGATGTCTTCGTGTGCATCGACGATCACGGTTGGAAACGTCATTCTGAGGTTACCTTTGTTCCTGTTGGTATTGCGGTCCGCTGTATCCGGTGACAGTCGTCGTTACAATCGCGGCTGCAATGTTCGCGTGTATCACATATCACATTATACGCAGCAGGTCCTGCATGCGATAAATCTGAATGTCATGGTTCCGACGTAGAGTCCATCAGATCATTCACTAAACCGAAACCCGCCGCCTAAAAGCTCACAACAAGGATAACGACCATGGAACAAACCCGCAAAAGACCAGGTTTTTGGATAGGGCTGCTCATCGGGGCGCTGATGACGGCACCGCTTATCGCGCTGTTTTTCCTTGTGGACCGGCTG
>JAEZAF010000232.1 GCA_023430545.1 Chloroflexota bacterium
ATTATCGAAGCTCATAAGCACTGCCTTTCGCTGGCGTCGTGGGATTTCACACTGATGTATGACGCGCCGGTTCGCGCTCAACCTTTTAGCGCATTATAGAGCCAACAGGGGTTCGAGACAACTTAAGGTGTTCAGGCAGGCGGGATGATAGGCAGGCCGTCCGCTACGGATGGGTTGGGTGTGTAATTTTGGGCGGGATGGCACACAGGCCATCCCCTACGGATGGGTTGGGTGTGGAGAGAGTGGGCGCGATTCATCGTCTCCGATGACTGGATAAGGTTCGGGTGATTCGGTGTTCAGCCACGGCGGGCGACGTGAAATCTCGCCGAGTGAGTTGGTGTACCTGATTTCGACAATATTGCGGTCGGGGTCTTCCCGACGAACGAGTGATTCGAGCTTGATGACGCGATCCAGCAGGCGAGTGAGGGCGATGATCCGCAGGTGTGAGGTGTGAGGATCGTCGGTCAGGGTGTCGATGAGATGCTCGACATGGGACATGAGACGCTGACGGATGTGGGTGTATTCTTTCCCGATGGGATCAAGGTCATCGGCAGCGGCGGATTCGCGTTCTGGCGGAAATTCCGGTTGTTCGAAGATCCGCTGCCAGATGGGGATCTTGTGAATGCCATGTGTCCGTTCTGGTTCCTGTTCCGGCGCGGCTTGCGGCAGCAGCAGCGGCAGCACAGAATTTTTATGCTGCTGCAACGGTTTTTCGCCTGAAAACTGCTGATGTGCTGCTGCAACGATGGGTTTTGCAGCAGCATTGTGCTGCAACAAGTGTTCGCGTTTCCATGTATACAACGTTCGGACAGGGATACCGGTTTGCAGGGATGTGACGCTGATATTATAGAAATTTTCGACAAGGTACTGGATGGCGTAAGCTTTTTCTTCATCCGTATAGCGGCGGGACATGGGCGATCCTTGGGCTTTGAATTCACGGATTAGTCAGTGTAGCACGAATGTTCTGGTTGTGCGGTTCGAATTTTCTAACGAAGCGGACCAAGTTTTTTTGGAGAAGCGGACAGAAACAGTTCGCCGTAGATCAATTCCCTTCCCTCGGAGCGTACGACGGATGCTCTTCCCGTCGGCAGCGAGTGGGGGAAGGGTCAGGGATGGGGGGCAGTCGTGGCCCGATTTACACCTACTTTTAACGTGAGAGTTGACTAACTTAACGTTGCGCGTCCCTACAGGTGCGTAATTTCCTTTGCAGAGGCGGGATGGCACGCAGGCCATGCCCTACGGATGTGTGCGGTGTTGGGATGGGTGGGATTGGGGCGGATGTGCCGGTCATGCAAGCATGTGGCGCGTCCCTACAGGTGCGTAATTTCTTTGTGTAGAGAAGGCGGGATGGCACGCAGGCCATCCCCTACGGATGTGTGCGGTGTTCGGATGCAGGGTGGTCCTATGATGCGTCGTCGGGGACAGCCTGTGCCAGACGTGCCGGTGAGCGCAGTGTATACAACGCCGTCAGCAGGATGCCGAGGACAGCGATCAGCAGGGTGATCGTCGTGCCAAAGACCATGCCAAGCGCACCGGCGGCCACCCCACCTAATGGCGGTGTGCATTCCGCCAGAAAGCCGAAGCTGGCATTCGACCGCCCCAGCAGGCGTTCATCGACGGCACTCTGGCGCACGGTCATCTCCTGCACGGTGTAGACGGTCATGGCCGCGTCACCGACGATCTGGCCGATAATCAGCACCAGCATGGCGATCTGCGGCGCGTCGCTGAAGATAATCGCCAGCGGAATCAGCAGATTGATCCCGCCGCTGACCAGCAGTGATCCGGTCAGCAGACTGCCCAGTGATACACGGTGGATCAACCGGCGCAGGGCGGCAGCCCCGGCCAGCGCCCCGATACCACCGCACGCGATCACAAAGCCAAGCTGCGACGGTGTCATGTTCAGTTCGCGCAGGGCATAAAGCCCGTACAGCGTGCCGATGAAACTGCCGAAGAAGCTGCGCAGCGCCAGACTGATCGCCAACGGGCGCAGCACGGGATGACGCCAGATCACGACAATGCCTTCGGTCAGTTCACGGCGCAGGCTGGGCGCGCTGGCCGGTTCATCCGCAGACGGCTGGCTGCGCGGTTCGGGTGTGCGAATCGATGACAGGCTGATAATCGAGGCCAGAAAGGTCAGGGCATCGAAGAGCAGCGCCAGCGGCGCGGTGAAGATCTGGACCAGCGCACCGGCCACGGCTGGACCACCGATCTCGGCCAGCGCTTCGGTCGTCGCCAGCTTGGTGTTGCCGTCCATCAACTGTGACGGTTCAATCACGGTGGGCAGCAGCGCACGGTAAGCCAGATCGAAGATCCAGCCGAGCAGCGCCATCGCTGCCGCAACGACACAGACCCATGTGAAGGTCAGTTCACCGCGAACGGCCAGCACCGGCACGGTGAGCAGCAGAAGCAGGCGCAGCACATCGGATGCGATCATCAGGCGGCGGCGCGGCAGACGGTCCACCCACACGCCGGCATACAGGCCAAAGAGCAGCGTCGGCAGTGAGGTGACGGTCGTCAGTACGCCGAGATCGGCAGGGGATACCGTCAGGACGATGACGGCGATCAGCCCCAGGCCATCACGGGTGATGCGGGAACCGAACTCGGAGACAGTCTGGCCGAGCCAGAGTTTGAGAAAATCAGGGTTATACCACAGCGCACTGCGAGGACGTGCACGGAAAAACGAACGGAACAGCGTATTGGAACGGGATGCCATCTGGCAAAACTCCTATGAGAAGCAGATTCTGAATGCAAGTGATGCGACACATGAAAAGGATCGGGGATGGGTCGGAGACTGGAAACGCAAAGCAAGCGTTCCGGGATCATCCCGACGCCGATCTGTCTGAAAGCGTCACCTGCATTAGCTGCGGCTCATGAGAGCGTTTGCCTCTTCCTCAGGCGGTACTGCCGCCTGCTTCCGTCAATGATGCTTTTTAACAAGATAACACGGAGATCTTTTTTCGGGAGCACACGCAGGTGCTCCCCTACTACGTACTAAAGGGTCAATCACGATGTACGGGCGACCTGCGATGAAACCAGCATCGCTGTGGTCGCTCGTTGTTCTCCGTATTTACAAGTTAATCCGCATTATTCGAGAGCGAATACGTGTTGAGGACTGCTTCTTTATTATATGCGTTTTACAGCCCAGTCAATCGGTTAAGGGTTTCCAATACCAGCAGCTCGTACAGGGTGCGGGAATAAATCCATTCGTTACCGGTGAAGCTCGTACGGCCAGCCGGTGGTGTGGACATGTGAAAGCCATCGACATCCACACCGTGATTGGGATAATGCACCACCGCGCCGCGCAGGTCGATCAGCGGGATGTGCGCTGCACCGGCCGCCTCGCGCAGCATCGCGTTCAGGGCATCGGCGGAGCCGTCATTGTGAAAGGTGTAGCCCGTCGGAAAGGTCGTCAGGATGGGCACGACGCCGCTGTCCGTGAGCTGCTGAACGATGGTCGTCAGATTCTCGCGAAATGACTCCGCCGGGATGTCCGGATTCCACGCCAGACGTTCCAGATCCTGCACGCCGAGATAAATCACGGCATAGGCCGGTTTATTCACACGGATGGCGCAGGTCAGGGGTGTTTCCTCCGGCAGACAGTCCGCCGAATCTGCCCACATCGGGTCCAATACCGAGACAGTGCTGAACGAGCGTCCGGCGGCGGCGCTCTCGGCGCACAGTGACACGGCGAAGCGATCAATCACGGCTTGCAGATGGGTATAGCTGCCGATGTCGTAATTCCCGCTGACAAAATTGCACAGGGCAGAGTCCTCTGCGATGTTGCTGTCCCCGATTTTGATCACACCGTCGGGATGATGGCCCTGCGCCTGCCCTGCGGCCACAATCTCGCGGACGTGTGCCAGCGTCTCGTTATCAAGGTGCAGCCATTCGTCCACTGAGAGCGGCCCCTGTGGGACGGTCACGACGGGGAGCGTGATGATCTGCTCGGTCAGTGTTTCCATCGTGAAGCGGTCCACCACACGCAGGCGCAAAAACACTGTGTCGCCGTCAACCGGAGCCAGTGTCAGGGAGAGCTGCCCCTGACGAGGCCGCCAGTGCTGGAGATTGCTGATGGGGCTTCCGATCACATCGCCTGAGGGCATCCGTACCTGTTCGATCACCGGCTGATGGGCGTAACCGCGATTGCGAATCTGCCATGTGACCGGCACGATCAGTTCGTCGCGATTAAGTGCGTCGGCCTGAAGTCCACCTGATACGGGTGCCATGAACTCGGTGATGAGTGGTTCGGCATCCGCCTCAGCTTCGAGGTAACTCAGTTCAAGGTATTTTTCCGCCGCGATGGTCCCGCTGGCATCCAGCACGGACAGTCGATACAGCGGATGACCGAAGGTCAGCGGATGCGAGATCACAATCCGGTCGGATTTTTCCGGTGCGAAGTCTTCGCCGATCAGCACCCAGCGCTCGCCGACCCATGCTTCCATCCGCATCCGATGCTGATCTGCAAGGCCGACCGCCTTCCATGACATATTGACGGCTTCGACGCCTTCTTCGACCCGTTCATAATCCACCGCCAGCCGGTCAGCGGTGAAGGACTCAATCACCGGCTGCCCGGCCCTCAGCAGTGTGGTCCCGGTCAGCAGGATCACGGCGATGATGGCGAAGGTCACGGGCATCAGCAGACGTGAGAAGGGAAGCAGGTGCATCATTCGGGGAGCAGGTTGAGAAGAGGTTGGGTACATCGATGAACCATCCGGTTGTTGGACTGTTGATTTACCAGCAAGTCACAGTGTAGGGGATTTCTGTCACTGAAGCCTCCATCTATAGACTGATTTCTGGTCGGATTGGTTCCCACAGGCATGAGGGTGATGGCATCGCAATCGCACTACATCGTGAGTACAATGGCGGTCATAGATCATAGAGCAGAAACAGCGGACAACGACATGCAAGCATGTTCAGGCGTTGTCCCTGCATAACGTGTGAGATTCAGGGACTGCCCTGTCCGGTATATCGCATACAACCAGACCATCAATTGTGAAAGGCTTTCGACATGCGCTACACGGCGAACGGGCCGCAGGGATATTATTTTGAAGAGATCGAAGTCGGCGAGGTGCAGGTCACACAGGGGCGCACCATCACCGAAGCGGATGT
>JAEZAF010000245.1 GCA_023430545.1 Chloroflexota bacterium
CCGACCCACTGCGCACCTTCGCCGCCCATCTGGGTGATCCCGATGACGCTTTCCTTGCTGCGGTCCATCAGGACCGTCATGGTGTGGCATCCGATGCCCGCACCCACCAGCGAGCCTTCCGGCACATTCATGGTCGAGGTGTTGTGCGGGCATCCCGAGCAGTAATACGGTGTACGCTGGATGTCCATCGGCAGCAGGGGCAGCGACATCGACTGCACCGGCGCGTCCAGCAGCTTCAGGCGCTGCTCGAGTAAGTCAGCGGGCAGGTGTTTGCTCAGTCGCTTGACCAGCAGACGGGCGATGTCATCCGAGCTGAGTTCGCCGTACTGCGGGACGAAGTACTGATCGTGTTCGTCCTTTTTGCCGATCAGCAGGGGGCGTTCGCTGAGGTTGTAGAGCGCGTCACGGATGAACAGTTCGACAAACGAGCGCTTTTCCTCAAGCACGACGATTTCCTGAAGACCATACGCAAACTCGCGAATGATCTTGCTGTCCATCGGGGCCAGCAGGTTGATTTTCAGCAGGCGGATGCCGTACTGCTGGAGCATCTCGTCATCGATGCCGAGTTCCTGAAATGCCTGCCGCACGTCGTAATAATTCTTCCCGGCGGAGGCGATCCCGATCCAGTCATCAGCGGTGCGTACCGTGATGCGGTTTAGCTGATTGAGTGCGCCAAAACGCCGCGCCGCTTCCAGACGGCCTTCCATCACTTCACGTTCAATCGCGAGGCTGTAGGGCGTCAGCAGATGGGCATTCTGGTTAGGCTGCCACGGCTTGCCTTTGTACATGAAGTCGGGCCGCTGCATCTGAATACGGTCGGGGGCGACTTCGGCATTGCTGAACTCGTCCGCGATATTAGTGACAAATTTGAAGCCTACCCATAAGCCGGAATAGCGCGAAAGTTCAAACCCGATACGGCCAAAGTCGAGGACTTCCTGGACATTGCCGGGAAACAGTACCGGCATGAATGAGTCCCACATTGACATTTCCGTGGCGGATGGCAGTGTCGAGGATTTGGCGTTAGGGTCATCTCCAGCGATTGCCAGCACGCCACCATTACGGCCAACACCAGCGAAGTTGGCATGCTTGATGGCATCACTGCTGCGATCCAGTCCGGGCGCTTTGCCATACCACATGCCGAGCACGCCGTCGTACTTGGGCTGTGGCAGCAGA
Source organism: Chloroflexota bacterium (assembly GCA_023430545.1). Taxonomy (GTDB): domain Bacteria; phylum Chloroflexota; class Anaerolineae; order Aggregatilineales; family Phototrophicaceae; genus JAEZAF01. The sequence continues at coordinate 1,174 of JAEZAF010000245.1, forward strand.
TTGGCGAGCTGACTGCCGAACACGGCGGTCGCGCCGAGATCCTCATTGACACCGGGGATAAAGACGACTTCGTGATCCTGCAGGATCCTCTGATTCTGCTGGAGCAGCATATCCAGCCCGCCAATTGGCGAACCACGATAGCCTGAAATCAACGTCGCGGTATTCAGCCCACGACGAAGGTCCGCCCGCCGCTGATCCAGCGGCAGACGCATTAATGCCTGTACACCAGAAAGCAGGATAGTGCCTTCTTCCTGAAGATATTTGGCATCGAGTGTAAAGTTTTCCAAATGGACCGGACGGCGAGTGTGTGCAGCGCGGGTTTTCCGAGACTGAGTACGATGATCACGCAATGGCAGGCCTTCGAGGTCGCCTGACATCGAGGCTTCAGCACCTTTAACCATATTTGTTTCCTAATAATCCCTGATCTATTAGATGTGTTTACCATAACCGAATTCTTAATTCGTTGGGCGAGAATTCGGTCAATTTATACAATACAGTATTTTGTGCAGAATGCGATAGAGAACTTGCTGAAAGTTGCGTGATAAAGTTGGCCGAAAGCCACACCGACCGGGATTTCAGCCGGAAAAATGCGCGGAATTGCGAGGAAAATACCGGAAAAAGCAGCAAACTTTTTCCGGTATTTGTGCAGAATGCCAAAATGAGGGTTGGCTGATGTCAGATCAGCCTGGCGTGAGCCGATCAGCCGACCAGACGCTTTGCGGCCTCGATCACATGGGCCGGCGTCAGGCCGTATTCTTCATAGATGCGCTCATAGGGGGCACTGGCGCCGAATTTGTCGATGCCGATGGTAATGCCCTGTGAGCCGACATATTTCTGCCAGCCCAGTGTGATCCCCGCCTCGATGCTGACGCGGTTGGTGACGCGTGCGGGCAGGACACTCTCTTTATAGGTCTCGTCCTGTTCGTCGAACAGTTCCCAGCAGGGCAGCGAGACGACGCGAGTCTTCACGCCTTCGTTCATCAACTGCTGGTACGCCTCCACTGCGATATGGACTTCGCTGCCGGAGGACAGCAGGATCACCTGTGGGGTGCCGTCGCAGTCTGCGAGGATGTAGCCGCCATGCGCGACACCTTCGCGAATGCGCTCGGCGTTCTCCAGCACGGGCAGATCCTGACGGGTGAAGATCAGCACCGCCGGGTAATCCCCAAGCATCATGGTTGTATGCCATGCGCCAGCGGTCTCGTTGGCGTCTGCCGGACGGAAGACATACAACTGCGGGATGGCACGCAGGCTCATGACGTGTTCGACTGGCTGATGGGTGGGGCCGTCCTCACCGAGTCCGATGCTGTCATGGGTGAAGACAAACACGCTGGGTACGCTCATCAGTGACGCAATGCGGACTGCTGGACGCATGTAGTCTGAGAAGGTCAGGAAGGTGGCCGAGTACGGGCGGATAATCCCACCATGCACTGCCAGACCATTGGTGATCGATCCCATGCCGTGTTCGCGCACGCCATAGCGGATGTTGCGCTCGGCACCGTTGCCGGGGCCGGTATTGTCTGCCCCCTTGATCAGAGTCTTGGTACTGCCCGCGAGGTCGGCGTCACCACCGATCATCGTCGGGATATTTCTGGCGATGGCGTTCAGAACATCACCAGATGCGTTACGGGTCGCGATCTGCTTGCCCGTTTCGAAGACTGGCAGGTCGGCATCCCATCCGTCTGGCAGGCGATTGCTGAAGGCGTCGTCCCATTCCTGTGCCAGTTCCGGATACGCGGCACGCCACGCTTCGAACGTCTTCTGCCACTCGGACTCGTACTCTGCGCCGCGCTCAATTGAGCCACGGAAGTGTTCCAGTGCTTCACCGGGGATGTAGAACGGTTCCTGCGGCCAGCCGTAAAACTCTTTGGTCAGTCGCACTTCATCCTTGCCGAGAGGTGAACCGTGCGACTTGCTGGTCCCGGCCTTGTTCGGGCTGCCATAGCCGATGGTCGTGTTGATGATGATGATCGTTGGCTTTTCGGCCTGCGCACGGGCAGTCTCGATGGCGTGGGCAATCGAGGAAGTGTCGTTGCCCTGATAGACCTGCAGCACATTCCAGCCCCATGACTCAAAGCGCATGCGAATGTTCTCGGTAAAGATCATGCTGGCCGGGCCATCGAGGGTGATATCATTGGCATCGTACAGATAGATCAGCTTGTGCAGGCCCCAGTGACCGGCCAGCGCTGCCGCCTCCATCGAGACGCCTTCCATCAGGTCGCCGTCACTGACGAGTGCATAGGTGTAGTGATCGACGACGGTATGATTTTCGCGGTTGAAGTATTTCGCCAGATAGCTTTCGGCCAGTGCCATCCCGACGGCGTTGGCCGCCCCCTGACCGAGTGGGCCTGTGGTGGTCTCGATGCCGGGTGTCAGATGATATTCCGGGTGGCCGGGGGTGATGCTGCCCCACTGACGGAAGTTTTTGATCTCATCCAGCGAGACCTCATAACCGGTCAGGTGGAGCAGGGAATAGATCAGCATGGAGCCGTGACCTGCGCTCAGCACGAAGCGGTCACGGTTAGCCCACTTGGGATTCTTCGGGTTGTGCCGCAGAAAGTGCATCCAGAGTGTATAGGCCATCGGCGCTGCACCCATCGGTAGGCCGGGATGACCGCTGTTCGCCTGTTCAACGGCATCAATTGAGAGGGTACGGATCGTGTTGATTGCCAGTGTTTCGAGGTCCTGTGATGTCGTCAAGTGCAATTACTCCTTTTGAAAGTATGATCAGGTCCCGAACCATCCGCATCACGTGATGAGGGTGGGTGATTGATGTGAGGCAGGGCTTATTTAAAAAGTGGGGCATCGCCCTGCGAAACCCCACTGTGTTTGCTGTGTATGCCAGTGTTACAGCAGGCGCATCGGATTTTCGATGATCGTCTTGACTTCCTCCAGGAACAGCGCGCCTTCGCTGCCGTCACTGACGCGGTGATCGATGCTGAAGGTCACCTTGATCTGTGTCTGCGCGACGATTTCGCCGTCTTCGTTCACAATCGGGTACCTGCGTGCGGAGCCGATGGCGAGAATACCGGCTTCGGGCGGGCTGATGATCGCGCTGAAGTGCTCGACATCGGGTGCCTTCGGGCCGATATTGCTGATGGTGAACGTCGCCCCCTGAACATCCTCTGGCTTGATCCTGTTTTCCAGCGCACGGTCGATCAGGTCACGGTTGTTGCGTGCCAGTGCCGAGAGGGACCACTTGTCAGCGTCTTTGGAGACAACATTCATCAGACCGTTGTTCGGCAGTGCTACGGAAATCCCGATATGGATGCGTTTGTGGCGAACGAGCTTATCCCCATAGAAGTGCGTATTCAGATTTGGGAACTTCTGCAGGGCCAGTGCTACCGCCTTGACAAACATATCGTTGATGCTGACCTTTACACCGTCTTCACCCATACTGGCGTTGATCTGCTTGCGCAGTGCCAGCATCGGCTCGGCATTGATGCTGAGCGTGACATAGAAGTGCGGGATCTGCTGTTTGCTTTCCAGTGTGCGTGCGGCAATCTGTGAGCGCATCCGGCTGACATCGATGATCTCGACATCCGGGCCTTCCGGCAGCTTGCGGGTGGTCGTCGGCAGGGCAGATGGCGCACTTGCAGCGGTCGCTGCCGGTGCAGCAGGCTGTGCGGCAGGCTGATAATTTTCCACATCTGCCTTGGTAATGCGGCCGCCGGGGCCAGTCCCACGAATGGTCTGAAGGTCGATGCCACGGTCAGCGGCGATATTGCGTGCGACCGGCGATGCTTTGACGCGACCGTTGGCGTCGATAGACGGATTTTGCTGCGGGGCGGAGTAATCTTCCTCTGTTTCAATATCCGCCTGCTGACGGCGATCCTGCGCGAAGGCCGTCGGCTTCGGATCTGCGGTCGTCGCGGCGGGCTGTGCGGCTGCCTGTGAGACTGAAGCGGGAGCCTGACCTGCTTCACCGATGACACCGATCACCGCGCCTTCGGTCAGCTCATCACCGACGTTGGCACGGAGTTCGACCAGTGTGCCATCGGCTGGCGCTTCGACTTCAACCGTTGCCTTGTCCGCCTCGATTTCAGCGACGACTTCACCCTGGCTGACGGTATCGCCAACATTTTTAAGCCAGTTCAGAAGCATTCCGTCCATAGTGAGGACAATGTTATCAGCCATCAGTTACAACACCTCCCGAACTGCATCGATCACTTTTTGGGTGCTGGGCAGCGCCATCAGTTCAATGTCATGGGCATATGGCAGCGGCACATCAGCAGCGCTGACACGTTTTACAGGCGCATCCATATAATCGAACATGTTATCCTGAATCTGCGCGGCGATCTCGCTGCCGAAGCTGTAAAGCGGCAGGCTTTCCTCAACCACGACGCAGCGGTTTGTCTTCTTGAAGCTCTCGAAAACGGGTTCCATATCCAGCGGACGCAGCCAGCGCAGGTCGATGACTTCGCAGCGGACACCTTCTTTTTCGAGTTCCTTTGCCGCCGCCAGTGACCATTCCACGCCGCGTGCATAGGTCACGATGGTGACATGATCGCCTTCGCGCTTGATGTCACTCTTGCCGATCGGGATGATAAAGTCCTCGTCATCCGGGACAGGCCCGGGCTTCGGATACAGCGCGATGCTCTCGGTAAACAGGATGGGATTATCGTCGCGGATCGATGCCTTCAGCATGCCTTTGGCATCCGCCGGGGTGGACGGGCACGCCACATACAGACCGGGGAAGTGCGCGAAAATCGGCTCCGGTGTGTGCGAATGGGTGGCGGTTGCCTGATTGCCATAGCCGGATGCAGCGCGGAAGACCAGCGGCACCTTGAACTGTCCGTTGAACATGTAGTGAATCTTGGCCGCGTGGTTGACGATTGCGTCCAGTGCCAGAAACGCAAAGTTAATGGTCATGAACTCGGCAACCGGTCGCAGGCCTGCCATCGCCGCGCCGACCGCCGCGCCACCGATGACCATCTCGCTGATGGGGGTATCCATCACGCGGCGCTCGCCGAATTCTTCCAGCAGGCCCTGCGTAACGCGATGGGTTCCCTGCCACTGACCGACTTCCTCACCCATGACGAAGACATTTTCGTCACGGAGCATTTCTTCACGTAGTGCCTGCCGAAGCGCCTCGCGCATCGGCACATTTCTTTCAGCCATGTTATTCTCCTGGTTAACGGTCCATACCGCAGGAACTACTGACGAGGCGGTAAATACCGTTAGTCCTCAACATACACATTGGTAAACAGATCTGCATACCCGGGGGCCGGGCTGTTAAGCGCGAATTCGACGGACTCTTCGACGATTTTGTCCTGTTCAGCGGCGATATCATCGAGTTCCGCCTGAATATCCGGGTATTCGTTGACGAGTTTGTTCTTCAGCATCGTGATGGGGTCGCGATTCTGCACCCATTCTTCAAGCTCGTCCTTCAGATGTTTGTCGTAAGAACGGTCGGAGACACCATGACCCTTATAGCGGTAGGTCATTGATTCGATCAGGACCGGGCCTTTTTTCCGTGCATAGTTGACACCTTCCTGCACGATGTTATGAACCGCAATCACATCCTGACCGTCAACGCGTCCGAGATCCTTCATACCGTAAGCCACAGCGCGCTTGTGCAGGTGGGGCTGACCGCTGGCGGCATCGATACGGGTTCCCATTCCCACCAGATTGTTCTCGATGATCCAGATCACCGGCAGGTTATAAATCTGGGAAAAGTTGAGCGCTTCGTGGAAGTATCCGTTATTCGTCGCGCCGTCGCCGATAAAGCTGACAATGACTTCATCGGTGCTGCGGTAACGGCACGCCAGCCCAATGCCTGCTGCCAGCGGCAGATGACCGCCGACGATCGCGTACCCGCCCCAGAAGTTATGCTCACGTGATGCGAGGTGCATCGAACCGCCTTTGCCACCGCTGATGCCATCGAGCTTGCCCATCATCTCGGCCATCAACGGTTTGGCATCCACACCACGCGCAAGGGCAATCCCATGATCGCGATAGGCGGTAATCACATGATCGCGCTCGGTCAGGGCGGAAAGTGCGCCGACCCCTGTGGCTTCATGGCCGCTGTATAAATGCAGATAGACCCCGGTGATTTTCTTGTCCTGGTACAGTTCGTCGCAGCGTGTTTCAAATTTGCGGATCAGCACCATCTGACGATACCAATCCAGCAGTGTCTCTTTACTGATATCGACCTTGCTGATGTCTGCCATCATATCTCCCTTACCACTGCCCGTTTCCAGTATGAAAAGGGCATCGTCACTCATATTCATTCATTTTACCAAGTGCAGCCGCAAAAGGTAGTTCGGTCAAACAAAAAACTCATCCAGCACCAACAATCACCGGACGCTTAAGCATTTGCAGCGTCGGAGTTTACCGTGCTTCGAGTGTAAACGGCAATTCCGGATGAGTCCGAAATACAGAACGGCCTATTTTAACTCAATGATTGTGATACTGAACGGTTCCAGCGCTTCGAAAGGTAAATAGCCCGTAAAACCGCCCTCTGTATCCAGATCAGGGATCTGAGGTGTGCTGTCTCCCTCTCCCAGAATGATGCTTGTCTCGTTCACCGATGCCAGCGTGGACGAGTCCAGTGTCAGCGCATAATCCTGAACCTGGCGGTCATCCATATTGATGATGACCAGCAGATTCTGCCCTGAATCCGTCCGAAGATAGCTCAGCACCTTGCGGCTGTTACTGGTGATCATCGTGAGATCACCGGTGCGCAGGGCGCTGTTATTGTGACGCACATCGATCAACTGATCGTACACATTCCAGAGAGAGTCTCCGTCGGCCTGCTGATCTGCGACATTGGCTGTGTCTGTATCATTGTTGAGATCCTGCCACGGTGTGCCGGTAGTGAATCCAGCGGTATCGGATTCCGCGTTCCACTGCATCGGCGTGCGGATCAATTCGTCCGGCTTCTGGCCTGTCATGCCGATTTCCTCACCGTAATAGATGAACGGCACCCCCGGCAGCGTCAGATAGACATAGGCCGCGAGCTTCGCTGATTCGACTTTGCCGCGTACCTGCGACAGCAGCCGGTTCTGGTCATGATTGGTTGCGAATACCGCGTACTGGTTAACGGGATAAGTGCTGAGGACTGTTTCCAGCATCGGGATCAGCGTGCGTGGCAGGCCGAAGCTGGCACTGCGAACCAGCGTTGTCGCCAGATCGAATTCAAAAACGATGTCAACTTCATCCGGCACGTACTGCGCGCTCAGTGTGGTGCTGGTCCATGCTTCACCGACGAGCACGGCATCCGGTTTGATCGATTTCACGTAGTCATGATACATCTGAAGCCATGCATGGGTTTCAGCGGTATTTTCCTGTGCTGGGCCGTTAGCATAGATGTATTTGATTGCATCGAGCCGGAAGCCATCGACGTTCATTTCTTCCAGCCAGAAGCGCGTCACATCGTACATCTGCGCGGTGACCACCGGATTGGCGTAGTTGAGATCTGGCATCTCCGACCAGAACAGCGCGTAATAATAACGACCATTTTTCCGATACCAGACCGTTTGTCCGTCCGGCCCACGGAAGTTCGGGTTCTCGTCTTCCCACACATACCAGTTGTTGTAGCTCGATGTCTGCTTCTGCGATTCGAGGAACCACGGATGCTGGGTAGACGTGTGATTCAGCACCAGATCGATAATCACGGCGATGCCGCGCTTGTGGGCTTCCTCGATCAGTTGACGGAAGTCATCGAGCGTCCCGTAATCGGGGTGGATGTTATAATAGTCGGTGACATCGTAACCGTGATAGCTGGGTGACGGCATAATCGGCATCAGCCAGATGCCAGTGACTCCCAGATCATCGGTCGTGGTGGGATCGCCGTCATTCAGATAGTCCAGCTTTTCAATCACCCCCTGTAAATCGCCGATGCCATCTCCGTCACTGTCATAAAAGCTGCGGACGAAGATCTCGTAAAAGATGCGGTCATTCCACCATTCATTTTCAGATGCCGCCGCATCATCACCCTGCGAGTCGTCTCCCTGCATGGTGAGTGGGCTGATGAGGGCAGAAAGTGCGATCAGCATCGTGACCGGCATGAGCAGTAGCCGTAACCGTTTTGTGTGTTGCATGTGATCCATCCTAACGAAGTTTCTCGACCAAACGCTGTATCCGCTGATGTGCACTTTTTGTTGGAGCGCCATGTCCCAGCGCCAATGTCTCTACCGGCATCGCCGCGACCTTGTGAATTGACTGGATCGCCAGCGGCATATCCAGTGTCACAAGGGCCAGTGGTTTGATCAGGCCGAAGATCGGCAGATCCATCATGACATCCCCGCCGATCAGCAGACGTTTCTCCGGCCACCATAAGCCGCTCTGTCCTAACGAATGACCGTGCAGTTCGATCACTTCAAAATACTCGCCAACGCAGTCACCTTCCCGGACTTCAACATCCACCCGCGCCGGATAAGGATTTTCTGAGGGCATGGCGTCCGAAATCTTTCTGGCGATGAAGTTCAGGTGCTCGGGGGTCTTATCGGACATAGGTACGTCGCCACGGGTAATGGGTGCTTCGACCGCATGCGTGATGACCTTCACACTGTCCGGCAGCAGTTCGAGCAGCGAAGGCAGTCCGCCGACATGATCCGGGTGGGCATGGGTGATGAAAACCCCGGTTACATCCTTGACCGATGCTCCAATCGAAGGCAGTTCGCTGATCAGTTTGTGCATCTGCCTCGCATTTAATGCCGCGTCAACAATAATCACCCCTTCAGGTGTTTTCAGGACATAGACGTTGACCAGTCCCATAAATGTCCGGCAGTATACACCCTCTTCAACGAGTTTCATTGGTGATCCATCCCGTGGTGATGTGACATAAATAAAAGCTGGGGCACGAAGCCCCAGTCCTGCGTAGAAATGACCGCGTCACGCGATGGTGACTTCGGGGCAGAGGTAGACATCCTGAATAGCGTTGAGCAGCGCCGCACCTTCCTGCATCGGACGCTGGAACGCCTTGCGTCCGCTGATCAGCCCCGTACCACCAGCGCGTTTGTTAATGACCGCTGTTACGATGGCTTCCTGAAAGTCATTGGCACCGCTCGCACCGCCAGAACTGATCAGCCCGATGCGGCCCATGTAGCCGTTCGCTACCTGATAGCGTGTCAGGTCGATGGGGTGGTCGCTGCTGAGATGGCTGTAGATACGGTCATCCAGCTTGCCGTAGGATGAGCTGCCGGTATTCAGCGCCTTGAAGCCGCCGTTCACTGTAGGCAGCTTCTGCTTCACAATGTCCGCCTGAATGGTCACGCCGAGATGATTCGCCTGTCCGGTAAGGTCGGCAGCCGTCTCGTAATTGGTGCCGTTGACCTTGAAGCCCGGATTGCGGGTGTAGCACCACAGGACGGTCGCCATCCCCAGTTCGTGCGCGTAGGCAAACGCCTGCGCGACTTCGATAAGCTGGCGTGTGCTTTCTTCAGAGCCGAAATAGATCGTCGCGCCGACGGCAACCGCGCCCATATTCCACGCTTCTTTAATCGTCCCGAACATGACCTGATCGAATTTATTCGGCATGGTCAGCAGTTCGTTATGGTTGATTTTGACCATAAACGGGATCTTGTGCGCATACTTGCGTGCGACCGCACCCAGCACGCCGAAGGTCGAAGCGACAGCATTACATCCACCTTCAATCGCCAGTTTTACAATGTTCTCAGGGTCAAAATAGGCGGGATTAGGTGCAAAGGATGCCCCGGCAGAATGCTCGATGCCCTGATCGACCGGCAGAATGGACAGATAACCGGTGCCTGCCAGTCTGCCGGTGTTGAACATCTGCTGAAGGCTGCGCAGCACCTGTGGATGGCGATCGGTCTGGGTGTAGTAATCATCGACAAAGGTCGGGCTGGGGAGATAAAGCAGATCTTTGCTGATCGTCTGACTGGTGTGGTTCAGAAGGTTGTCTGCATTATTGCCTAAGGCTTCAACGATGCGGTCGATGTTATAGTGGGTTGTGACAGTTTCACCGATCATGGGTAGTGCCTTTCCCTTTGTTAATGGTTTGATTTCAGTATATCAATTCTGAAGCAGTTAAGTAAATTTCTGAGCTAGAGCAGCCTAAAATGAAGGTTAGAAAAATTAAGGTTTTGTAACTGCTTTACGTTTTTCAGAATCCGGCACTATAATGATAAATACATAGTCGAAGAATTAATTTCCAACAGAATAAGCGACCAAAAACGATGGTGCTCCTACAACATAAACGCGACGAAATGCTGTACTACCTCAATGCTCTGGCGGACCCGGACTATCAGCTTCGCGTCTGGGTACATGGCGAAGAGGTGCCCGGAATCGGCCAGGACCGTTTCGGTTTTGCGATGACGTTCTTTTATGAGGATACCATGCTGTTCGAAGCCCCCGAACGGAATGTCGGGACAATCCTCATCTCTGATCATGAAGCCGTCTGCATGACGAAGCTGGCCGCAGCGGTGGGGCGGGTCCTCAACCAGTTGGGTGAGGACCGTCACGATTCTGACTATATTGCATGCCCGCACTGGCGTGCTGTGGTCAGTGCCGCCCAGGAAGCCGTGATCATGTGCAGCAGCGGTGCGGGCGTCTAAAGCCTTTTCACTGATTTAGCGCGGTGATTTCACCGCAATCGTTTCGATCTCGACCATACCGTCTTTAGGCAGTCGCGCCACCTGAACAGTCGAGCGTGCCGGGGGTGTATCCGGGAAAAACTCGGCATAGACCTCGTTCATCGCGGCGAAGTTGTTCATATCGCTGAGGAAGACGGTCGTCTTGACGACATCCGCCATCGTGCACCCTGCTGCTTCCAGCACGGCCTCGATATTCTTCAGTGCCTGACGCGTCTGTTCCTGAATTCCACCCGCAACGAAGTCATTGGTCACCGGGTCGGTCCCTAACTGCCCGGCAGTAAACACAAAGCCGTTCACGGTCTCAATGGCCGGAGAGTAAGGCCCGCCAGCGGCAGGCGCTTTGTCGGAATTGTAAGCGGTCTTGATTGGCATTTTAAGCTCCCTGTAAATTCAGCATCCGCGAAAGTTCTCTCAGGACAAGTTCCGGGCGTTCATCACGCAGCAGCGGCAGACGGCTGCGCGTGCGGTTGAGCTGATGCAGGTCGATCTGGGCGGTGATCAGTGTCTCGTCCAGATAATGTCCCTGTGTGACAAACTCGCCATCCGGGTCCACAATCGAGGACCCGCCCCAGAAATTCTTGCCATCCTCATAACCAACGCGGTTGCAGTGGATCACATAATTGGTGAACATACTTCCATAAGCCTGATTGACCAGTTCTACCCAGCGTGAACTGCTCAGCCGGTCACCGGTATCCAGGCCGCGACTGGGACTGGAGCTGTGGAACAGCATCACGTCGGCTCCATCCAGCCACAGTAGATAAGCAGGCGACATGTGCCAGAAATCCTCGCAGATCAGCATCCCGAAGCGACCGAAGCGCGTGTCAAATGCGCGGATCTTCTCGCCCTGATCGAAGAAGCGCGACTCATCGAACATCGAATATGTCGGCAGATAGATCTTCTGGTGGACGTGCAGGCACTCGCCCTTCGACAGATAGGCCTGCGCGATATAATACCGATTGCGTGTATCGCGCTGGACAAAGCCAAACGTAAAGTCGAGCTGCTGGCTGGCATTCAGCAGGGCGCTGAAGACCAGATCATCCGGCGACGTGGTAATCGCGACTTCCGGGACAAGGTCCTGTAACTGGTAGCCCGTCAGCGACAGTTCGGGGAACAGCAGCAGATCGACACCCTGCTGTGCGGCTGAGGCAATATACTCAAGATGCTTGTCGAGGTTCGTGCGTACATCGCCAAGTTTTGGGTAGATCTGGGCCATTCCAACATTGACACGCATCGAATGTGAGTCTTTCTACTGATTGGTGAGGCGATCATCCTATTTTTGCAGATTTTCGCTCAACCTGCGAGAGCTTAAACAGACCAACCCGAATCCGACAGTCATCCACAGGGAGTTGAGCACGGCGAATGGCAGAATTTATCACAGTGACCCAGGCGGCTGATCTGATCACGGATGGGATGACGCTGGCGCTCGGTGGGATGACACTCTACCGGCGTCCGGTTGGGTTCGTACAGGCGCTGCTGAATCGGGCATCGCGTCCGAAGCATCTGACACTGCTCAGCTTCACCTGTGGCTACGAGTCTGATCTGCTGGTAGGGGCGGGCTGTGTGTCAAAAGTGCGGACGGTCTATTTCGGTCTGGAAGCCTTTGGCCTTGCACCAATGTTCACCGAAAAAGCCAATCGCGGCGAGATTGAGGTGATCGAGGAAACCGAAGCCAGTCTGGTCTTAGGCCTGCGTGCGCATATCTCCGGGGTGGGCTATCTGCCCTCGACTGCGTGGATCGGCACCGATCTGCCTGAGCTGCGGCCCGATGTCCGAACCGTGACCGATCCGTATACCGGGGACACGCTCTCGGCTTTTCCGGCAGTTCCGGTGGATGTCGCGGTGCTGCATGCGATTGAAGCTGATCACAGCGGTAATGTCAGCATTAATCACAATCTTGGCATTGATCCTGAACTGGTCTTCGCGGCGAAAACCGTGATTGTGACCGCCGAACGGCTGGTTGATCACGTCGAACGGTCCGCAGATCGGCACATTATCCCCGCGCCAGGGGCGCACTATATCGCACTCTGTCCGCAGGGGGCAGTGCCGACAAGCTGCTACCCCCTCTACCGGATGCGCGGCGGAGAACTGATGCGCTATGTGGAATCCTGCAACGGCGGGGAATTCGATGCCTATCTTGCGCAGGTGCTGTCCGGCTGATCGCTTAAGCGTTGGATCTGCAATGGATTCAGAAGGGGCTGAATGGCCCTTGCAGCCCGTATTGATCTGACATACACTCATCAACAGCCGGGGGAGTCCATGTCATATGGGCTGAGAGGATGCGTAACGCCGCATCGACCCTTCACCTGATCCGGATCATACCGGCGTAGGGAGTGTATGCGAGGCCACTGCGGATTTCCCGCAGGCCCCATGTCCACAGCAACTACGCCACTTTGTGAGTACACAAGGTGGTTTTTGTTTCCCTGACCCCTCTGATGCCGGCATCCTTTTCGCAAGTGAAGTGCTTAAGATGAAGGAGCATCTCATGAACTATCGAAATGTTTTTCGTAATATTATGATGACGGCACTGCTGCTGATCGCTGTGTTTCCTGTCACGGGTGCATTGGTGCAGATGCAGGAAAGTGAACCGGTGTCATTGCTGCTGGTGACGCATGACAGCTTCAGTGTCAGCGAAGAACTGCTGAACGCTTTTCAGGAAGAAACTGGCATCATCGTCCAGATTGTCCGCCTCGGTGATACTGGCACGCTGGTGAATCAACTGGTGCTGAGTGCCAACAATCCGCTTGGGGATGTGGCCTTTGGCATTGACAACACCTTCCTGAGTCGGGCGCTGGATGCTGAGCTGTTTATCCCCTACGAATCCGAACTGCTGGAAATTGTCCCGGACGAATTCGAGATTGATCCAGAGCACCGCGTCACACCGATCACGTTTGGTGATATCTGCCTGAACTACGATGTGGCATACTTTGAGGAGAATGATCTCGAAGTGCCGGCCAGCCTTGAAGACCTGGCGGACCCGGCCTACAAGAGCCTGCTGGTGGTCGAGAATCCCGCGACATCATCCCCAGGTCTGGGCTTCCTGCTGGCGACAATCGATGCCTTCGGTGAGGATGGCTATCTCGATTACTGGCAGCAGCTTGTCGATAACGATGTGCTGGTAGTCGATGACTGGACGACGGCCTATTATGGGGAATTCACTGTGCCGAGTGAATCCGGCACGCGCCCGCTGGTGGTCAGCTATGCCAGCAGCCCTCCGGCAGAGGTCTACTTTGCCGATCCTCAGCCGGAGACCGCGCCGACAGCCTCCGTCGTGGCGGATGGCACCTGCTTCCGTCAGATCGAGTTTGCCGGTGTTCTGGAAGGCACTCGATACGAAGCAGAGGCACAGCAGTTGATCGACTTCCTGCTGGGCGAGGCTTTCCAGAGCGATCTGCCGCTGCAGATGTTCGTCTTCCCGGTGAATGAAGAAGTCGAACTTCCGGAAGTCTTCGTCGAATATGCTGCCATCCCGGAACAGCCAGTTGAACTGGATGAAGAAGCCATCGAGTTACTGGAAGAGAAGCGCGAAGACTGGCTCGAAGCATGGACCGAGGCGGTCCTGCGTTAAACTGAAACCATGAACCGCTGAGGTGTCACACGATGGCACCTCAGCAGCAGGACGCGATAATGACAGCAGCCAATAGCATAACAGGCGGGAAATCGATCCAGATACGGCGTGACATCCGATGGGCACGGTGGGCAAGATGGCTGCTTTTTCTTGTTCCGCTGTTATTCCTCGCACTGTTCTTTTTCTATCCGCTGCTGTCGATCTTTCAGTTCAGCCTGTTCCCTGAAGGCCAGCTTGACCTGAGCGGCTTCACGCGTATTGCCACATCCGGTTATTACCTCGAAACCTTTTTCTTCACTTTCTGGCAGGCCGTGCTTTCCACCCTGCTGACGATTGGCTTCGCACTGCCAACCGCCTACGTTTTCACGCGCTTTCGCTTCTTCGGCAAGGATTTTCTGCTCTCTTTTGCGACGCTGCCATTCGTACTGCCGACGGTGGTTGTAGCGACCGCCTTTGATGCCCTGCTTGGGCGCAATGGGGTGGTCAACAACCTGCTGATGTCGCTGTTCAGTCTGGAGAATGCGCCGGTCCAGCTTGAACGGACGCTGGTGCTGATCCTGATCGCGCATGTCTTCTACAACTACGCCGTTGCCCTGCGCATTCTCGTTGGCTACTGGTCGAATCAGAATGCCCGAAACGAAGAGGCAGCCCGTGTATTAGGGGCGCACGGATGGCGTCTGTGGTGGAATATCCGCCTGCCGATGCTGCGGCCTGCGCTGCTGGCGGCCAGTGCACTGGTGTTCATCTTCACCTTTACCAGCTTCGGCGTGATCGTCATTCTGGGTGGGCTTCAGTTTGCAACACTGGAAGTCGAGATTTACCGTCAGTCGCTGAACCTCTTCAACCTGCCGATGGCGGCGGCGCTTTCCCTGATCCAGATCCTGACAATGTTTGGGATGATGATCGTGTATACACGGCTTCAGCGCCGGATTGTGATTGATCTTCAGTCGTCGAAACGGGTGGCGCGTCCGGTACACAGCCTACAGGAAAGGGTGTTGGTCATCGCCACACTGATCTTTATGGTGCTGCTGCTCTTTGCACCGCTGATTGCGCTGGTGGCACGCTCACTGACTGCCGGACGGGGGATAGGCAATTACACCGGGCTTTCACAGAATCTGCGCGGATCAGTGCTGTTCGTCCCGCCGATTGAAGCCATCAGTAATTCTCTGATTTTCGCGTTGATTACAACGGTGCTGGCGGTTGGCCTTGGCGTCATCACCGCCTATCTGCTGAATTCGCGTGGTCGGCTGGCACGCTGGCTGGACCCGGTGTTTATGCTGCCGCTGGCAACCAGCGCCGTGACTCTCGGTTTTGGATTTATCATCGCGCTGGACGAGCCGCCGCTTAATCTGCGCTCGTCGGTGGTGATTATCCCGCTGGCGCATACACTGGTCGCGCTGCCGTTTGTGGTGCGGAATGTGCTGCCATCGCTGCGGAGTATACCGCCGAATCTGCGTGAAGCCGCGCAGACACTCGGCGCGTCACCGCTGATGGTCCTGCGGTTGGTGGACCTTCCATTGATCAGCCGGTCAGTGTTCGTCGGCGCGACCTTCGCCTTCACGGTCAGTATGGGCGAGTTTGGTGCCTCGCTGTTTGTTGCCCGCCCGGATACACCTACGATTCCAATTGTGATCTTTCGCCTGCTCGGTCAGCCGGGATCCGCCAATTACGGGCAGGCGCTGGCGATGAGTGTGATCCTGATGACGGTCTGTGCCATCAGTTTTGTGCTGCTTGACCGTGTGCGCGGTATAGGGGTGGGGGAATTCTAGTGATGCTGTCGATCAAAGCCGGAAAGAAACAGGCCAATGTTACAGATTAACGGCGTACGCCGATCATTTGATGGTCAGGAGGTGCTGCGCGGGGTCGATCTGAAGATTGCAGATGGCGAAATCATCTGCCTGCTGGGGGCCAGCGGTAGTGGAAAGACCACCCTGCTGCGGATTATTGCCGGATTGGAGTATGCTGATTCCGGCACGATCACGTTAGACGGCGCATCGATTCTGGGGATTCCGGTGCATCAGCGTGACTTCGGCTTCATGTTTCAGGATTTCGCCCTCTTCCCGCATCTGGATGTCGCGCAGAATGTGGCTTTTGGCCTGCGAATGCGCGGAGTCAGCCGGGAGGCGCAGCAGAAGCGAGTCTCCGAAGTGCTGGATCTGGTAGGCTTAAGTGGCTTTGAAAAGCGCGATGTAACCGAGCTTTCCGGCGGAGAGCGCCAGCGTGTCGCACTGGCGCGCAGCCTTGCCCCCAGTCCGCGCCTGCTGCTGCTGGATGAGCCGCTGGGATCACTGGACGCGGCGCTGCGTGAACGTCTGGCCGTCGAGCTGCGCGAGATCATCCGCCAGACGGGTCTCACGGCGATTCATGTCACCCATGATCAGCAGGAAGCCTACGCGATCGCTGACCGGATCGCGATTATGCATCATGGGCAGATCGAGCAGGTGGATACCCCAGAGGCGCTTTACTACCGCCCAAAAACCACCTACGCCGCGCAGTTTCTAGGGCTGCCCAATATCCTGCCAGTCGATGAAAAGCGGGACGGACAGGTGCATACCCCCGTCGGCTGGGTCCCTTTCAGCAATGGTGACGGTCAGATAGACGCCATTCTGCTGCATCCGGAAGGCATCCAGCTTGCCGATCATGCCTCTGGCACTGACATGTCTGATATTCACCGTCTTGAAGTGACAGTTCGCATACAGGAATCCGTCTTTCTGGGGGATGCCTATCGCATCGTCGGCTGCCATGAGAGCGGTGGCTGTATGACGTTTCGTGCTTACTCGCCACCGATCCCTCAGCCAGGGACGGTGACCACTGTCTATATCGACCCGGCATGGATTCTGCCGCTGATCTCGTCGGACAGGCTCGAACCAAGCCGTAATGCTACCTGACCCCCAGTTTGATCTGATAATCTCTGGCACCGCTGATGCTGATCCAATAAGGCTGGACCAGTTCGTAGTTGCAGTCGCCTTCGGTGACGAATTTCACGATCACCCGGATGCGCTTGCGTTTCTCGTTCACCTTGACTTTGACGAGGTCATGGCGGGCGGTGCAGCCGATGCCCTTACTCCATGTGCCTGCGAGCACAGATCCGCTGCTGTAGTCAAACGTCTTGCGTTCCACAGGATGACGGCAGAGCCGGCTGTTATCCGCAAGATCGAAGAGTTTCGTCAACTGAGCGTCGTCAGACAGGACAAACGTCTGCCCAGCTGCATCAAAGGCGGATTCAAAGCAGATGCCCTGCATGATGTCATTGACAGCGGTAATCTGTCCGACAGAATTCGTCATCTGATCGACTGGACCGCTGTTCAGATCCAGCGAACACCCGCTCACACAAAACCACATCAGGTAAATAATGAGTGAGATTCGCGTCCTTAACCTGATCACAATTGTATTCTGGATAATTTGGTCCCTATAATATGAAATAGTGTGTGTCACGAATTGTGAACCTGATACACCTATTGCACACCTTATTGCATGTATCACGGTTCGCAGCAGTGCTGATTGCGTGGTATGATGCACCGATTATTCACAGTACTTATCCTTAACCTGGACTCTGCGACCTGACATGCGCGTTCTCATCATTTCCGATATCCATGCGAATTATACTGCGTTTGAAACCGTGCTTAGAGATGCAAAGGGCGATTGGGATTACGTCTGGTGTCTTGGAGACGTTGTCGGCTATGGGCCAGACCCTAACGACTGTGTCGAAAAGCTTCAGGAGCTTCCGCATCTATGTCTGGCTGGTAACCATGACTGGGCGGCGCTGAACCGGCTCGATATTCACACGTTTAATCCAGATGCACGCCGCGCCGTTGACTGGACCCGGACCACGCTGACCCCGGCGAATACCCGCTGGCTGGAAGCGCTGCCGACCACCTTTGTCATTGGCGAATTTACACTGGTACACGCCAGCCCGCGTGAACCCATCTGGGAATATATTCTTGAGCCGTATGTGGCCGCGATGAACTTCCCCCACTTCGAAACCCCTTACTGTCTGGTGGGGCATACCCATCAGCCGGTGATTTACGAAATGCAGTCCGACCTGCGCGACCCTGAAACCATTCGTCCGGCATATGGACAGAAGCGGCAGCTCAACGGCCATCGCCAGATTATCAATCCGGGCAGTGTCGGCCAGCCGCGTGATGCCGACCCGCGTGCTGCATACGCCATCCTCGATTTTGACCGGCATGTCTGGGAACACCGCCGTGTGGAATACGATATTGCTGCCGTACAGCGGCGGATGCGTGCGGTCGATATGCCAGAGCGATTGATTACCCGTCTCGAACACGGTTGGTAGACCTCAACCTGAGATCAGTCAGATAATCCGAGCGAAGTTGAAATATCCATGACTGCTAAAGACAGAAGTCAGCGAGAAGATTCTGATTCGATCAGTGCGAAGATGCTGGATTATCTGGTGGAAATCTATCGCCTGAATGACCGGAAATCAGGTGATAATCCCTACGTCAGCACCTCTCAGCTTGCCGATCTGTTAGGGGTGACAGCACCCGCCGTCAATCGTATGGTGACGCGCCTGCGCGAACAGAACCTGCTTCATCACGAGCCGTACCAGGGTATTCGCCTGACCGAACAGGGCGAACATGAGGCGCGTCTGCGTCTGCGCCTGCACCGGATTGCGGAAGCCTTTCTCGTCAATGTGATGGGGTTCTCGTGGGAAGTGGTGTACGAAGAAGCCCAGAAACTCAGCGCCGGGATGAGTGGAGCGCTGACCGATCGGATGTGGGAAATGGCCGGTAAGCCGGAATTCTGCCCGCACGGAGAGCCTATTCCGCAGCCAGATGGCACCCTGAATCAGATCGACGATATGCTGCTGACGGATGCCAGGCCGGAAGTCGCCTATCGCGTCACGCGGATTCTCACACGCGAACCGGATCGCCTGAATTATATGTCGGCCCTGGGGCTGACACCGGGGGCAATGGTCCACCTGATCCATGCCGCGCCCTTCAGTGGGCCGATGCAGCTTCGGCTGCGCGATGAATATCGCATTATCGGGCACAATCTCGCGGAGCTGATCCGCGTGAAGCCCGCCTGATTTCAACCTTTTCAGGACAGATATAAAAAAGCGGACTCAGATGAGTCCGCTTTTTTGTTAATCAGGAAAACGTGTTATTCGAGTTCTTCGAGGCGCTCGGACAGCAGTTCGTTGGCAGCGGCTTCGCGGGTAGCGGCGGCATCTTCAACACTCATGCCACCGGTCGTGATGTCAGCCACGAGGTTAGTGAATTCCACGAAGGCATCACGGTACCCGAAGACCTGCGCACCAGCATACTGCTTGACTTCTTCGTCCTGAAGGATGTCGGCAATATCGGTGAACTGCGGGTTGGCTTCAAGGAAGTCCGGGCTGAGGGCTTCGAAGCCGGTGGTACGATACGGTTGGTACAGAGTGGTTTCCGTCCAGATCTGCTGTGATTCCGCGCTGGCGAGGTGCTTGATGAACAGCCATGTCGCGAGCTGCTGTTCAGGTGTGCTGGCGATCATTGCCACGCTGCGGAAGTTGGTCAGGATAGTGCGGTTGCCTTCGCTCCACGGCGGGGTGGTGTTCACCCAGTTCTCGATGCCGCTGCCGCTTTCTTCGATGTCACCACGGATGAACGGCACACCAACGCTGCTGCCGACGGCCATCGGGTTCAGGCCGAACGCGAAGTCAGCGGTGTTGGCGAATGCGGTTTCGGGGACATAAGCGCAGCCATCGTTGTACAGGTCCTGGAAGAACTGGAGGACGCTGATGGTGGTTTCGTTGGTGAAGTTGAACTCATTGGTTTCGTGATCAAAGATCGATCCACCCTGGCTGACGATGAACGCTTCCATGTCCTGACCATTCAGGCGGATCGGGAAGCCCTGAACATCACCACCATCCGCGGTGGTCAGTTCGGCAGCAGCACAGGAAACTTCGCGGAATTCTTCCAGAGTCTGCGGCGGGTTTTCGTAACCCAGCTCGGCCAGCATATCGAGGTTGACCGACAGCGCGACGGTAGACATACCAATCGGCCATGCCAGAAGCTGATCGTTGAAGGGTTCGCCGCCGATGCGGTTGAAGCCGTCGATCAGTGCAAAGTTGATGTCGGCCTTTTCTTCTTCGCTGAAGCCCCAGGTTGCATCATCGACATAGGCATCGAGCGGGACCAGCACGCCGTCCAGCAGATAACCCATCGCGGTGTCAGAGAATGCACCGACCAGATTGGGCAGGTCACCGCTGGTGATGGCTGCATTCATGGCTTCACCCATATTGCCGGTGTTACCCTGCGCCACAGTCTCGACCGTAATGCCCCATTCGTTGTTCTCATTGAAGTTAGCGATGATCTGGTCAATCGCTTCGAGCTGTGCACCGTCCCATTCATGCCAGTAGACAATTGTCTGACCCGACGGATCGACACTGCTGAGATCGCCAGTATCCTGCGCTGCCACGATGCCAAAGGTCAGCATCAGTAGCGCGATGGAAAGAAGAACGGTCAATTTTTTAAACATGTGTTTCTCCTTATGATTGAAAGTTTCCTGCCAGCTTTTATTGCCTGCTGTCTGAGATCAGACGGTACTGCCGGTAACTCCCTCCCCGGCAGCACAAGAACACCGCCTGTTACAGCGGTGGAGGGTTCAACGGATTAACCTTTCAGGCCGGTCGTCGCGATTCCTTCGGTAAACTGGCGCTGGGTGATGAAATACACCAGCAGAATTGGAAGCACCATGATGACCGAAGCCGCCATTTGCAGGTTGAAAGCATCACTGGCGTCGGCGGTCACAAATTTAGTCAGGCCAAACGCAATCGGACGCCACGAGTCGTCATTGGCGACCAGCAGCGGCCACAGCAGCGAGTTCCACGATGCGATAAACGACAGGGTGACAACCGTCATAATCGGGGCCTTGGACAGCGGAATGACGACCGACCGCAGGAAGCGGAAGTGTCCCGCGCCATCGATGCGTGCTGCATCCCACAGGTCTTCGGGAATCTGCGCGAAGAACTGGCGCAGCAGGAAGATCGCAAAGGCGGATGCCATAAACGGGATCGTCAGCGATGGCCAGTTGTTGATCCAGCGGCCCATATCTCCGAGCAGGCTTTCCCCCAGACGATCCAGCCAGACGACCGTCAGGAAATTGGGGATCAGCGTCACGACATCGGGAATCATCAGCGTGATGAGCATGATTGCGAACAGAGTATTCTTGCCGTAGAACTTCATGCGTGCAAAAGCATAGGCTGCCGGGATGTTGAACAGCAGCATCCCGCCAATACTGATGGCGCTGATGCGGACGCTGTTCCACATAAACAGCCCGAAATTCGCACGGTTCCATGCATCGGTATAGTTTTGCAGGCGGACCGTCGTCGGCATGAACTGACCGCGTGCGACTTCGTTGGCGGTCATCACCGACCAGTTGAGCATCCACAGGAACGGAAGCACCGCGATAAATGCGCCAAAGATCAGGATAGCATAGGTCAGGATGCGGCCAATATTGAGTGGGACACGTGGTGTCTCGGCGCTTGCGGTTGTGGTCTCCACACTGCCCGGGCTGACCGGAATCGGATTCGGCGTGGATTGAGTAAGCTCAGCCATAGAATACCCTGCGCTGTGCGTAACGGTTCTGAAGGATAGTCAGGATCAAAATCACGCCGAACAGGACAAAGGCCATCGCCGAACCATAGGCATAGTCGGGGCGGCTGGCGCGGATTTCTTCCAGAATATAGATGTTGATGGTATCGACAGCCTCATATGCGCCTGGTTTACGCAGCAGGAAGATCTGTGTGAAAGCCTGAAACGTACCGATTGTGGCGATGAGGACGAGGAAAAAGGTGGTTGGGGAGAGCAGCGGCAGGGTGATAAACCGGAACGTCTGCCACTGGTTCGCGCCGTCGATGCGGGCTGCTTCGTACGTCTCGCGTGAGATGTTACCGAGACCGGCGAGGAAAATCACCGTGCTGTAACCGGCATAAACCCACGTGTTGTACAGGATGATGACGATCAGCGCGAGGCCCGGCCCCACCAGCCATGACGGGATACCACTGCCGAACAGCAGCTCGAAAATCCCGCGAGGCTGCTGGAGCCATGTCTGATCGGGGATGCCGACGCTGTTGATAAGCTGGTTGATGGGGGAGTCTGGCCGGTGCGAGAAAATCAGGCTGAATACGGCAGAGGTTGCGACAAACGGTGTGATGTACGGCAGGAAGTAAACCACGCGGAAGAATGACTTCCCGCGAATGTTCTGGAAGAGCAGCAGTGCCAACCCCAATCCGATTGTAAGCTGAAGCGGTACCGTCCCGATGGTGTACATCACCGTGACGTTGAACCCCCTCAGGATGTCCTTGTCCGCTTCGGCAAGGGCAGAAGGGAGCTGCGCAATCAGCAGATAAGCCCCGATGATCAGCAGGACCGCAGTCAGCAGCAGGCCGATGAAGCGGCGGTTGTCCTCTGCACGATGCGCCCGCTTCCATACCGGATACGCCGCCGCGAACAAAGCCGCACCTGTACTGATCAGGATAACCTGCGACCAGATCGGCAGGGACTCGCCTTTCTCGCGGGCGGCATCGACAGCCATCTGGATCTCGTTGACGGTCAGGCTCATCAGCAGCACCCCGGCCCCTAATGCCAGAAATGCGGTTGTTGCCCGAAGCAGAACGCCTGACTTATCCTCAGTTCTGACCAGTGCGTAGAACACCATTGTCACCAGCGCCGCCCCGATCACAACCGGCCACAGGATGTCTGCGGCGGCCAGTGGTTCAGGAAAAGTGAAGCTTCTGAGAAATTCTTCGACGAACAACCCCTGTGAAGTCGTCTGTCCGCGCAGGCGAACCGGCACATTCATGATGAAAATCAGCACGATAAACAGCCAGTTGACGAACGTGAGGATCGCAGCAGTGATGGCGGCGGCGGGGGCCAGCATCAGAAAGTTGACAGGACTGCCGCGATTCTGCTGAAAGAGTTTCCACAGGCTGAAAAGGCCGAAGGCGATCAGTCCAGCGGCGATCCAGAAAAAGAGCACATAGGCAAAGTCGCCCAGGGCGTCCTGATACTGTTTGAGTCCGGTGTATTCTTCCGGGAAGCGGCCCCACTCATGCAGGCTGACGAAAAAGGCAAAAGCGACCGGGAAGATCCCGAAGACGAAAATAATCAACCCTGCCGGTGCGAGGAAGAGGTACGCAGTCAGGTTTTCGCGCAGTATCTGGCCGCGTCGGCTGTTAAATATGTTTTCCAATCGAACCATCGTTTATGATCTGACTCTGATATACGGCGCATATTCTGTCATAGGACCTCTCCGATTACAACGCAAAGGTCATGGTTTAACAGAGTCTTAGCACTTGTGAAGCATTTCATAAATCCGTCTGACATCGATTCCGCGCTTACACACCCGGATCAAACGGCACGAGATAGCGCTGGACAATCATCTCAGTGGCAGTCAGCTTTATAACGTTGAAACCGGGCTGCTGCACTGGATCAAGCTGCGGCTCTTTCTGCCCATACCATGACCGTAATTGATACCACGCGCTCAGACAACTGAAATAGGAAATCCCATCACGGACTGTGGCAGTATTCTGGTGAATATGCCCATAGAAAACACCACGCAGACGGTCCCGGACGCTTAATAGTCTGTCGTGCAGCGTCGATCCGTTTTTCAGGGCAAGCTGATCGAACCACGGTATACCGAGTTCAATCGGATGATGGTGCAGCGCTACCACCAGCGGACGCGAATCAGCCGGATTGCATGTCTCGGCCAGCCATTCGAGCTGCTCATCACTGATGACACCATGACCGGTCATCGGGATATGGCTGTCCAGCATGATGATCTGAACCCCGTTGAACTCGAAGTCGTAGTAAAACTGGCTGTCTGACGGAAACTTCTGCTGCGGCATCAGGTACTGGCGCATCCCGTCGATACGGTCATGATTCCCCGGCATATAATAGACCGGAGCGTTCAGCTTTTCGATCACCTTCGCGGCATACTGATAGTCTTCGGCGTTTTCAGGGTCGGTCATCACATCACCGGTGTGAAGCACGAAATCGATGTGAAAAGGCAGGGCGTTGATGGCCTCAATGACGGCATTCGTGACGGGCAGTGGCGAAAACGGGATGAATTCGGTTGTCTGTTCAGGATCAAGATAGAGATGCGTGTCGCTGAACTGAACAAAAGTGAGAAGTGGTGCGGGTGACTCTGACATATGCGGTGATGATCCTTCTGTGAGATCCAAAGACTAACGGCGTCGGAGAGGCTGCATGCGCACACCGGGGCGCGGCTCAATTGTGACGCCCATGTGCATATGAACGTGACCGAAGCGCTTCAATACATCGTACTGCTGGAGGATGCGCACCAGAATCAGGCGCATTTCCACCTGGGCGAATGCCATCCCGATGCAGATACGTGCGCCCCCGCCAAACGGTACATAAGCGTAGTGCGGACGATCCCCCTTATTTTCCGGCAGAAAGCGTTCCGGCATGAAATCGTCCGGGCGTTCCCACAATCCCGGGTGACGGTGAGTGAGAAAAATCGAATAGAGGATACGCCGACCTTTCTCGATGGTATAGCCGTCGAATTCGAGATCACGGGCGGCGATGCGAGATCCAAAGTGCAGCGGCGGATACAGCCGCATCGACTCCTGAATAAAGCAGTTGAGATAGGGTAGGTGCTGGGTATTTTCTGCGTTAGGTGGCTGATCACCGATAGCGGCATCAATTTCTGCCTGAAGTCTGGCGACGGCTTCAGGGTGCTGGCCGAGCAGATAAAAGCCCCATGCCAGCATCGCTGTTGTGGTATCGTGTCCGGCGACCAGCATCGTCATCAACTGATCACGGATCACTTCATCACTCAGACCACTGTTGATCAGCACAGACAGCATATCCGTGGCGTTTTCCTTCGGATGCTGCCGCCGTTCTGCGATGATTTTGTACCAGTAATCGTCGATCTGCTGACGGGCACGCTTATAACCCGGATGCGGCATTCCTTCCCATAGCAGCCACAGCCCCGGTGAGACATACTTGATGAGTCGCAGAACTGACTCCCACTGCGCTTTCAGTTCTGGGGTGTAATCGACATCGAACAGCGCATCCATCAGCACCAGCAGGGCGATTTTGCGCATCGCCGCCAGCATATCGACCGGTTCGGTATCGGTCCACTGGCTGGTAATCTGGTCGGTACAGCGGACGATGCTTTCGCTGTAACCAGAGAGCATCTGCTTGTGCAGTGGCGGCTGAAGCTGTCGGCGCAGGCGGTCATGGGCTTCACCATCCAGCACCAGCACGCCCTGTTCCAGCAGATTGGTGATCGGCTCACCCTCAGCACGCCACAGCAGATCGTCTTTTGCTTCAACCAGCACGAAATGACAGGCCTCTGCGCCAGACAGCACGACCGGGCTGAAACCCGGCAGGGCGAACTGAAACACATCCCCGACTTCGCGGTGGAAGACCAGCATGGCAGGAAGCATACTCCGTGTCTGGATAATCGCCCGCAGCGCCCGAAGGCTGGTGAGCTGTGACGGCTCCGGGATCGTATTTGTTTTTGCTGATGTCACTGAATTTCCTGTTTGAATTCTGAATACGGAAGCGATACAGACCAAATTTCACATTGCCACAGGGAGGCATGCCTGAGGTTTGTTGTCAGCAGCGGTGAAGCAGCACCTGAAAAAGTCGATGATCTGCATCAGTATAGACGTGGGCAGGGGGGAATACAAAACAACAGCGGTGAAGTCTGCTCCACCGCTGTTGTGTCATTCAGTCGATTGTTACAACCAGCTAGTCGCGGCTGCCACCACCGAACAGGCGCAGCAGGAACAGGAACAGGTTGATGAAGTCGAGGTACAGGATCAGCGCACCATAGATGCTTAATTTAAGCACCATATTGCCAGTGCTGGTCAGCGCGGCATTTTCGCTGTATTCACGGATCTTCTGTGTGTCATAAGCGGTCAGGCCGGTAAAGATCAGCACACCGATTGCACTGATAATCAGTTCGAGCGTGCTGCTGCCGAGGAAGATATTGACCACCATCGCGACCAGCAGACCGATCAGACCGATGATCAGATAGGTGCCCCACTTGGTGAGGTCCATCTTCGTGGTATAGCCGAAGATCGTCATAATCCCGAACAGCAGGGTGGTAGTCACCAGCGCATTCGTGATTGCACCCACTTCGAACACGACAAAGACGATTGACAGCGTAAATCCTGTCACAGCGGCATAACCGAAGAACAGGATGCTTGCCAGATTTGGAGTGAGCCAGTCACGATTAAGACCAGCACTGATTGCAATCACCATCGCGAACTGGGCAATGATCGCACCGAGCAGCAGTGGAGTATTTCCACGGGCTTCGATCAGAAACGGTGTATTCAGCGTCAGCCATGAAGCGACGGCAGTCACCAGCAGGCCCAGTCCCATCCAGATGTAGACCAGTCGCATGATCGCCTGAATATCGACGTTCTCACGCTTGGCCTTCTGTGGGATGGCATAATCCCCCCAACTTGAATTCATACTTATCTCCCTCTATCGATACAGTTTTGTTCTTATTTTACCCAAAATTTGTAGGAATCTGATATATATGGTGATTTTTACCTCTGTCTGAAGTGTGTTGGGTACACGAATTTACCTTCCCAATATAATATGTGAAGGAAGGGACACGATACCCTTTTTAATTGGGGGTATTTGATGAGATCTTTTTGTATCCACTTGCGTCATTCTCATATAAGCTATGACAAGGCATTTTAAAGATATCTTACAGGCAGTCGCGCAATTGAGGTTGGGATGAGAAGAGGCACAATCGTTCTGTTTATATTCGGGCTTGTTGCACTGGGGATCATCGCTGCAAGCACCCTTCTGCAAAATCAGCCACCGATTGAAATCACGGTCGCCGTTGATCCGCTGATCGAGGAGTGGGCGCGGGCCAGCGTCAGCCAGTTTAACGAACAGGGCGTTGTGGTCGGTGCTGGCAGGCGCGTCCATGTGAATTTATCGATAATCCCGGATGTGGATGTCTGGGCGGAGATTTCCCCGTGGAACGGTGCCAGTCACCCGGATGCATGGCTTCCCTCGTCCAATGCCAGCCTGACGTATGCCGAGGAACGCGCTCTGCCGTTTGTCACTGTCTCGCCCTCACTGGCGAAGACTGTCCTGATCTGGGCAGGCTTCAGTGAGCGCGTGAACATCCTGACCGACAGCGAGACAGCGCCGCTGAACTGGTCACTGGTGCAGGGTGCCGCTGAAGAGGAAAGCTGGCAGGCATTAGGTGGACAGGCAAGCTGGCAATTCTTCAAGCTGGCGTTCAATCAGCCTTCCGATGCGCTGACCGGCATCGGCGCGGTGCTGACAGCAGCGGCAGAATTCAGCGATACAGCGACTCCAAGTGGCGCACAACTGACGAGTAGTGAATTCCGCCAGTGGATGCGTCCGGTATTCGAGGCGGTCAATTTCACCATTGGCAGCGACATCGCCGCCATCACCGCCAGTCGCGGCACATCGGTTGTTGATGTCGCCATCGCGCCGGAAAGCCAGTGGCTGCGCAATCTGACGGCGCTGTCACAGCGCGGTGAGATCCGCTTCAGTGAGCCGGAATATCTGTTTGTCTTTGATTTCCCCTTAACCCGATGGGAAGACGCGCAAACTGTGCAGGATGTTCGTTCAGCGGTGGATGCACTCGGACGTTTCCTTCAGGCTGCGCCCCAGCAGAATCTGCTGACCACCTATGGACTGCGGCCTGCCTCTCGCAGTGTAACGCAGGCGGATACCCTGTTTGCGCAGGCGGAAGCGATGGGCCTGCCGCTGAACCGTGATCTTTCGGAAGCTAATACCGCGATTATCCAGCCCCCAACCCTGACCGATATCCGCACACTGCTCTCGTGGATCAGCAATATTCGCTAATTTTCATTATCCTGTGATACCTGCCGCGACTGGCTGCGGCACTGAAAGGGAAGGAACCATGTCTCGAATCAAGCTTGCTGCCATCGCGATGCTCATGCTGATGGCTGGCATTCTCAGCGGATGCAACGGGGATAACGGCGATCAACCGGGTGGGGGTGACATTCCACAGAATGCCATCCAGATTGATATCATCTATGCGCCCGAGTCTGCACTGTATATGCCGCAGGCGATTGCAGATTTCAATCAGGCCTACCGCGAAGGGCGCAATCCGGTCACCGGACAGCCGCTGCAAAGCGGGGAACGCCCGATTTACGTCACCGGGACGGATGGTTCTTCCGGGACGGTGATGCAGGGAATTGTGAATGCCATCATCGCGCCGAATAACCAGAACGTCGTCAAACCCGTGATCTTCGAGCCGTCAGTCAGTCACTGGCTGGCGCTGGCAAATTATCAGAGTGGGCGCGAACTGTTCGATCTCTCACAGAGTCGCGCCACCGCCCTCGCGCCCGTCGTGATGGCGATCTGGGAAAGCCGCCTGGAAGCGATCCGCGAAACCGTGGGCTATCAGGAAATCGGCTGGGAAGAGCTGCTTCAGGTGCTGGACAGCCCCAATGGCTGGCAGGATTACGGCCTGCCCGGTGCGCGGCGTCAGGTGTATTACGGTCATACTGATCCGTTTATCAGCTCAACTGCGCTTTCGACACTGATCGCCGAGTTCTATGCCTCCGCCCGTGAGAACGGCTTCACCGGTCGCCGGATTGATGTCGCACAGGTCAACGATGAAGACGTGCAGGACGGTGTACGCCGCATCGAACAGCTCATTCGTCACTACTCACGCCGCACCACAGAGTTCAAGGAATATATCGCACAGGGGACGGAATATGTCGATTTCGTCGCGCTGGAAGAAAACGACCTGATTTACATCAACGAGGGTAAAACCGAGATCAAGCCGCCGGAAAAACTGGTCGCGCTCTATCCGAAGGAAGGGACGTTCTGGCATGAGCATCCGATGGGCATCGTCAATGCCGATTGGGTGACCGAAGAGCAGAAGCAGGCGGCCCGTGTCTTCGTGGATTATATCCTGACCGAACCCATCCAGCGCCGCATTATGGAAGCGGGTTTCCGTCCAGCCAATCCAAATGTGCCCGTTGCCTATCCGTTTGTCACTGAAAACGGCGTTGACCCGAATGGGCCGGCAAACGTGCTGGATGTGCCCGAACCGGCAGTGATCGCCGCAATCCAGCAGAGCTGGGCCTTCGTCAAGAAGCAGGCCGATGTCATGCTGCTGATCGACGTCTCCGGTTCGATGGAGACCGACGGCAAGCTGGCGCAGGCTAAAGAAGCCGCCGTAGCCTTTGCTGAAAATCTGGAAGCGGGGACTCGTCTGGGCCTGAGCATCTTCAGCGATGATGTGCGCACACTCGTCCCGCTTGGCAATCTGGAAAGCAATCTGAATCAGGTGACGGCCAATATCAACAGCCTGCGCTCGGAAGGCGGCACAGAACTCTATATGTCGGTAAGTGAAGTCGTCGAGATGATGAACGATGCGGAAGAAGGCGACCGTATCCGCGCTGTCGTCATCCTGAGCGATGGAGCCGATACCGGCAGTATGGGCGCTACGCTGAATGATGCGCTGCGTGCGATCAGTGACAGTCGTGAAAGCCGCAATCCGGTGATCGTGATCCCCGTCGCCTATGGCCGCGACGCCGACATTAACGCGCTGAACAGCATCGCCCGGACCAGCGCCACCCGCGTCCAGTCCGGTGATCCATCCTCCATTCTCGAACTGCTGGAGATCATCAGCAGCTACTTCTAGGCTGTTATGACAGAAGCCCTTACCTTCAGGTGAGGGCTTCTTTTAGTCTATCGTTCGCACGACGGCACCAGTGAACCTGCCTGTACCACCTGTAGATGAAGCAGTTGGCCTGTGTCGATGTCGTAGAGATCAAACTTAAGTGAAGGAAGACTCAGGATTCCGCAGGTGCGTTCGCGGCGGTTGCGGTTGCTATAGATAGAACCTGGGTTGAGAATCGTCTTACCATCGATTTCAACTCGCATCGGGTGATGAGTGTGACCCGTGATGATGATCCGAGCGGTGACGGTCTGTGCCACCAGCCTGAATAAGGCTTCTGGTCGAGAGGGATATACGTACACCGAAGGATCGTGCCACGGTGTAGAATGGCAGATATACACCGAGATGCCTGCCCAGTTAAAGGTCATTTCCGGCGGAAGTGTTTGCAGATATTTCAGGGACGAATCGCTCAGTGGTTGCAGATAATCAGTCAGCCAGTCATGCTGGGCTTTTGCATCATGGTTACCCAGCACGCAGGGGATGCCATATTCCTGCATCACTGCCATGACGGCATCACCATGGGGTCCCTTATGGGCAAGGTCTCCGGCGCAGACGGTCTGATTAACACCATGCGTTTCGAACAGCTTTAACGTTTGGTGGAGTTCATCCAGATGACCATGCACGTCCGAAAATACGCCGATTTTCATCTCCACCTCGCTGGTTGCGTCGATACAGGGCTGGTGAAAGCCTAGCATCTGATGTCCTATAAAGTCTGTACGGTCAACCTATGAGTTCCCTACTTTCAGCGGAAGGTGCATCGGGTGGTCAGGCGCACTGACAGGACTTCATTATTGCGTTGGGTGAGGTGTTCTGTATAATCGCTTCATTGATCGCTCTGCACGTTTGAGCGTATATTGACTGTGACAACAGGCAGAGACGGACCGTTGGATAACCAAAAAACACCCCTTCCCCCAACCCTTTACACTGAGGAATACTTTCGCACAGCGTGTGAAGGCTTCGATGAGTTCAACGAGAGCGAAGGCCAGCATCTTTCGCGGCGGCTGTCAGCAGCATTCGCACTGGCAGAGGTCGTGCCGGGGATGCAGGTGCTGGACGTTGGCTGCGGGCGCGGCGAGATCCTCCGGCACTGTGCCGCGCTTGGCGCAGACGCCTACGGCATCGATTATGCGCCGGTAGCCGTCAACATGTCCCAGCAGGTGATTGAGACCATCGACGACACCGCGCCGGGGCATACCGCCGTCGCGCTGGCGGATGCCAAGCATCTGCCGTTCCCGACTGCCTATTTTGACCGTGTGCTGATGTTCGATGTGGTCGAGCATCTCCACCCGTGGGAGCTTCAGATCGCGATGAAGGAAATCCATCGGGTGCTGAAACCGGATGGTGCGTTCATTATCCATACCGCGCCGAATGTCTGGTATGACCGCTACGCCTATCCCGTGGTGCGCGCCTTCCGCACGCTGACGGGACAGGGGGCGAAGTATCCCAAAAATCCCCGCCAGTTTCTGGTGGATGTCAACGAGCATGTACACGTCAACGAGCAGTCGTGGTGGAGCATGTCGCAGGCGTTGAAGCAGGCGGATTTCAGCGGCAAGGTCTGGCTGGACAGCCCACCGCAGCATCGTAAGGAGAATGCGCTGCTTGCGCTGCTGCGTAAGATCGCTTTCAGCATCCCGCCGCTGAACTGGTTTTTCGAGCGCGAAGTCTTTGCGGTTGCACGTAAAACCAGTCGGTAACGGTCAGGCCTCCGGGACGCAGACGATAAATAAGTTGGAATACCAGAACCCTCATGCGCAATAAACGAGATCTAACCGAATACTCGATTGAAGAACTGGAGCGCATTCTGGCGATCCGACGGCGGCAGGAACGCCAGAAGCGGCTGACCCGAATGAAATCACAGGGCAGAGTGGTCACAGTCGCGCCGGAAGAACCTCGACCCAGACGCGCTCAGCCTGCGCCCACCGTCCCTGCACCCGTCAGACCTGAAGCAGAAGTCAAGCCAAAAGTCTCAGCGATTTCAACTGAGTCGTTTACCCTCGACACGCTGGAATCGATGCTTCAGGGTGGAGCACCCGCGCCATCCAGATCGACTCCTGTCGCGCCGTCAGATACGGTACCAGCCAGCCCTGCGCCATCCACTGCCGCATATGATGATACCTACGACGATGACGAAAATATCGACGATGAACTGCTGTATCTTGAGGATGAAGACCGGACAGAGACGAAACCAGCGCCCCGCAAACTGTTTGATCGCCTGCTGCTTCTTATCGAAGTGGCTGCCGTTCTGGGGCTGATCGCGATTGTTTCCCTGACGTTTGCCGAGATGACTAAATTACAGCAGGAGAGCGCGCTGGTTCAGGCCGAAGGTGAAGCCCTGCGGCGTACAGGTATTCCCACGGCAGCGCCGACCTCCGTGATTCAACTGGCGAAGCTGGAGGATTATCTGCTGCCGGGTGGTCATGTCATTGACAGCAGTGGCCGTGCGGTGCTGAACACGAATGAGATCTTTGAAGCAGTGCCAGCCCATCTGCAGGC
The DNA here is from genome assembly GCA_023430545.1 of Chloroflexota bacterium. Taxonomy (GTDB): domain Bacteria; phylum Chloroflexota; class Anaerolineae; order Aggregatilineales; family Phototrophicaceae; genus JAEZAF01. Next base: position 33,481 of record JAEZAF010000245.1, read on the forward strand.
CAGCGTGATGAG